>NZ_JABMIU010000009.1:0-204817 GCF_013332495.1 Brevibacillus sp. HB1.2 | reverse complement strand
CCCTTTTTTAAATGGGATAGAAGGGCTTTTTTCGTTTGATAAACGTCTGGTAAAAATCAGTGCGTAACGGGATAGCGTTCCGTACGTCTTTTCTTTACGTAGCCTAAAGAATTAATGGAGCCAATTGTAAATGACTTGTGGTGTCTCTTCCTCAGGGCCAGCCGGGAGAACGAATGGAACAGGGTTGCTCCAAGGCTGGGCAGAGGACGGGGCATTGGAGATAATGAATTCTGTCCCTAATGAAACAAAGCTGTACAGCTCCTCGACAGCGGCATTGTACAAGCGAACACATCCGAGCGAAACAGATGAGCCGATGCTCTCGGGATGGTTTGTCCCGTGGATGGCATACCCGTTCTCCTGAAAGACCATGCCCCTCGTTCCATAAATATTGTCATGTCCGCGGGGCTGATTGATTTTTTGTTGAATGGTATAGTAGCCTTCGGGTGTAGAACCGTTTTTGCCTATGGCTACAGGATAGCAGCGTACCAGATGGGAACCGCTGATGAGCTTCATCGTATGTGTCGAGGTAGTCAAGTGAAGCTGTAACGGTTCGAAAGGCGCCACTGGCTCCGGATAGCCGGGAAGCGGCAGCACATTGCGCAAGCTGTCCCATGCGGACTCTGGCAAGAAAGCTTTGGGATGATACGGATAGCTTTTGAGTAAAAGTCTCTTTGGTGGTACTGGAATTTGCGGCAAATAATTGCCTGGATAAGCGCCAGCCAGATCAGACAGCTGGGCAGGCAACGTACCCGTTTGCTGATAATAGCGATACAAGGCGTTACGTAAGATCAGTACATGCTGGAGGGTTAGCTGCTCATCCGTGAGTTCTGTCTTACCTGTGGCAAGTGTCGGTTCTCGTTCCAACTGCACAGGTTTATCCCACCATTTTTCACTGAGAACAGTCCGACTCGTCGGATTGTAACGCAAGATCCCTCGGACTTCGCGCGGCTGATAAAACAGCAAGGGACGAAACAACGGCGAACCAGGCACTTCTGGGACAACCATCACTGTAAAAGGCTGCGTAAGAGCAGGACGACGTGACTCTACATAGCGCCGGACCTGCTCAGATAGCTCACGGGCACTGAGTGTAGGAGGAACTGCGATGACCTCGACATGTGGCTGCGTTTGTGCAGTTGTCGGTACGGGCTGTTTGGCAGCCTGTGGCGTTGTCTTGGTTGACGCATCTCTCAACGGTCCTGGTGAAAAAGCGAATTGAAAATAGAGAAACAAGAGTGACGCCAAGAGTAAACGTGTTCGATGGCCCAACGTATTGCGCTGTCGCTCCCGCAGCAGTCGTTGATAAGCGTCACGGGTCTCGTTGTAGTACGAGCCTTGCTTGGATACCAGACCACGCCTGTACGCTTCGAGAGCCTGTTCTGTATTTCCTTGTGTCTCCCGTTCTTGGCCAAGGTGAAACCAGCCGATGGCTTCGGTTGGATACTGAGTCGTATACCACCGGTAAAAGGCGAGGTCGCTCTGATCCGGATATTTCATATGAAATGTACTTTTTTCCTGAAGAAAGGAAACCTTGTCCACGGATACTTCTCCCCCAAATAAATGAGCGTTTAAAAAGGCGCCCTTATAAGGATGTATCGGCGTGAGTCGGGAAAATAATGAGAGTGGAGGTAAAAATGGTCTATTTGCGAACGATCAAGCTGCTGCGTGAGGAATTTCCTAATACGAAAGAATATCCGTTTCACCTGCCATCCTTGCGCAAGCTGAAAACGATTGACCTCGAAGCGAGTGTCACTTTTTTCGTAGGAGAAAATGGCTCTGGTAAATCTACGATGCTCGAAGGGGTTGCCTATCAATGCGGGTTTCATACAGCTGGTGGGTCGCGGAACAATTATTATGACGTAGATCGCTCGGATTCGAGCTTGGGTGACTACATACGTCTTTCCTGGCTACCCAAAATGACGAATGGCTTTTTTCTACGGGCGGAGAGCTTCTATCATTTTGCCAGTCATATTGACGAGACTGAGCGCATTCGTGGCACAGGATATTCTGGCTACGGCGGACGTTCCCTGCATAACCAGTCGCACGGAGAATCTTTTTTCGCTCTATTTGCTAACCGATTCAATGGTAGGGGCATTTATTTATTAGACGAGCCCGAGGCTGCTTTGTCGCCCAAGCGTCAGATTGCCTTCCTGTACCTCATGCAGGACTTGGTGGAGGAAGGGGCACAATTTATCATCGCGACGCATTCACCGATACTACTGGGCTACCCAGACGCAAAAATTCTCAATTTCGATGAATCCCCCGTCCAAGAGGTGAATTATCGGGACACGGAGCACTATCAATTAACGCGGAGATTCCTAGAGAATCCGGCTATCTTTTTAAATGAAAAATAATTTGATCTTTCCTGTCACAAAAATCGCCTTGGTGGTTTCTATTAGATGAACGAAGCAGTAGAGGCATTCGTCAATGGCGCACGCAGGAAGGAGGAATCCAGTGGAGGTGCAAGCAAACCTGGTGATGAACCATGCTCGAGTAGAGGATCAAGCAGATTCCTTTCAAGAAATGTTTACAACCTATTATCCGTTTGTGGTCAGACAGATCATGCGTATTGTGAAAGATCAACAAACGGCAGAAGATATTGCACAGGATGTATTTCTCTCCTTTTACCATACGGATCGCTCGGTGATCGAACATATCCCGGCATGGCTGTCCAAGTCCGCGCTCTACGCAGCGTACAACTATCTTCGTTCAGAAAAACGCAGGTACGCAAGACAAGAGCGAAGTGCATCCGAGCAAGAGCACGTCAGTCCTTCTACAGAAGAGATGTGGCTTGCAAAAGAGTCCCAGAGTATCGTCCGCGATGTGCTAGAGGAGCTAGACGAGCGGGAACGAACCTTACTGGTCATGAAGTATTCCGGATTTCCTTATGCGGAGTTGGCTAAAGCGACTGGGACGCAGATCAGCTCGGTGGGAACACTCCTTGCGAGAGCGAAAAGTAAATTTCGTACCATCTATGGCCGGATGAGGGGGGAAGAGGAATGAAATGTGCTGATACAGGCTTTATCCAGGCGTTCTTGGACGGTGAATGCAGCTCAAAAGAAAGTGAGCAATTCCTGCTCCATCTGGACTACTGTGAAACCTGTCGTACACAGCTGGACGAACTGTCCGCGTTGGATAGCTGGACGCGTGAGAAGATGGAGCATGCTTTTTCCGAGACAAGCGATGTGAAGGTCAATACGGAAGCAGCGTGGCAGCGATTTTCGCAATCCATCGAGAAAACGCCTGACACATATGCACAAGATCGACAAATGATAACCAATCGAGCAACAATCAGAAGGAGCTGGAATCAGATGAACAAGCAAACAAAAAGATGGGTGACAGGTGCTTCGGCAGCAGCAGTATTGGCAGTGTCCCTGTCTTTCCCCCAAGTACAAGCAGCAGCGAACGATTTTCTGTCCATTTTCCGCATGGATAAAGTAGAGTTTGTCAAAGTGACGCAAGAGGATTTGCGAGAGCTAGAACAATGGATCGCAAACGGCAATGTGGGCGAGATGGAACTGAATGGGATCGGAAAAATCTGGATTGATGAAAATGATCAAGAGAAACTTGAGCAAAGAAGCTACTATTACAACAACAAGGAATCCGCTGAAAAGGCAGGCGTGAAGCTGCCACAGCTGCCGCAGGATGTCACGGTGGATAGCGTAAACGTCAATTCCCCTTACACCATGCACATGGAAATCGATGCCGATCGTGCAAACAAGCTACTGGGGCAATTGCAGGTAGAGGCGCGCTTTGATGAAAAGCTGAGTGGCAAACGCTTCTCCTTGAAGATCCCACAGATGCAGAACGTCTGGATGACCGCAGGAAAAGAAAGCTATGGCTACTCTGTCGTGGACGCACCTGAGCTAACTGCTCCAGAGGGAGTTGATCTGGCACAGCTTCGCGAGACACTCTTGGCCCTGCCGTTCATACCGGATCAAGTGAAAAAGCAGATGATTAGCATCGAAGACTGGCAGCATACCCTCCCTGTGCCATACATGGCAGACGGCGAGAGCAAGATGAAGGAAGTAAAAGTGAATGGTCAAAACGGAATGCTGATCACAGGTGAATACAATACACATTTGATGTGGCAGCAGGATGGACAGATTCACATGCTGGAAGGTAGCGAAAAGAACGCTGATAGGCTGTTGGATTTTGCGAAACAACTGAAATAAGTAAACAAATAGTGTGGAATTGGCAGAGTTTTCCTGGAGAAGGGGGCTCTGCTTTGTCCCGTTTGCAATGGAGAAAGTGAGGTAAGCGATGTCAGATTATGTGATAGAGACCTGGGAGTTGACCAAGCAATATAACGGGAAAGCCGGATGCAAAAATATTACGCTACAAGTACCACGTGGCTCCGTATTTGGTTTCCTCGGTCAAAATGGAGCGGGTAAAAGTACCTTTGTCAGGACGATGCTCGGGTTATTGCACCCGACGGATGGCAAAGCGGTTATGCTTGGGCAGCCGATTGGCAGTGTAGAATCGCGAAAAAAGGTAGGATACTTGCCAGAGCTGTTCCGCTATCCTGATTGGTTGACGGGCCAGCAGCTCTTGGAGCATCATGCCGAGTTGTGTGGATTAACACATCGCGAGAGCAAATCAGTGATAAAAAATGTCGTCGAGCTGGTCGGAATGGCTGGACGTGAGCGTGAACGCATCCGGGGCTATTCCAAAGGCATGCAGCAGCGTATCGGGATTGCCTGCGCCCTCTTATCCGATCCAGAGCTGATCTTCCTCGATGAGCCGACCTCCGCACTGGACCCAATCGGGCGAAAGGAAGTACGTGAGCTGATCGCGCGGCTGCGTGACCAAGGAAAGACAGTTTTTCTCAACAGTCATCTACTGAGTGAAATGGAGAGTGTGTGCAACTACGTCGGGATCATTCACCGTAGTGAGCTGGTCGTACAAGGAGACTGGCGCAAGCTGAGCACCGTCCAACCACAAATTGAATTGACAGTGGACAAGGATAGCGAAGGCTTTCAAAACGCGCTTCCTTCCTTCGTCACAGAGAGTCGTCTCGTAAGACAAGAGGAAAACCGTGATACATGGTTAATGACGCTGGATCAGGACAATCGCGTACCCACTCTGTTGCAACAGTTGATTGCTTCAGGGGCTGGAGTACATGAAGTCGTGCGCAAGCAGCAATCACTAGAAGACGTATTTCTGTACTGGGTGCAGAGAAAGGAGGGGGAACGACATGTGGCCGATCATCAAAATCACGTATAGAGAAATGATCTCCAAGCGTATTTTCACAATTACGCTGATCATGTCGCTGACCTTCCTGCTGCTGTTTGGACTTGCAACAGGCTATGCGGTCAAGGAAATGAAGGAATCGTTCGGTGGCTTAAGTCCAGATGCTTTGCTGCAAAAAAACTTCTTTTCCACGCAGCTCTTAGGGATGGGCTTGTACTTTGGCTCCATCATTACCGCACTCTTGGCGATTTTGAGCAGTGTCGGGAGCATTGCCTCTGAAATCGAAAGCCATCAGATCGATACGTGGCTAGCACGAGCACTTCCTCGCTACAAATATGTGCTGGGGAAATTTTTCGGGTTGGCAAGTATGCTTGGGCTGTACGCGCTCCTGATGTTCTTCGGACTTTTGGCGATCAACCAATGGGTTGGCGGTGGTGCGTTGGCTGTTCAGGTAGGAGGAGGCCAAATCCTGAAAGCAGCAGCTTTCTTCGTAGGTATGCCGATCATCCTTGTTTGTGTAGCGATGTTCTTAAGCAGTATGACCACCACAGTGACGGGTGGTATTATCCTGATCATTCTGTATGGGATCAGCTTCATCGGTGGCTTTATTGAGCAGCTCGGTGCGGTCTTTAGCAATAGCTCACTTACCAACATCGGGATTATTTCCAGTCTGCTCTTTCCGGCCGATTCACTGTTTAGGCAAGCGACGCTTTCGCTATTTGATTCTGCTGACGATCCGCTGTCCTTTGCTTCACAAGGCATTTTCGGTACGACTTCTCCTCCGAGTACTGCCATGCTCATCTACACCATTTTTTATGGCATCGTAGCGCTGGGGTTGTCCATTCGGGTGTTTCAAAAGCGAGATGTATAAGAAAAACAAGAGAACGGCTAATTCGTGCCGTTCTTTTTCTTTTCAAAAGCTGGGTCTATTGATCCAGCCGAGCAAACCACTGTCTATATGCTGGACTACACGCCGACAACGGGCGGAGAAGTCATGAAAAACCATAAATGGTTCGTAGGCAGCGAGCTATCCGCTAAATAAGAGAAGAGAATTTCAACAACATATTTGTTTCGCGATCTCCCAGGCATGTCCTGCCGGATCGACGAATGAAGCCGTTCGCACTCCCCACGGCCGGTCGATCGGACCGTTCAGTAGAGCAACCCCACGTTTTTTCAATTCTTCACAGGCCTCATCCACGTCATCGACCCAAATGGTGAGTAGGAAACGGAATCCGGATTCACGCGTTGCGACTGTTCCCGGTTTCATCAATTCGTGTGACTCGGAAATATCTAAAAGGTTCACGCTCATATTCCCGAAGTTAAACACCGACGAGACCTCGTCTTCATATACGGCTTGAAATCCGAATACTTCCTGATAGAACGCCTTCACCTTTTGAAAATCCTCAACAAACAGCGTAATGACATCCACATTCCTAGATCCTAAACTCTCCATATGTACACCCTGCTTTCCGCTTGTAAATGGTTGTCATTCATTCCATCATAGCAAATATGAAAATTGATATTTCTTATGAATTGCTTTCTTTTCACTAAATCAATGGAGGCAGGTCTTTTGGGGCTAATCGCTCCATTCTTTCACATAAGCCGCGCATTCCTTTCGGATGGTGTCGTCGGCATTCAGCCTTCGAATCATCCGCATATACGAATCTGTCTCGAACTCATAGTCGGAAACTGCGAACAAGACGATGATGTCGCGACCAACAGCACCGGAAAAGATGCCCGAGCGTACCAGTTCTTCCAGCGCCTCGATACACGTTTCGTACAACGCCTCCCGAAACGCAACGAAACGGCCGCTTTCATGCCTTGCCGAGGGCTCCTCAGTCAGGATGAAACTTCGCAACTTCGCGCAAATCGCACCGAAGGCCTCCTCAGACCCTTGACCTTCGAACCTCCATTCCGCAGGCTCGTATTTGAAATACAGCGCATGTTCCGGATCGCTCTCGACAATACCATCAAGATGCGCTTTCGTATTGACAGCAGGACATACCGTCATGGCGCCTTCGTCGCTGTACAACGCAAAGGCGATTACCCTATCGTCCTGGCACGTCTTATTCATCTCGTCAAAGGCCTGCATTGCCGCCGTTTTAATCTCTTGCTTCAGCAATGGGAAATCGAAATCCATCGGGGCAACTCCTTCCTCACTGTAGGGAATAGTTCGCGGGTCGGCCATGGATCGACGAACCGCCGCAATATATCGTTTATAGCAGAGTCGTTGTTCGGACAAGAGGTTATTCTCATCCTCGGCATAGGTCGAGCGGCAGCATGCTTGTCCTCGTTATCGAACCCGATCGTAACAATAAAATACCAAAATAGCATTTTTAGTGAAACATCCACATATGCAAATACATGAAAATCAATAGTTGGATTCATTTCTCCGATGAAGGCATTTAAGGACACTAGTGTTGCTAAAGGCAACATAATTTTCCCATGCACCAGGGTAAAGGGTTATTTTTATGCAAATATTCAAAAAATCATTTTGCACTTGAAACTTACGTAACGTAATGAATTATGATGTAGATACTGGTAAAAACCTCGCGCGAAAACGTACGCTAAGCTTAAAAATGAGAGGGAGTTGAAGAGAATGACGAAACAAACACGAATTGGTAAAACAGATTTAATTGTCAATCCAATCGGACTTGGAACAAGCGCTGTAGGTGGCCACAATATTTATCCTAATTTAAATGAAGAAGTAGGAAAAGATTTGGTGCGGGCTGCGATCAACCATGGAGTGAATTTTTTAGATACAGCGTTTTTTTATGGAACAGGACGTTCAGAGGAGCTAATAGGTGAAGTGATAAAAGAAGCAGGAAAGCGTCATGAACATATCCTTGCAACAAAAGGTGGCCTTACACTTGTCGGCAATGATGTTACCATGGATAATTCGCCTGCTTATTTAAAACAAGCCGTTGAAGATAGTTTGAAAAGGCTACAAACAGATTACATAGATTTATTTTATATTCATGCTCCAGATGAGGATACACCAAAAGATGAGGCGGTTGGAGTCTTAAAACAGCTAAAAGACGAAGGTAAAATTAGAGCAATTGGCGTTTCTAACTTCTCACTGGAACAATTGAAAGAAGCAAATAAGGATGGTTATGTCGAGGTATTACAGGGAAACTACAATTTGCTGCAGCGTGAAGCGGAACAAGAATTCTTTCCATATACGACAGAGAATAATATCTCGTTTATTCCATACTTTCCACTAGCATCAGGCTTGCTTGCCGGTAAATACAATAAAGATATGGCATTCAATGATCTACGCAAAGATATGCCTCACTTCCAGGGCGATAAATTCAAAAAAAATCTAGAAAAGGTAGAGCAGCTCCGTAAAATTGCAAATAATAAAAATGCCGAAGTTGCTCATATAGTCCTTGCTTGGTATTTAACACATGATTCAATTGATGTTGTCATTCCCGGGGCACAAAGAGCAGAGCAAGTGCTGGATAATTTAAAAACAGTAGACGTCCACCTGACAGAAGAAGAAATCAACGAAATTGATCGTATTTTTAAATAGGTTCTCTGTGGCGAACCCTCGTACTACTGCCCTTTCGTATTATGAGGTTAGCCAGTTTAAAGCCTTTATTTTCACTGTCTATTAATTTATTTTTCTAATTTTAATACGCTATTTATTCGAACATTTGCAATTGAATTCGGTTCAGCAAATTCCAATATTGTTCAACCATGACCGATACCGGATACGGCATCGAATGGGTAATCCACCATTCCAATACACCCACTCCCGCTGAAATTAAAAATTGCACCGTAATATCCTTGTTCAATTTCCGATCGAGATTGATCGAATCCAGATGCTCGCTCAGACTTTGCCGGAACATTGTCTCCATTTGGCTTCGGAAAACCGCGTTACCCTTGCTCTTCAGCATTATGGAATAGAAAGAAGCATGCTGCTCCAAATATTCAAACGTGCGCTGTAGCGCGGTTTTGGAAGTGAGATGAACCAACCCCTCTTCAGGCATACAATTCCGCAGTAACTGGTTAATTTGATCTTCCATACATTGATCGAGTAGATCGTACTTATCAGCGAAATGCAAATAAACCGTTCCTCGATTGACATTCGCTTCCTCCGCAATTTGATTGACCGTCATGCTCTCGAAGTCCTTTTCTGACATTAGCCTCATAAAAGCATTCATAATCGCTTGCCTCGATTTTTGAATACGTCTGTCCATATCGTTCTCCCCTTTAACCTATATAAAATGAACATATTGAAGCCCTCTGTTGAAAAATCAACAACCGGGCTTGTTTTAACCATTGGACATCATCTATCGCTCTGATACGTTTTTACTATATAAGGCACATGTTGAAAATTCAACTTGTGTTCAATTTAAGAGGAGGTATAATCATGAAAGCTATTGCTTTGACAAGCTTTGGAATCCCCGAAGTACTAGAGGAACTGGAAGTGCCAGTTCCCACACTCACCGATACACAAGTTCTAGTCGAAATGCACGCCTCTTCCATTAATCCTGCGGATATTCTAATGCGCAGCGGCGCGATTCTTCAGAGTCCGATAGCTGATAAATTTCCGGCTCAACTACCGATCGTTCTTGGTTTTGATGTAGCCGGCATCGTAAAAGAGGTTGGCGAAAAAGTGCGTCATTTCAAGTCGGGGGATCGTGTCATGGGCTTGGTTCCGATGGGTTCCTACATGGACTACGTTGCGGTGGAGGAAGATCATCTCGCTGTTATCCCAGAGAGTCTTTCCTTCGAAGAGGCAGGCGCCGCGCCTGCGGTTGCCCTGACAGCTTGGCAAGCGCTGTTTGAGCATGGCCGTCTCCAACCGAGACAACGTATCCTTGTTCATGCCGGTGCCGGAGGTGTGGGACATGCAGCGGTCCAGTTGGCCAAGCAACATGGAGCATATGTTATCGCAACCGCGAGGGACTATAATCATGATTTCGTCAAAGGACTCGGTGCGGACGAGGTGTTCGACTACACGAAAGTCGACTTTGCCGCCCAAATAACCGATCCTATCGATATCGTGGTTGATTCCGCTATGGACCCATCCACAATCGGTACCGGGCTACCAGGAGATCGGGGAGAGAAAAACTACTCGGTCATCAAGGATGGCGGCTCCTATATTTCAGTGGCGACATTTGCGATCAATCAATATCCAAAGGTCCGGGGCATTGACGCGCATTTCTTCCATGCAAGACCCAACCGTGCCGATTTTGATTCTATTGTTCGCCATATGCAAAAGAACAAGTTGAGTATCCACATCAATGAGACCTATCCCTTTACTGCTCAGGGCCTGCTTCAGGCGTACCGCAAAAGCGAAGAGCTGCCGAAACGGGGGAAAATCGTCATATCGAAAAGCATGGGGTAAACATCTTGCTTAGTGAAATGGGATGTCTCAAAAGTAAGTTTGCGCACTTGACGGATAGCTTGCCTGATCAAATCATTATGCAAAAATAAAGCAATGGCGGTGCTGGGTTCCCCCTCACTGCCATTGCTTGTTTCCGTCCTCTTGAGCAGATAATATTACGATTACAGCTCTTGAAATGTTGCGTTAATCTGCCCTTTAGCGCAGATCGGCTGCCGATCTATACTGGCAGCCGCGTTTTAGTTATTTATTAAGCTATCGAAACCCGTTAGCTTAATGAGTCTCATCTAAATTCAAGAGTTAAACCCACTCCAACCTCCAATACATTCGCCACATCTGATAATGCAATTTTCGATTTCAAATCTGTACAATGACAAGCATGTAAATATTTCGGTTTGACAGTCTGAAAATATTCCACGGTTTCATTCATCTGATATTCTCCAGGGTTTAGCAGATGAAATCCTCCGATTATATCGAGAATTCTATCGTCTCCACAAACTTTTTTGGCATATTCAATGGTATTGCAGATTCCTGAGTGTGAACATGCAACAATGATGACAAGTCCGTTTTCAGCTTTATAAACCAGTGCAGAATCATCCAGCAGGTAGTCCTCTGAGATTTCGCCATCTCTTGCAATATGTCCAATAGCGTTATCCGCTTCAAAAGGCATAGTCCTTTCAATTTCACCTAAGAAGACCAACTTCTCCGTCAGCCACAACGGCTTTTTGGTGTATTCCAATTTAAAATGCCTACTGATTTTCTCAGCAGATAGCAAACTCCCTATTTCTTCACCATTCAAGAGTTTGCTGTAGAATACATCGGGATGAGCAATAATGGTTGGGAGTCTGAATTCTAATTGTTCAAGTTTCGCTTCAGAAAACATTCGAATGAGCGGATCTAATCCCCAGGTATGATCGCTATGTCCATGTGACAGCGCAACGTAATCAAGTTTTCTCAAATCAATTCTCATCTTTTCTGAATTGCGAATGAACGCATCTGAGTATCCTACGTCGAACAGTATCCTCATATCTTCATCTTCGATTAAATAAGAAACAGCTGGCTCACCAACAAAGTAGCGGTCGATGTAAGTGTTATTATCAACCAGCACAGTTAATTTCATTGAGATATCCTCCTCTTCATGTCATAAAGATCTAATGCCCTCCACAAAACCAAGCAATTATATTATACCGAAATTTCTGTCACTACATTTCATTCAACACTACATACCTTATCCCAATTGCCGGGTGGATTATATTTCCAAACTATCTTATCAGGAACAGTTACTCGTGGTAGAATGCTGTCAGACAGCGCCTTGTAGACGAAACAGGCGCAGAGGGGGAATGATTCAGTGAAGCCTTGTCCTTCTTGTGGAGCACAAATCGAGGCAAACGAAGGATATCCGTTTTGGTGTGAACACTGTGACTGGAATCTAGCCGTCCCATCGAAAGAACGCCAAGGTAAAGCTTGGGAGCGCCTTGAGAGGAAAATGCGTGATACATACGGTCAAGCCTTGTTCAAAGAGCTAAAGGGCCGCACCGAGCTCGTAACCAAACAGGGGGTGAGCGAGAGAGTGGCATCCGCGTACTCACTCGTCGTAATCGGATGTTCCGTTGCAGGCTTTCTCTTTTCTTTGTACGGACTTGTCGCCTGGTATAGCAGCCCCTTTATCCTCATAAGCTGTCTGCTAGTCCTCCTGTTCGCATGGTTGTCGCGGCCTCGACCCCATCCGTTTCCGAAAATGACCATTCTTTTGAATGCTGATGAACACCCAACCACCATGAAGATATTTGAAACCGTGGCGCAAAAGATGGGGGTCGAAAAAAGAATACAGTTCGCGCTCTCTCCTTACTTTGAGGCGTATACCACTGAATATGGATGGCGCAGAAGGCGGGTGGTTGTCATCGGTTATCCACTATTGTTTGCGTGCACACCGGGAGAGTTGACCGCATTGCTTGCCCATGAGCTGGCTCATTGCCGTAACAATGACATTAGGCGGAGCGCTCTGGTATCGCATGCACAGCGTATTCTCCTGAATTGGTGCGATTTGCTTGACCCAATCCAAGACGAGGATGATGAATACCATTTTTCATTCATCGCCACGTTCAGCAGAGGCATCATGCGGCTTCTACTTTGGATTCCCTATCGTTTGCTGGCTGTTCTCATTCATCTTTATTGGAATCAGAGTCAACGTGCTGAATATGAGGCGGATCGTATGGCGGCTCAGCTTGCAGGCAGCCAGCATCTCATTTCCCTGTTGCAGATCATCCACATGAACGACGTGGTGGAGCCACTGATCGCAAGACATTCTTTGCAAAAGCAAAGTATGACACTGGGTCAGCACTTGCATGAGACTTTTTCTAAGCTGCCTGGAAAGGAAAAAATGCGCATAGTGCGCATCCTGGAAAGAAGTCAACAAAGCATGGACACGACACACCCTGCGACTCATATGCGGATCGCCATGCTGCTGCATCAAGATGCTCCTCCTGCTTATAAGATATCCGATTGGGAATACAACCGGATATGCCAGGAAATGACCGACCACCTACAGGAAAAAATGGAGCATCGAATCATAGATGACTATCGCGCCAAGCTCGTTTAATTTGACGGACGAAAAGGCCTTGCCTGGGAGCTCTTCTCTCTTAGGCGGGGCCTTTTTTTATCAGTCTACAACTATATTTTCACAGTCTAACACATGATTTTCAGTGAACAATGGCCTCTTTTTTATGTACTTGCATGGCCGATCACCATATGCGCATGTCGTAATTTTTATGATGTTAATAGAGGAAATGCGGTTAAAACAGTTTATGCGCATATTCTATTCGGATTTTTACGAACATTGTTATAATGACAGCACAATATGAAAGCGCATTCGTAATGGTTGCTACAACATCATTGTAAGCGCATTCTTGCAAGGGGGAACTAGCGTATGCTGGCATTACTTGGATTTCTCATGGTAGCCGTTTTCATGTACTTGATTATGTCGAGACGGCTTTCGGCATTGGTTGCTTTGATTGTTGTTCCTGTTATTTTTGCGTTAATTAGCGGATTTGGTACGACAGAAATTGGCGACATGATGCTTGCAGGTATCAAGAAAATTGCGCCTACGGGAATTATGCTGTTGTTCGCCATTCTATACTTTGGAGTCATGATGGATGCGGGTCTGTTTGATCCATTAATTAAGAAAATCGTGAAAATGGTGAAGGGTGACCCACTGAAGGTGATTGTAGGTACAGCAATTCTCGCTACCTTGGTCGCATTGGATGGAGATGGAACCACGACGTATATGATTACAGTTACCGCGATGCTGCCTTTGTATCGCAAGCTGGGAATTAGACCGATGATTTTGGCAGTCATGCCGATGCTCGCACTCGGTGTCATGAACATGACGCCTTGGGGTGGACCGACAGCACGTGTCATGAGTGTACTCCATATGGATGTTTCTGAGATTTTCGTCCCTGTTATTCCTGTGATGATTGGCGGAATTGCGTGGGTTATGATCGTAGCCTGTATTTTGGGCAAACAAGAGCGCAAGCGTCTGGGGATTATTGAGATACCAGATGAAGATTTGCAATCGCTTGCAGGACAAGAAGTAGCGGCTACGGATGAGACTGCTGCACTGAAACGTCCGCGCCTGATCTGGTTCAATCTGTTGTTGACAGCAGCCCTGATGGTCGGTCTGATTACGAGCTTCTTGCCACTGCCGACGATGTTCATGCTCGCTTTTGCCATAGCCCTGTTTATTAACTACCCGAAAATGCAAGATCAGAAAGAGCGGATTGCATCCCACGCAGCTAACGCACTGGCTACGGTATCCATGGTTTTCGCTGCGGGAATCTTTACAGGCATCTTGACTGAAACGAAAATGATCGATGCGATGGCGAGCACACTCGTTTCCTGGATTCCAGATTCACTTGGTTCTCATATGCCTCTACTCGTGGCGCTGACAAGCATGCCATTCACGTATTTCATGTCTAACGATGCGTATTACTTCGGGATCGTTCCCATCCTAGCAAATGCAGCAGCAGCTTACGGAATCGATCCAGCGGAAATTGGTCGCGCTTCCATCCTGGGTCAACCGCTGCATGTACTCAGCCCGTTGTTTGCAGCACAGTACCTGTTGATCGGAATGGTTGGGGTCGATTATGCGGAAACCCAAAAGTTCATCCTGAAATGGGCGTTTGGAACATCGATCGTGATGATTGCGCTTGCTCTTCTTACCGGAGTCATCTCGTTCTAGTCAACTATAAGAAGGAAGAAATAAGAAAAGAGGCCTGTTCATGGCCTCTTTTTTCGTCATCGAGCGAAATGAGATACAATGAGAAGAAGAGGAGGGAACGATGTGCGTTTTCACAGCAAGCTGATGTTGATTATTTGCTCGCTCCTTTTTGGTGTGACGGTCATACTCGGTACGATGTTTGAACAGATGCTGGCGGGCGTATTAGAGCATGAGATCGGGACGCGCGCGCTGCATACCGCCAAGACCGTCGCGCAGATGTCCGAGATCAAACAGGCGTTTGACGCAGAAGATCCTGCCAAGATTATCAATCCAATCGTGGAAAAAATACGCGTGGACACGAATGCGGCTTTTATCACAGTGGGAAATTTGCAAAGCATCCGCTATTCACATCCTGATCCAGAGCAGATTGGCAAAAAGATGGTGGGAGGCGACAATGAGGCAGTATTTGAGGGGCAATCCATCATCTCTGAAACAGTCGGTTCGCTTGGCCCCGGACTCAGAGGAAAGACACCGATCTATGATGAGGAAGGAAAGGTGATGGGGGTCGTTTCTGTCGGCTTTTTGTTTGAGGATATAAATGAAACGATTGAATCATATCGCAATCGAATCTTCGTCATCGGCATCGTCACCTTGCTCTTGGGTGTGGTGGCTACGCTCATTCTTTCACAGAATGTAAAGAAAGCGATATTTGGTTTGGAGCCTGAACAAATCGGGCGATTGTATCAGGAAAATCAAGCCGTGTTGGAATCGATTCGTGAAGGCATTGTGGCGATCAATAAGGAAGGGGCGATCACGCTCGCGAATCAGACGGCTCTCCATATGCTGGGGCAAGCGAAGGATAAAGACAGTATCATGGACAAACAGGACGAGCTGGTTCGTTCGCTGGGCCTTCATGAGGTGATTGAGACTGGGAAAGCCGAATTTGACCGCGAAACGAATGTGGACGAGCACGTATTAGTCGTGAACCGCGTCCCGATTATGGATAAGGAGCGCCATGTTATAGGCGCGGTAGCGAGCTTTCGCAATCGGTCCGAGCTGTTCGAGGTCACACAGGAGCTGTCACGGGTAAAGGAGTACGCGGAAGTCCTTCGTTCCCAGACGCACGAGTATTCCAACAAACTGCATCTCATATCAGGACTCATCCAGCTTGAATCGTATCAGGAAGCCATTGAAACGATTTCTTCTGAGCTAAATGTGCATGTCCACAATACGACGTTTATTATGCAAGAAGTCCCCGACCCACTGATAGGTGGTTTGTTGCTTGGGAAGCTGAATCAAGCCAACGAGCGCAAAGTGGAATTGAAAATAGATCCGGAAAGCAACTTCCGCGACATTCCTGCCTCGATTGATCGCTCACAGCTGATTGTCATTCTCGGCAATTTGATAGATAATGCGATGGACGCTGTAAAAGCTCCAGGTGCATTTGCACCAGAAATCACGATCTTTTTGCTCAATATGGAAGAGGTCTTGCTCATAGAGGTAGAGGACCTGGGACCAGGCATCTCCGAAGAAAATGCTGAACGAATCTTTGAGCTGGGCTTCTCTACCAAACAGCAGCCGAATCATGGCTACGGACTGCACTTAGTCAAACAAGCTGTTTTACATGTACACGGCAATATTACACATACGGGAAATCCGGTAGGCGGAACGATTTTTACTGTGACGATACCAAAGGACGCACGCACGGCAGAACGGAAGGAGGCCGTTATTGATGATTCGGGTACTCATTATTGAAGACGACCTGAGAATCGCAGAGGTAAACCGACGCTTCGTGGAAAAAGTGGAGGGATACGAGGTGATTGGCATTGCCACGAATGGGCAAGAGGCCAAGGACCAAATGGAAATTTTGCAGCCTGATCTCGTGTTGCTCGACATTTATTTTCCGGATATGGACGGCCTTGATTTTTTGTCGATCATAAAGGAGCAGTTCCCTACAACGGATGTCATCATGCTGACAGCAGCCAAAGAAGTGGATGCGGTCGTAGAGGCGATCCGCTATGGCGTATTCGATTTTATTACCAAGCCACTTATCTTTGCACGCCTGCAACAAACGTTACGGAATTATCAAGAGTTCAGGCAAAAGGTGAGTGATTGGAAAAAAGACACCGATCAGATCAGTCAAGCCCAAATCGATGAGCTCATTACCCGGACGGGACAAAAGAAGGCAACCGAGACAAGGGCAGTCAAAGGAATTGATCAAATTACGTTGGACAAGATTTCAGGCTTTCTCATGCAGATACAGGAGGCTACGACGGATTTGGTCAGCAAAGAAACAGGCATTAGCCGTTCAACAGCAAGGCGATACCTAGAATATTTAGTAGCTAAAGGAGACGCTATCGCAGACCTTTCGTACGGTGTCGTCGGACGACCAGAGCGCGTATACAAGAGCGTCGGGCGGCAAAAAGAATAATAAAAACCCTCCGTGCTCACAAGTAAGGTTCAAAGCCTACTTGAGAGTGCGGAGGGTTTTTTTATGCATAATAATGATTTCAGTTAAGCATTTAAAAGGTTCCGACGAACAAACAAAGCTGGCGAGAAGAAAAAGCACAGATCTCGCAGACCTTGACAACGCCTACCTAGTCGGAACTTCAAAAAGGGGACCCGCTTGTCGAACACTTCTTCTGTGAGAAACTTCCGCCCGTAGGGTGGCTTTGGCTCGACGGTCCCCTTTTTGAAATGGAGACGGCCAGTCAATCCCCCATGCTGGCGTGTCAGAGTCGAAGAGAACTGTGCTTTTTCTTCTCCTCCCCTATGTTGACTCAAACCAGGGTCTACTTAATCACACAGCTCGCTTCCACCCGATAAATGCGCTGCCCACGAGAAGAAAAGCGCTCCTCGTACTCCGTCATTACATTATCTGCCGCCAACTTGGACTGGTGCAGGTCAAAGGTGATATTGCGCATCTGGAAGCGTTCCGCAGCGAATTGGTTGAGTGAAAACTCAAAAAGGTTCTCGTTGTCTGTCTTCATATGAATCTCGCCGTCTGCTACAAGTACCTGACGATAGGTGTTCAAGAAGTTTTTGTAAGTAAGACGGCGTTTCGCATGACGGGTTTTTGGCCACGGATCACTAAAGTTCAGATAGATGCGAGAAATTTCATGATCGGCAAACAACTCGGTCAACTTGGAAGCGTCGTACTGGACAAAGGCCAGATTCGGAACCGCTTTGTACTCCGTACGCTGGACAGCGCGCAGAACGACCTCCGCCTTCAGTTCAACCGCAATGAAATTGATGTCAGGGTGACGCTCGGCCAGTGTATTAATGAAGCGTCCTTTTCCACAGCCGATCTCCACATGAATCGGATTGTTATTCCCGAAGCGTTCCTTCCAATTTCCTTTATAGGAAAGGGGATTGTCTACGAACGTCGGATATTCTCTCAGGGCCGCTTCGGCACCTGGAATGTTACGCAGTCGCATATGTGCCTCCTTCAAAACGAACTCCTATCTACTTTACGATGACTCCCTGCTAGTTGCAAGTAGAGAGAGAAGAAAGGAAAGAGAGATTCCAAATGCAGATTACGTGAAAAAGGAGGGAAAAGGGGTTTTTTGTAAATGGAACTAGGACGAAAGTCACGTGGGACGCGGATTTTAACAAATGGGGGCTGGATAAATATTGCCAATTTGAGAGGGACATTATGGTAAGGAAATAGACTGAAAATTTGAGGAATGCCTGTTAAATCAAGCGCGAAGGCGTCAAGCGGTAATCGTATCCAGTTGGAAAAATAGTTTTTGGTAAGTTTTTGGTAATTTCATAGAGGGTGGGCTTTGGTAAAGTAGAGAACAAGTGAGAAGTCAGCCAAACTTTGCATAAAATGGTCCCTTGTTGAGCAGGGATCTTTTTCACAAGAAAAGGGAGGATGAACAGCATGAAATTACATAAAGCCCTCATAGGAATCGTAATGGGAGTAGCATTGGGAGTCACAGCGATTGTCGCTCCACTGCCAGGGGAGCAAAATGTAGCCGAGGCTGCGTGGACGCAATCCAAGGCGGACAAGGTCATTGCCACGGGAAGAAAGTATATGGGTACGCCTTATAAATTCGGTGCGAGCAGTAATACCACAGCCGTATTTGATTGCTCTTCCTTTACACAGCGCGTATTGAAAGTCGCAGTTGGCAAGAGCATACCACGCACTTCTCGCGATCAAGCCAAGGTAGGAACGAGCGTGTCCAAGTCGAACCTGAAAAAAGGAGACCTGGTGTTCTTCAAGGCGAGTACAACGACGACATCCAAACGGATTACACACGTGGCGATTTATGCAGGCAACAACAAACTCTTACATACATATGGAAAACCAGGAGTGACGTATTCGACCTTTAAAGGCACGTCCTGGGAGAAGCGCTTCGTTTCGGCACGGCGAGTCTTGTAATCTACTCGTTTGGCTCTCTACTTACTAATACGTCTCGCACACTGTAAAGTTGCGAAGAGTGAATATGCAAGTTTTGTAAATACGATACGGAAAAGGGATGATCCATTGCAGATCATCCCTTTTTGCTTTCGCGAATAATTCAATCGGATCTCTTTGTAGGCCGAGCGTACTTTTGCCGCCAATAAAAGAAACAGGAAGCAATGAAGAGAGGGATGGAGGCAAGCAGCATCACTTCCTTGGCCGTTAGTCCGCATGCGATCAAAAGACTTGTCATCGCCTGTGAAATCGGCTGCAAACCTAAAGAGGAGAGCGAGACCAAACTCATGACTTTCCCCAGCGAGGCTTGTGGTACCTTTTCCTGAACAAAAGAGAGGATCGGAATATTAATGAGAGAAAACGTGACACCAAGCGTAAAAAGAATAAGCAAGCTGAGCCAGAACTGTTGAGTGAGACTAAAAGCAAAGAAGACAAGCGCTTGCATCATCATGAAAAGAAAGGCGATCTGCAACCTGTTTTGACCCAGTGTCGTGAGTGCGAGCACGATTGCACCGGCAAGCATGCCAAAAGCGAGTGCCCCTTCCAAAAAGCTGTACTGCAGGGTAGAACCAGACAACACCTGATCTACAAAAATCGGCAAGCCGATGTATAAGGGGCCCATCAGAAATACGTTCAGACAGATGATAGCGGTCAATAGCAAGGGAAGGAAATCCGATTGTCTGACATAACAGAAGCTTTCCTTTATCGATTCCTTGAGCCTTTGCTGTGGTTTGGAAAGAATGGCTGGTTCCTGTTTCGGCATGCACCATGCGGATACACTTGCAACCAGAAGAAGCAGCCCAACAAAGCCATATAAAAGGGGGTAACTTCCCCACTCAATCACAAAACCGGCAAGAACAGGACCGAGCAGCTGTGAGGTTTGGTTTGTCGTTTGCAGCACCGAATTCGCACGCAAAAGGGAAGTAGAGGGTACGATTGACGGCATAAGCGAATTTTGAGCTGGCCAATAAAAGGCATCAATGGTACCGAAGAAGAAGGCGAACCAAACAAATAGCGCAAGCGAGGAATACCCCCACCAAATGATTCCTCCAAGCAACAGCATCAAACATGCTTTCAACATGCTTGTGATCGATAGGATTCTCTTTTTGCTCATCCGATCAGCGAGCGTTCCGCCTATGAGCATGAAGACGATCCTGGGAATGGTTGCCGCCATAAATACGATGCCTAATGAGGCCTCCTGAGCTAAAACCTGGATGATATACCAGGTTTGCGAGAAAAGAAAGAGTGAGATACTGAGTCCGGAACAAAGGGCGGACAACCAAAGTAGGGTAAAGGGTTTCGTAAACAAGCGGAATGTATCCGCCGAGGGAAGGCTAGATTGCTTGGGGACAGCTTCCATGGAAATTCACTCTCCTTATTATTAACCGGTTAAAAAATATTAACCGAATGTCCGAAAGAAAAACCTACTCGAATAGGTTTTTCATACACAGGTGGAATTTTCGTATGACATTTTCCTTTGTTACTGCTGTCCATCCTTTTTGAATAACGGTTCATCAATTTGAAATCCCGTAATCATCAGGTAGTAATCCTGCATGGAAGATGGGTCATCCAGGGAGCTTTGTTGCAATTCGTGGAGCAGGTTCCGGTATTTTTGCAAAAAGGACACAAACGCCTGCTCGCTGACTCTGACTTCAGACTGCAGGGAGATGCGCGGCCATTTCTCGACTTCCGTTGACGTCAGCGCAAAGGCTTCTTCAGGAGCACTGAGCGCTCTTGTTTTCGCACGTTGCAAGACTTCGACGTAAGATTGTCTGGTAGCCTCTTTCGACTCCGTATACGTGAGTAGATGATCAGCGGGTATGAAGCCTCTTGCCACCGCCTGATAGTACTTGAGAATGTTGCCGCCCTTTTCTTCTTTTTTAACCAACTGGATGATGCCGTGCTTCTCCAGCTCACGCAGGTGGTAGAGAATCTTCGCGCGTGACAGTCCAAAAAGTTGGGAGAGCTGTTGCCCTGTGTGCGGCTTTTCCACCAGACGCATCAGCATTTTCGTGCGTAACGGGTCACTGATCACTTTTAGCTGATCGTAGTTTTCGATGATAAAAATCGACTTTTGCTCCAATATGCATCACAATCCTTTTAACCAGTTAAATTTTATTAACTTGATTGTAGAAGGGAATAGCTGGAAAAGTCAATACAAAAACCCTTCCTAAGTGACAGTGATTCACAGAGGAAGGGTTTTGCTTTTACTTGCAACACTAGATTTTCAAAATACCACCCATGCTCGCATTCGTTACCAGCTTGGAGTAACGAGCCAGATAGCCTGTTTTTACTTTTGGCTCGAATTCTTTCCAGTCTTCTTTGCGGCGAGCCAGCTCGGCTTCATCCACGAGCAGTTGCATCGTGCGCTCCTCGAGGTCAATGGAGATGATATCTCCGTCCTGTACGAAGGCAATTGGACCGCCTTCTGCGGCTTCTGGAGACACGTGACCAATACTGATCCCGCGAGAAGCACCGGAGAAACGTCCATCTGTGACGAGAGCGACTTCTTTACCGAGGCCCATACCCACGATTTGTGAGGTAGGAGCCAGCATTTCTGGCATGCCTGGGCCGCCTTTAGGTCCCTCGTAGCGGATGACGACAACGTGACCGGATTTAATTTTGCCAGCAGCGATTCCTGCCAGAGCGTCCTCTTGGGAGTCAAAGCAGATCGCTGGACCTTCGTGCTTTTTAATAGAAGGATCGACACCGCCTGTTTTGATGATCGAGCCTTGCTCCGCCAGGTTGCCGAACAGAACAGCGAGACCGCCGGAAGCGCTGTACGGGTTGTCCAGGCGACGAATGACTTGATCGTTTTTGATTTCGGCGTCAGCGATGTTTTCGCCAAGGGTTTTGCCCGTGACAGTGATACGGTCTGGATGGATCGCGCCTGCTTTTTTCGCGATTTCTTTCAGAACGGCTGATACGCCGCCTGCCTCGTGGCAATCCTCGATATGATAGTCGGAGGAAGGCGCCAGCTTGCAAATATGCGGAATGCGCTTCGCTACCTCGTTGATACGCTCGATCGGGTATTCGATGCCTGCTTCTTGTGCGATCGCCAGTGTATGGAGAACGGTATTGGTTGACCCACCCATCGCCATGTCGAGTGCGAATGCATCGTCGATTGCCTCGAGTGTTACGATGTCGCGTGGCTTAATGTCGCGTTCAATCAGATTTTTCAGTTTTTCAGCAGATGCTTGTACCAGCTCGCGACGTTCAGGAGAGACAGCGAGTACGGTACCATTGCCAGGCAGAGCCAAACCGATGGCTTCGAGCAGGCAGTTCATCGAGTTCGCTGTAAACATACCAGAACAGGAACCGCAAGTCGGGCATCCATATTGCTCCAGCTCTTCGAGTTGTTGGTCGTTGATCAATCCTGCTTGGTGAGCTCCGACACCCTCGAATACGGAGGAAAGTGAGATGGAGCGACCATCACTCGTTTTTCCGGCTTTCATAGGACCACCGGTTACAAATACGGTTGGAATGTTGACACGAAGCGCGCCCATGATCATCCCAGGTGTGATCTTGTCACAGTTCGGTATACAGATCATACCGTCAAACCAGTGAGCAGCGACTACGGTTTCCAAGCTGTCTGCGATGATCTCGCGGCTCGGGAGGGAGTAGCGCATCCCGATATGTCCCATAGCAATTCCGTCGTCAACACCAATCGTGTTGAATTCGAATGGAACCATGCCAGCAGCACGAACGGCTTCTTTGACCAGTTTTCCAAACTCCTGCAAGTGCACGTGACCTGGAATAATGTCGATGTACGAGTTGCAAATGGCGATAAACGGTTTATCGAAATCCTCATCCTTTACACCTGCTGCACGAAGCAAGCTACGGTGCGGTGCGCGGTCGAATCCTTTTTTGATCATGTCACTGCGTTGTCTGGCCAATTTGAAAAACTCCCTTCCCATACGGATAATGCCTGTCTTATGTTTTGAACTATCTTATCAATTTTTAATAACAGAAACAACCGTAAAAGTCTGAACATTTGCTCAGTCTCGAGTGGTTCGGACAGCTGCTCTCGATTGGCATAAGTTTAGGAATCATAGCGAAATCAACTTGTTTGGGATAAAATAGAAGAATCGATTCCATTTCGGTTGGAGTGAACAAAATGTTAGATGAGCTAAAAAACATCTGGTCGGACGGGAATGAAGAAGAGCGCCGTATTCTCGAGCTGGCTGTTGCTGCCATTCAGCAGAAGCGGGAAAGGAATAGCGCGTTTATCTCTGGATTTCTTGGATTAAAGGGAGAGTTCATTGACGAAGAAAGACAGTCGTATCGCTTCGAATTGCCTCTGACCCCTTTTATGCACAATTCAGGTCGAGTTGTTCATGGAGGGATTCTCGCGACTTTGATCGATTCAGCGATGGGCTCCTTGATCAATCGGTCCTTGCCACCTAATCAGTATGCAGTGACCACAGAGCTGAAGGTCAATTATTTGCTTCCCGGAATAGGAGAGCGGCTGCGCGCAGAAGCGAGCTTTTTGCATCGCGGACACACGTTGGTCGTCATGGAGGGCAGTGTCTACGATGATCGGGATAGGCGGATCGCCCATGGTACAGGAACGTTCATCGTGCTATCCAGAAATGATCGGAAATAAAAAGCCCTCGCTCCACACCAAAAAGGCGAGAGAGAGGGTTGACGGTGTTATTTGATGACAACGAGACCGCTGTATTCCGAAACATAAGCGAGCATTTTGGTGGAAAGCGGCACGATAAACTCCATGTTTTCTTTTTCGACGATACCGGATCGGGAAACAATCCGCGCCCATTTGGCTGTCAGCTTGTAGTAATCGGAACCAAATGAGGCATGAACCGCCTCACTCTGATGCCGAAACGTGACAGGGCTAACGTCCAGCTTCATCGGGACCATGCTAATGATATCCTGCAAAAACAAATGGTAGGTCATATGTGGCTTGAAAAAAACGAGCTCCTTTGTGGTGACAGAGAAGCCGTAGCTATTATTCATTTGGGTGAATTTGAGTTCACCTTCCATATTTTTCAGCCGAATGAAGTCGGTGTTCATGTTTATCCCCCTCCTTCGGGTGTCTTTCTATGATAGTAATCTTTCCTGCACAAGTGCAAGTGGAAGGTTGTTCAAAAAGTCGTCTTTTGATCAGGAAGTAGTCCAGAAAGCGAATTCGATATCGAATATGGCGTTCACCTCCGAAGTCCGGTGCTTATGTAGATTGCCTACACTCCGCTCCTCCTTCGTTCGGTTCTCGCCATCTTCTCGGTGCTGAAAAACCGACTTATTGTGTTCCAAAGAGAAAAAGGAGCGAAATGTCATGATTGAAATAGCAAAAGAAGCAGCAAGTGTCGCGGGTGCGTTTTTGAAGGAACGTTTTCTCGAACAGCTCGTGCCCGATGAGGAATTGCATAACGACGTGAAGCTGCCAGAGGATAAAGGCAGTGAAAAGCGCATCATTGAGGTCCTGCATCGTCACTTCCCGACAAATACCATTTTTTCTGAAGAGGTCGGATTGGTTTCCCGCGAGGAAGAGTATCTGTGGATTATCGATCCTTTAGATGGAACGAATAACTATTTTATCGGCTATCCGTATTTCTCGATCTCGATTGCCTTGCAGCACAAGGGCGAGCTGGTGCTGGGCGTCGTCTACAATCCGGTAGCGGGTCAAATGTTTTGGGCGGAAAAAGGAAAAGGAGCCTATTTGAACGGAAAACGATTGAACGTCAATAACCGTCAAGACCTCACACGTGCAGTCGGTACATACATCCGTGGACGTGACACGGTAACGAAGGAAGAAGAGATGGCTTTTACGGAACCGTTTGTATTCCAGACCAAGCGTCTCATGCGAAATATTGCGCCTGCGCTGGACTGGTGCTTGCTGGCAAACGGATGGCTCGATTATATCGTGATGCAACGTTCCAATATTATGGATGTGGCCGCCGGAATTGTTATCGCCCAGGAGGCGGGTGCAACGATTACGGACTGGTCTGGAAAACCGTATCAGCATGAGCCATTCCAACAAGATCACACGCCTTCATTAGTGGCGAGCAACGGACATTTGCATGAAACGATTCGCGGTATGATTCGACAGTAACGGGAACAAAAGAAGTAGGACTTATGTAGCGGTTTATGGCTCAGCTGGATTTCTTTTCATTTATTGGCAACTAAATGTTTCGGTGCACGTATAAAATTGTTGCGCATGATTTGTTATTCTGTGATAGGTAAAAGAGGTGAGAAAAATGGCACGACTGGAATATCGGCTGCTGGATGAGGCGAGGGGATACCCTGTTCAGTTTTACTACGACAACGTGAACAAAGACGAGGTCTCCTTGCGTTTTGCTTGCGATTATTTGGTGAAGGGGCATGTCGTTTATGAAAAGACTTCCTGTGCAATCCAAAACGGCACGTATGTCATTTACGTCAAGCGCTCAACAGAAGAGCAAGCTGTCGATTACGCGGAGGCTGTGACTGCACGCTGGGGCAGCATCCAGATCGAAATGCGTGAATATCAAGAAAATGCACGCGTTTATCCGCTCGTACACACGTTTTATTTCAAGGACGATGACGATGCTCTCTTGCATTTGCAAAGCGACTATTTGTACGTGAATGGACGCGAATGGGAGAAGACATCAGCCGAGGTGGATGAAGATCGGCAGGTTTATATTTACTACGCGAAGCCAGTGTAGGAGGAAGAAAGATGGCACAAACGAAATCGAAGAAAGTAGTCGGAATGTTCGTCGCTGCAGCACTTGCGATCAGCGGTTGTTCTTCCGGGGATGACTATGATGATGATTGCTACGATAACGACAATGACGGCTATTGTGACGATAGCAGCAGCAGTGGGGGTTCGAGCTCTACTTACAGGTCTTACAAGAGCAAATCCGGAGTATCGAGTGGCATAAGCACGAGCAGCTCCAAAGGCGGTATCGGCAGCTCGGGCTATTCCAGCTCCGGGTGAGGTGATGGAAGTGGAAGACCTTAACCGACGAGAACGAGAGGCGCTGTATGGCCCGATGCGGGAAGAGGGCGTATTTACCTGGGATTGGATGTATGGCGAGGAGTATGCGCTTTATGATATCCACCTGATCCCGCCCTCCTTTCGAGAGGAAATCGCGATGGCAACCGAGCGGCTTGGGCAAATTTTTACCAAGGTCGTTCCGGTATTGCAGCGTGCAGAGGACTCCCTGTTGTTGGAACTAGGAGTGCCAAAGCAGGCTTTGCAGGCAGTCAGGATTGTCGTTTCCCAAACAGTGCCGACTGTGATTGGACGCTTTGATTTTGCCCAGACAACAGAAGGATTGAAGATGCTTGAGTGCAACAGCGATACCCCTACAGGAATCGTCGAGGCTTTTTATGTGAACGGTCGTGCTTGTCGCCATTTCCAGCGCGAGGACCCGAATGAAGGGATGGAGCGGCAGTTGCGTTCGGCATTCAGCAAGGTGGTCGACGCGTATCGGGCACAGGGCTATGATACGGATTCTGTCTGGTTTAGCTCGCTCGACTGGCATGAGGAAGACAAGGGAACGACATTGTACTTATTGAACCAATCGGGTCTGTCTGCTCGGTTTGCCGCTTTGGAGCATTTGCGTGTTTGGCAAGATCGTCTCTATGTAAAGGAGAATGAGGAGCTACTGCCAGTCGATGTGCTGTACCGTCTGCATGCTTTGGAAAAGCTGGCGGTAGAACAGGATGAAGATGGCTACCCGACTGGTGAGCATGTGCTTTCGTTGATTGCCCGCAAAAAACTCGCCATTATGAATCCTCCTTCTGCGTTTCTCATTCAGACGAAGGCTTTGCAGGCACTCATCTGGAACTTGCATGAGGCGAATGAATTTTTTACCGAAGAGGAGCACGCGATCATCGAAGCTTATATGCTGCCGACTTATTTTGAAAATCGGTTTGCAGGCAGGGAGGACTATGTCACGAAGCCGAT
Source organism: Brevibacillus sp. HB1.2 (assembly GCF_013332495.1). Lineage (NCBI taxonomy): Bacteria > Bacillati > Bacillota > Bacilli > Caryophanales > Paenibacillaceae > Brevibacillus > Brevibacillus sp. HB1.2. Next base: position 177,726 of record NZ_JABMIU010000009.1, on the reverse strand, counting down.
TTTTGGGCGGGAAGGTGGCGGTGTCATGCTGTTTGCATCAGATGGTACGCTGCAAGAGAAGGATCAGGAAGAGTTTTACTGGGAGCAACCGATGATTTATCAGAAACGTGTGGAGCTTCCACGGATAACGGTTCAGACGATGAAGGGAGCTTATGCTGGGCGGCTACTCTGGGGGGCCTTTTGGATCGGCACAGAGGCATCGGCAATTGTAGCCCGTGTCGGAGGACCGATTACAAACAACCTATCCTATTATTTGCCGGTGGGCATAGACAAGTAGCGAAAGGAGAGGACAATTTATATGTTGGGACAATTGGATTACGTATTGAATTTTTTGGCGTATTTGGCAGTAACCATTCCGATATTGGCTGTGGGAATTTTTGTGTTTACAATCACGACTCCTTACAAAGAATTTGATCTGATCAAGCAGGGGGCACAGACTGACGATCCGAAGAAAATGGCAGCGGCAAAAGCAGCCTCGCACGATTTGGGAGGGAAAATCATCGGTTTGGCAATCGTCCTCGCTTCGGCTGTATACCACTCCGTTAACTTGTGGGATTTAGTCATCTGGGGTATTGTAGGAATGGTATTTCAAGTCATCGTTTTTTATTTGTTCGAATGGGTCACACCATTTAAAGTCGTGTCTGAAATTCCGAACGGGAACGTAGCCGTCGGTATTTTCGCTTCGCGATTGAGCATTGCAGCGGGCTTGTTGATGGCTGCGCTGATCAGCTACTAAGCATGGAAAGAGGCGTTCACCTTCGAAGTCTGGTGCTCGTGTAGGTTCTCTACATTTGGCTCCTCCCGCTTCAGGTTCTCGCCTCTTTTTCGATGCGGAACAGATCATATTTTGAGCAGGCACTTATGAGCACGGGGAGGAGTCTTTTTGTTCTGGCGCGTCATGTATGAGATTTTTATCATTATGCTAGTGATTACGTATGCGATCCTGTTGTTTGCAGACTTCTCTAATCACCCTCTGCTGACTGATGAACTGATGGACAAGGTAGACAATGCGCTGATCATCATGCTGATTGTCGAGTATTTGGTCCGGCTATGGAGGGCGAAAGACAAACGAAAATTCGTTTTCGCCAACTGGTTCGACCTGATCGCGATGATTCCATTGGACTCTTATTTGTATTTAGCCAGAATCATGCGTGTGCTTCGGCTGGTGCGTATCGTGCGTGCTTCGCCGTTTTTGTTGGGAATCATTCGATCAGGCCCGATGCGTCAAGTAGTTGGTGTCGTCACGATCATCATGCTGTGGAGCTCGACTGCTATTTATTTGCTCGAATACGGTGTAAACGAGAACATCAAAAGCTTCCCGGATGCGTTGTGGTGGTCGATTGTGACAACCACGACAGTCGGCTACGGTGATATTTCGCCCGTGACGGCGGGAGGAAGAATCATGGCGACGATCTTGATGATAACGGGGATCGGAATGCTAGGAGCTTTGACGGCGAATTTTGCTACGCATTGGACAGAGACACATGAAAGCAAAGGCCCGGATGAGAAAGATCGCTTGACCGAAGAGATCAAAAAGCAGACGATCGCAAACATCCAACAGATCGAAAACTTGAGCGAGCACGAATATGAGACGCTCAAGGAAAGTATGGATTTGCTGTATCGTCGAACGAGGAAAAAGAGTGAGGAATAAGAGGAGCTGTCAGGTATTGGCCTGACAGCTTTTTTGTTGTGATTACTGTTTTTCTTGAGCGTAATGCTGTACAACAAATTCACGAAAGGTCTGTGCAGCAAGTGACAAGTAGTGCTTTTCATGCCAAACCAAATGAGGAGTCCATTGGCAAACAGGCTCCTCAATATGAAGGAGCGTAAGCGGTGGCAATTCCTTTTTAGCGGCGATTGGTAAAAATGCAACACCAAGGCCAGTGCGTACCAAGCCGCTGATGGCTGCAGGTTCGTCCCCTTCACATACGATATTGGGTAGAAAACCAGCCTCTCGGCAGAAATCATCGGTGATCTCACGGAACATATACCCCGGTTTTAGACTGATGAACGGATCATTTGCTACTTCGCTGAGGTGGATTCGATGGCGGCCTGCGAGACGATGAGCACTTGGCACTGCCAGTACGATCTCTTCTGTCAATAAGGGCAGATTACAGATTCCCGGCCGATCAATCGAGGAAGTAGCGAGGCAAAAGTCGATTTCACCTTTTTCGAGCAGTTGAACCTTCAATTCTTCTGTCGTTGCTTGGGTGATGCGAAAGCTGATGTGAGGATATAAGGATAGAAAAGGTGCCAGTAATTCAGATACTCGATTCAAGGTTGTCGTAGCTAACAAAACACTTCCACGTTCCAATCCAGCCAGATCTGCAATTTCGCGCTTCCCTTCTTCCAGCGCCCCAAGAGCTGTATCCACCTTCTTGAGAAAAGCTTGTCCAAAAACATTCAGGCGGATTTGTCGCCCAATCCGATCAAATAAAGGGACTCCTAATTCTTCTTCCAAGCGAGCGATGGTAACACTGAGAGCTGGCTGGGCGATGTGGAGTTCCTTTGCCGCTTTTGTCATATGTTCCGTACGAGCGACTATCTGAAAATACTTGAGTTGAAGCAATTCCATAGTCGTTACCACCTTACATTGATATGTCCTATGTTATTAATATGATAATGAATTATATATTTTTATTTATTGATGATCAATTTTATAATAAAAGGGTAAGTGGAAACATTGTAAATGATTAAGTATAAAAAGGGGTGAATAATATCATGGATATACAAAAATATCTAGAACATATTCAGGCTGAGAGAAGAAATGAGCTGAGTCTTGCATACTTGTCCCATCTTCAAAAACAACAAGTTCTCCATGTTCACTTTGAGAACCTTGATATTCTTGCCAAAAAACCTCTGTCTTTGCGTGAAGAAGATCTTTTTCAAAAAATTGTCCATGCCAAAAAGGGTGGAGTATGCTACGAGTTAAACGGAATATTTTATTTTCTGCTAAAAGAACTGGGTTATGAACCTTACCTTATGGCAGGAACCGTATATGTTGGAAATGGAGTTTGGGCTCTTGAAAATGCTCACTTGTTCATTATCGTACCGCTTGATAACAAGGAATACTTGGTGGATGTAGGCACGGGCGGTAATTCGCCACGGCTTCCTGTTCCATTAAGCGGAGGTGAAGTTGTTGATAGTGATGGAATGTACCGTGTATATAAGGATGAAACCAAAGCGCTTTTCTATTTGCAAAAGAAGAGCGATGAGGAGTGGGAAACGCAATATCGTTTTGAGACACCTTCCCATCTATGGAATTTAGAGAACATCCATCCAATCTGTGTTCAAACGGAAACATCTCCTAAATCGATGTTCAACAAGATGTATTTCCTTTCGAGAGTAACGGAAAATGGGCGTATCACCCTGTTGGGAAACACGTTGATCATCGTCAACGGCAAAGAGAAAACAAAACGAAAACTGGAAGAACACGAGATTGAGGAAACGGTTCGTCGCTATTTTCAGATCGAGATTTGATAAAAAAATTTAGGAGGACTAATTTATGACTTTAGATCCACAAGCCAAAGCGTATCTTGCACGAGTGAATGATGTTACTTCCCTTCGTGGAGAGCATGGGGAACCAAAAGCTGTATCGAAAGTAGAAGATTTTCAAATTCCTGTAAAGAACGGTGATATCAAGGTTCGAGTTTATACGCCAAATGAAAGAGATTCATTACCTGTTTTTGTTTATTTGCATGGTGGTGGATGGGTGGCAGGAGACATTAATGAAGTGGATACCCTATGCCGAAACATAGCACATGAAGCTGAGTGCATCGTTGTTTCAGTAGAGTATCGCAAAGCTTTTACGCATAAATTCCCGATTCCTCTAGAGGATTGTTATGAAGCTACCAAATGGGTAGCTGAAAATTGTTCCATGCTGAATGCAGATAAAACAAGAATAGCAATTGGTGGGGACAGCGCAGGTGGAAATCTTGCTGCTGGAGTTGCCACCATGGCACAAAAGTACAACAATCTCTCATTAGCGGCTCAAGTATTAGTTTATCCGAACCTCGATCTTACTTTGACTTTCGACAAGGCACAATCATACCGTGACAATGCCGAAGGTTATCTGCTTACGACTAAGGGAGTTTTCTGGGCAGCTCAAAACTATTTAGGTGACGAAATTCACAGATACAATGTATTTGCTTCAGCTTTATTGAACAATGACTTGGAGAATTTACCACCGACACTTATTATTACAGCAGAATACGATCCTTTAAAAGACGATGGTGCGGAATATGCCAAGCGTCTGAAGGAAGCTGGAGTTCCTGTAGAATATAAGTGCTATGAGGGAATGATCCATGGATTCTTTTGGCTGGCTGGGATTATGGATAAAGGGGTTCAAGCACGTTCTCAGGTTTCGAAGTTTTTAAAAGACGTATTTACAACAAAATAACAAACGTTGCAAGCAGCCGCACGAGATAGCGGTTGCTTTTTTATTATGTTCAAGTGGAATATTGATTTTGTTATTTGTTATTGACGGAGCAATCCATCCCAATTATAATTCCGAGTAAACATATATGAATTACAAAATAAGTTTGGATAAGGGGATTATCCGATGGCGAAAACAGCGGTTTTGGTAATTGCTCACGGTTCACCCGATCCTGACTGGTTGACATTGGTGGAATCAGCCGTTTGGCAGTGCCGCACTGATTTGCCAATTCGGGTAGCTTACTTGGGAGGAGTGGAAGGACGAAGCATCAGCGAGGAAGTGAAACGTCTGGAAGCATCAGGAGCGACAACGATTGTCGTCGTTCCGCTATTCGCTACGGCAGGAAGCAATCACGTAGGGGAAATCCGCGCGATGCTTGGACTAGACCCATGGCCGACAGGAGAGACAGACCTGATTCGCGTTCCGGTTCAGGCAAGAATTCTCTGGTGTCCGCCATTGGAGGATCACGGAAATGTCGAGCAGATCGTGGCAGAACGAATCGCAAGTCTATCACGCTTACCTAGTCAGGAGGCTTTGTTGCTCGTCGGGCACGGCAGTGACTTGCCTGGATGTCATGAACGGTGGGAAAAGCTGCTCTTGCGTCTGACATTCCGCTTGCAAAACCGCTATGCATTTGCCGCTGCCGGATATGCGACACTGAGGCCCGATACTCTGTACGATCAAGCCTGTTCACTGGCACAAAAAGGGGATGTCCTCGTGCTTCCTCTGTTCGTCAGCCAGGGCTATTTCACGCGACAAGTAATCCCGAAACGACTTGCGGGCTTGGCTTATCGCTATGAGGGCAGTGCGTACTTGCCCCACCCCCTGATTGCGGACTGGATGAGCCAATCGATTCGAATGGCATTGGTAACTGACATCTTCTCACAAAGGAGCATGTACGAGCATGGCAGAGAGAAAGCAGTGGAAGTGGGCTGCTGATCCATCCCTCAACAAAATGGAGTTTACGAAGCTGGAAAAAGACGGTCTGGATGTCATCGAAACGATCGTAAACACCTATTCCAAAGAAGGCTTCGCATCGATTGAATCTTCTGACATGGATCGATTTAAATGGGCAGGCATCTATCAGCAGCGACCAAAGAACGGCCACTTCATGATGCGCGTGCGCATACCTGGAGGCATTTTGAGCAGCGAACAAGCTCGGGTGCTCGCCAACATCGCGGAAGATTATGGACGTGATCTGGTGGATGTAACCACACGTCAGGCCGTGCAATTTCACTGGCTCACGGTAGAATCGCTCGCTGACATTTTTGATCGGCTCGCCTCTGTGGGACTATCCTCTTTTGAAGCATGTGGAGACTGCCCGCGGCAAATCATGGGGAACCCACTGGCAGGAATTGATCCCAATGAAGTGCTGGATACGCGTCTCATCGTAGCGGAGCTGGAAAAATTCTTCTTGCTCAATCGTGACTTCTCCAATCTGCCACGCAAGTACAAAATATCGCTTTCTGCCAATATTCATAACGTTGCGCATGCGCAAATCAACGATCTGGCTTTTACTCCGGCTAAAAAAGTCATGGCTGGCGAGGAAGTAATCGGCTTTCATGTATGGGTAGGTGGCGGCTTGTCAGCGAAGCCATACTTGGCGAAGCAACTGGATGTGTTCGTTCGACCAGAGGAGGTCGTCAAAGTGGCGGCAGGAGTTACGACTCTGTTCCGCGATTTCGGCTACCGTCAAAAACGTACCCATGCCCGTCTTAAGTTCTTGGTCGCTGACTGGGGACCGGAAAAGTTCAAGGAGCAATTAATAGAGCTGGTTGGAGAGCTTGAGCCGGGTGGTATCGATTTAACCTCGGGCTGGAATGGTGGATACTTTTACGGCATTCACGAGCAGCGCCAAGCAGGACTATATTACGCAGGCTTGTCTGTTCCCGTTGGACGAATGAATGCAGGGGAGCTAAATGAAGCTGCCCGTCTGGCAGACGAATATGGCGATGGAACGATTGGCACCTGTAACACCCAAAATGTCCTGATACGCAACATTCCCGAAGCGAAGGTCGCAGCTTTCCGCAATGAGCCGATAATTGTGAACCGTTTCAAATTGCAGCCCAATACGTTTGTCGGGTATGCCGTATCGTGCACAGGTACGGAATATTGCAATCTGGCTATCGTGGAGACCAAGGAGCGGATGCGTTCGCTGGCTCAATATTTGGATGATACGGTCGTTCTCGAAACGCCGCTGCGCATTCATATGATCGGTTGTCCGAATTCTTGCGGTCAGCGCCAAATTGCGGATATCGGCCTGCAAGGCGCACTGGTCAAGACATCGAACGGAATGGTAGAGGCGTTTGACATCTACGTAGGTGGGACACTGGAGGAACCGCAATTCAACCGCAAGCTCAACGCGCGGATTACTGTGGACAGACTCGGTCCGTTCCTTGCCCAATTGATCACGCTGTACAAGGCGGATCGTCAGGAAGGCGAACCATACTGGCGCTATGTGGAACGGGTAGGACTTTCCCATATCCAAGCACAGGTTGACTCCATTCTGCAACCAGCGTAATACAGATGCGGGTATAGCCAGGTTAAGGGGGGCATGTCATGGCAGAGGAAACAGAGAGCTACCTTTACAAGCTGGAAGCCGTGCTAGAGGAAGGTCGATTACTGACGGTTGTGGTCATCGCCAAAACGGATGAGCGAGCCTTCACTTCAGCCGAGAACAATCTTTTGCGACATACGATAGTGCCACCTCGTATCAGAGAGCTGAGCTTGGTTGAAAAGAAGCCGTTCGGACGCCAAGGAGTCGGGTACGTAGTGGAAACCTCTACGTTTACTTAAATATGGCGAGGGCTCTTCCTGTGAAGGAACCAAGCAGCAAGGAGGACGGATTCGTAATGAACACAGGCAGAGTCGTTTTTGTCGGAGCAGGGCCTGGTGACCCCAAGCTGCTGACGATTCGCGGCATGGAGTCGCTTCGTCTTGCGGATGTGATTGTGTACGATCGCCTAGCAAGCCCGCAGCTTCTCTCGTACGCAAAAAAGGGAGCCACCCTCATCTATTGCGGGAAAGAGGCGGATCATCATACATTGCCGCAAGAAGAGATCAACCTCCTGCTCATCCGGGAAGCTCAAAAAGGGAAATATGTCGTTCGACTGAAAGGCGGGGACCCGAGTATGTTCGGGCGGGTAGGAGAGGAAGCACAGATGTGCCGTGACCATTCTATTCCGTTTGAGATCGTCCCAGGGATTACTTCCGGGATGGCTGCTCCGCTCTATGCGGGGATTCCGCTGACTCATCGTGACTACAACTCTTCCGTCGCTTTTGTCACCGGTCACTTGTGTGAAAAAAATGCGGGAAAGGAACCGGACTGGGCTGCCCTTGCCTCGATGGAAACGTTGGTCATCTACATGGGTGTGAAAAATCTGCCTCGCATCAGGGAGCGCCTTCTTGCGCATGGAAAAGACGTCCATACGCCCGTTGCTCTCGTGCGCTGGGGGACGGTGCGTGAGCAGGAGACGTTGATCGGCAAGCTTGGGACGATAGATAAGGAAGTCGAGCAGGCTCGTTTTGCCGCACCCGCTATCATTATTGTTGGTGAGGTTGTTCGTCTGCGAGAATCGCTGAATTGGTACGAATCTCGCCCCTTGTTCGGACAACGAGTAGCCGTTGCAGGAAGAACAAGCGATGAAGGAAATAGCGAGCTCGTAATTGCATTGGAGCAGTTGGGCGCCGAAGTCCTACCGATTCCTTTGATCAAACGCTGCACGTTTGACACACCATTGACAGAGCTAGCCACTTATCGTTGGCTCGTCTTCGAGAATGAGCAGCAAGTATTCTTTTTTACTTCTGCCTTGCGACAACAGCGTTTTGATGTACGGCGCTTGACGAGCAAGCTGGCTGTTTGTGGGCAACTGGCTTTTGAGGCTTTCGAGAAACGGGGGATATATCCGGACTTGGTGCTGGATGAGAACACATCACTGCTCGCATTCCCTGACCTGCTTGCCTTGGAAAAAGAAGAGCAGGTACTCTACATAGGGGCAAGGAAGCCGCAAAGAATCACGTTGGGCCACGGCAAGGTGATTCAAGTGATCCAAGCAGGCACAGTGGAATGGGATGAGAAGCACCTCGGTGCGAAAGAGGCAGGATTGTCATTTGATTGGCTAGCGACGGATGACGCTCATACGCTGTCAGCGCTGGCGCAATTCGTCGGCAATGCCTGGTCAAAGACACCGATCGTATGTGTCGGGAAGGAAACAGCAGCTGCGGCGAGAGAAATGGGCTGGCAAACCGTGAGCAGCCATGAAGATAAAGCGATCCATGTAAATGAGCTCATGGCGTGGCGCGACCATGCCAAGCGTGGGCAGACGCTTGTCTTGTCGACGACTAGTTCGCAGGAAGGATCGTACGCTGAATGATCAAGGAGGGGGCACATGAGCCAGCTAAATTTTGCGACAGCTACAGAGGAACAACTCGCTTCCATCAATAATAGTCTCGCAAAGGGCGACACCATAGATGTAATCAGATGGGCCTACCAAACGTTTTCAGATGATTTGATTTATTCTTGTAGCTTTGGGGCCGAGGCCATGGTGCTGCTCGATATGATCAGTGGAATAAAAAAGGATGCCAAGGTCACTTTTTTGGATACGAATCTCCACTTTTCCGAGACGTACAGCTTGATTGAGCAGGTGAGAGCGAGGTATCCTGCGTTGCGGATAACGGTCAAGCAGCCGGACATCACGCTGGCACAGCAGGCAGACCTCCATGGCGAAGAATTGTGGAGCAGGCAGCCGGATATGTGTTGCCATATCCGCAAAGTACAGCCGATGGAAAGTGTGCTGACCGGAGCGGTTGCATGGTTGTCAGGACTACGCAGAGAGCAGTCGGCCACGAGAGCGAATGTCGATTTTATCAATCGCGATGAAAAATTCCAGTCGCTAAAAATCTGCCCGCTCATTCATTGGAAGTCGGAGGAAGTATGGCAGTACATTCGGGCATTTGAATTGCCGTACAACCCACTTCACGACCAGAGCTATCCGAGCATCGGCTGCGCTCCTTGTACTCGTCCTGTAAAAGAGGGCGAGGATTCGAGAGCAGGGCGCTGGGCGCAAGCAGGGAAAACGGAATGTGGCTTGCATCTCGCAAGGTAACGAAAAAGAGAAGAACAAACCAAGGATAGGAGGGGCTTTTGTATGAGTGGGAAACCTCACGGGGGAGAGCTGGTAAACCGTTTTGATCCACAGGCAGACCTGTCGGTGACTACGCATGAGGTAGAGATAGATGCATTTGCACTCGCAGATCTGGAGTTAATCGGGATTGGGGGCTACAGTCCGCTTGAGGGATTTTTGAATCGTGCGGATTATATTTCTGTCGTAGAGCAGATGCGACTGGTAGATGGTACCGTTTGGAGCATTCCGATTACGCTTCCGGTCTCGACCACTGTCGCAGGAGCCTTGCAGATTGGAGACAAGGTGCGGTTGAGCCATCAAGGTTCGGTCTATGGCATTCTTGCGATCACCGATATTTATTCACCTGACAAGGAGCGTGAAGCCCGGCTCGTCTATGGTACCGACGATACGAATCATCCTGGGGTGAAAAAACTACTGGAGCGTCCCGCCGTTTATTTGGCTGGCCCCATTACGTTGGTAAGGCGCGCCGAAAAAGGTCGCTTTGCCAGCTATCACTACGATCCGGCACAAACGAGAGAAAGATTTGCCGAGAAGGGCTGGAAAACGATTGTCGGCTTTCAGACGCGCAACCCAGTCCACCGCGCGCATGAATACATCCAGAAGTCAGCACTCGAAATCGTCGACGGTCTCTTTTTGAATCCTCTAGTGGGCGAAACGAAGGCAGATGATATCCCAGCGGATGTGCGGATGAACAGTTATCAGGTATTGCTGGAAAAATACTATCCGGCTACCCGGGTAGAGTTGGCCGTGTTCCCAGCTGCGATGCGTTATGCAGGACCGCGGGAAGCGATTTTTCACGCACTGGTGAGGAAGAATTACGGCTGCACTCATTTTATTGTAGGTCGGGACCACGCGGGTGTTGGCAACTATTACGGGACGTACGATGCCCAGCATATTTTCCGCCAGTTCCAGCCAGAGGAGCTAGGGATTACGCCATTATTTTTCGAGAACAGCTTTTATTGTAAGAGCTGCGAAAACATGGCCTCTACCAAAACATGCCCGCATGATAGTGAACATCATGTCGCGCTGTCCGGAACAAAAGTGAGGGAAATGCTGGCGCGCGGGGAGGCTCCGCCACCTGAATTTAGCCGTCCTGAGGTCGCGCTGGTCTTGATCGAAGGGATGCGACCGGTGTCCGTATCATAATCGGCTAGAAGAAAGCGGTTGTAAGAGAGGAGAGAGACAATGAGTAGAGAGGGCACCGCGAATATCGTATGGCATCCAACGACGGTAACCAAACAAGACCGTCAAAAGCGTGCAGGCCACAAAAGCTGTGTCTTATGGTTTACGGGGCTGTCTGGTTCGGGTAAATCGACGTTGGCTAATGCAGTCGAACACGAATTGCATCAAAGAGGACTAGCCAGTTACGTACTGGATGGTGACAATATACGTCACGGCTTAAACCGCGGATTGGGGTTTGGGGCAGAGGACAGACGGGAAAATATTCGCCGAATTGGCGAGGTCGCGAAGCTGTTCGTAGATGCAGGCTTGATTACCTTGACGGCATTTATCTCTCCTTATCGGGAAGACCGGGAGCTTGCGCGTAATCTGGTAGAGGCAGGAGAATTCATCGAGGTATACGTAAAATGTTCATTGGATGAGTGTGAGCGCCGAGATGTGAAGGGACTATACCAAAAAGCGAGAAGTGGAGAGATTGGTCAGTTTACGGGGATTTCAGCACCGTATGAAGAGCCTGTTCAAGCGGAACTGGTCATTGAAAGCGACAAGCAGACAATTGAAGAATCTGTCCAGAGTGTCCTTACATACCTGGAAGAGCAGCAAATTCTCTAGTTTTATGGGGATGTAAAAAAGCACGACGCGAGAGGCGCCGTGCTTTCTTCGTGAGGAAAAATATTACTTCGTAGTGGTCGCTGCTTCTTCAGCTTCCAGATCCTCAGTCAATTCTTCCATCCATTTTTGTTGATCAACCATGCTTTCAGCGATTGGACGAACAAAGCCTTTGTCGCTAAAGCTGTTGATTGCTTTTTCATCTTTCACCAGCTGTTCTACAGTCAGACCAGCATCTTTTGCTGGCGCATTGAACTTGGTTGCTTTTCCGAAGTTGTATGCATATTGATCAGCAGCCAGACCGATTGTCACTGCTTGCTTCATTTCAGGAGCTTGGAAAGTTACGCTCAGATCGCTTGTTTGTTTCACAGGCATTTTGTTGCTGTCGATGTAGAAGTCGAGGTTCCAAGCGAGCTTGTGGAAGCCTTCTTTTTTCATTTCTTCTACGATTTTTTCAGGTGTGTAAACTTTACCTGTTTCTTCCAGCCATTTTTTCGCTTCAGCCATGCCTTCGTTGACCATTGCTTCTGCAGTTGCACGCTTCTCAGCTTCTGTAGTTTTCTTGCCCAGTTCTGGATACAGATCTTCTGTCATGGAAGTGGTCAGTACCATCATATCGATCGCAAAATCTTTTACTTCTTTGCTAGCTACTGCATCGTTAGCTGTGAAGAAGAACATTTTCACGAGTTCTTTTGCGTCGATTTTTACAGTTACGTGAGTCGCTTCTACTTTTTCACCGTTCGGCAATGTAACGGATTGTTTGCCATGGTTTTTCGCGTCTGTCAATGTATAGCCATATTTACTTACATACTTTTTAACAAAGTTGAAAGTAAGGTCGTTCATTTTGTCTTGGTAGTCTTTCAGCTTCGCAGCGTTAGCAGCATCGGAGCCGCCAAACTCAGCCATGAAAGGATTGGATGCGCTCGAATCGATTACCAAGTACTTGCTGTCCAGTGGAGACTTCACGTAGACTTTATCTTCGTCAACGATCGTTTCAACAGATGCTTTTTTGTCACCTGTCCACAGCTTGTTGTCGCGCAGGAGTTTGTCGTCTTTAACTTCTACTTCAAACTTCACAGTATCCATATCCAGCTGGGAGCCTTTTACTGTTACGCCTGCTTTCAAAGCGGACAACAACGCCGTTCCTTCTTTGTCAGCCGTTTCTCCGAATGCTTCAGGCAATTTCTCAACGTCGCCTGTCAGCTTCAAGGAGCCTTCAAAATCATAGTTTGGCTTTTCAATTGTCGCTACGATAGAATCACGCACCAGGGATGCCTCGCCAGCACAACCGGTCAGCAATACTGTACCTGCTACCAGAAGGGCGCTTCCTTTTTTCCACATGATGTGTTCCTCCCCTATGTATATTATTTTTTATTCCCCTCTTCTTCTACGCACAAATAGAGAAAAGGTTTCGCAAAAACGGAAAAAAATCACAATCCAGCTAATTCTGCCCCATTTTCGTGGTAAGATGAAGGGGAAAAGATGGTTAGTGAAGAAAGGGCGTTGCAACATGTGGTCGTGGCTTCAAAAGCTGATGAACTTTTTTCAGGGAGAAAGAGAAGAAGAAATAGAGGAAGAAGGCCGTCCAGTAGGTACCGGTAACCCAACAGGTAATCCCGTTCCCCGTCAGCCTCAGCCTCAGGCGAAAACAAAAAGCATCTACCCAAAAGAACGGGTAAGCAATCGAGATATAGAAGACAATGTGCGTCAAAGAAGAGAGCGTCAGTTTCGTTTTCCAGTTGTCCCGGATGACTATTTGGACAAGAAGCGTAATCATAGCGTAAATCCTGCCGAATCGAATGAACGCAGTCGTCAGCAGGCACCTCGTGAGAGATTCGAGCCCAAGCGTGAAACGGTGCGGCCAGGAAATGATCGTGTGCTGGAAACAAAGACAGAGCCTGTTTTCGAGAAAAAGAAACCTGAGCTTGTCAAAAACAACATCGAGATACCGCAGCGTCCAAACCGTACGCCGCAAAAAGAAGCGGAAAAAGTAACGAGACCCGTTTTTTCTACAGAAGAAAAGCGTGCCTACCAGCCGTCTGAAATCGTTTCCCCTGTTTATGGGAAGATAACCCCCGCGACGCGCGAGGCAGAGCATCGGATTCATACGACTGCGGGAATCATATATCCGCGTCTGGAGCAAGAAGAGCATTTGCAGCAGGTGAAGCAGTGGGAACAAGAGATGAGCGAGCGGTATTTTCCAGAGGAGCAAGAGACTGCTTCTTTTGAGCAAAATGAACCGCAGCATGTTGTTGGAGATGAATCTATACATAACGAAAGAGAAGAGACTGCTTCGGAGTCTGCTATGGCAGAAGCTCTTGATTCAGAACGAGAGGTTGTTGCTTCCATACAAATGGAAGAGACGGTAGCAGAAGAAATAGCAGGGAAAATGATAGATACGGAGTTGCAAGCTACGGATCTGCAAGATTCTGATGTTGATGCTTTTGAGCCAAAAGGCGAAGAGATTGTAGCTCGGGAGAATGAGGAAGAAGAGGCACAAACTGAAGAGATAGAACTCGCAGAATCAATGGCCGAAGAGAAGGAATCGGAGTCTATTGGGCAACCAGAACCGACAGACTACTCTCAAACGATGGAAGAGCGACTAGCCCATGAGGAAGCCGAGCATAGATTGATCACTACACGCAGTGCGGTTGTGCAGGTGGAGAGCGAGAATGATGGCGATCACGTGGAGTCTCCTTCTGCTGGGGAGGAGAATCAAGAAGACGCAACAGAGCTAGAGAGCGATGGCCTTGAAGAGCCTGCCTATGCATCTGCAATTAGCAGATTGCTAGAAAGGGCAGAAGTAGATTCACCACAGGAGCTCAGTTCAGCAGAAGTGGGTTCGGTTTCCGAAGATACGCCAGAGCAAACAGAGCCAACTGAACCTGAATCTATTGTTCAACAAATTGTGGAACCAGTTGTGGAATCTGTAGAACCGATTGTAGAACCAGTTGCTGAATCCGTTGCAGAAACCATACCAGAATCCGTTCCAGTCTCTGTCCCTGCTGCATCCGCTGCACAGCCCGTGAACATGTCTCAGGTATCCATGACGAAGCAACCTGCGTCTGCTCCGGTAAAAGACTCGTCCACTGAAGCTGACCAAGGAGCAGAGTCAGCACAGCCGCCATACGACTTGCCGGATTTGGGACTGTTGAATCCGAGCCCGCCGGTTAGCGATGACGACGATGAGCATACCCAAATTCAAAAGCTGTTATTGGAAGAGACGCTCGCGAATTTCAATGTCAGCGCTCAGGTAGTAGGGATTGTCAAAGGTCCATCCGTGACACGCTTTGAGCTGCAACCGGCTCCCGGCGTAAAAGTGAACAAGATTACGGGATTGATTGACGATATCAAACTGAATTTAGCTGCCAAAGACATTCGCATCGAGGCACCGATTCCAGGTCGCAATGCCATCGGAATCGAAGTCCCGAATATGTCCAGCCAGCCTGTATTAATCGAAAAGATCATCAGCTCAGACAAGTTTCAGGAGCATTCCTCTCCGCTGGCGGTCGCACTCGGTATGGACATCGGCGGAGAGCCGATTATTGCGGATATTAAAAAGATGCCGCACGGTTTGATTGCCGGCTCGACAGGCTCAGGTAAAAGTGTCTGCATCAACTCTATCATCGTCAGTCTGCTTTACAAGGCGACTCCTGAGCAGGTGCGATTGCTCTTGATCGATCCGAAAATGGTGGAGCTCGCCCCTTACAATCATTTGCCGCATCTGGTTACGCCGGTCGTGACGGAGGCCAAGCAAGCAACGGCTTCTCTCAAGTGGGCCGTGGAAGAAATGGAGAAGCGCTATGCGCTGTTCGTAGATGCGGGTGTTCGCGATATTGAACGCTACAATCAGACGACAGATGATCAGCTGCCTTATATCGTAATCATCATCGATGAGCTGGCTGACCTGATGATGGTCTCGCCGCAGGATGTGGAAGATTGCATTATCCGGATCGCTCAGAAGGCACGTGCTTGCGGTATTCATTTGCTTCTGGCGACACAGCGCCCATCCGTAGATGTTATTACCGGAAACATCAAGGCAAACGTACCGACTCGTCTTGCTTTTGCCGTGTTCTCCCAAGTTGACTCACGTACGATTCTCGATCAGTCTGGGGCAGAACGACTGTTGGGTAGAGGGGACATGCTGTTCCTTGAGAGCGGCACGACTCCAGTTCGTCTGCAAGGGAACTTCGTTTCAGATGACGAGATCGAGCGAATTACGCACATGATCAAAAAGCAAAGAAAGCCTGCTTACATTTTCAGCAAAGAAGATTTGGAGCAGCAGGTTGCATCGTTTGACAGCGGAGATGATCCGTTGTATCTAGAAGCGCTCGTGTTCGTGGCCGATCAAGGACAAGCTTCTGCATCTGGATTGCAACGCCGTTTCCGCGTCGGATATAACCGTGCCGCTCGTCTCATCGAAATGATGGAGGCAGATGGGTACGTCGCAGGACAAAGCGGCGGTAAGGCTCGCGCTGTCCTTATTTCCAAGGAGGACGCACAAGCCGTAGTGGAGGGATCGACACTCCTGTAATAAATGAGGGTCTTGCATCGAGCAAGGCCCTTTCTACACGGACGAGTTGCCTAAATATTCAGTAAGGTAGTATGCTATAGGATAGATGTGAGATGGAAAGGAACGATGACGATGAATCCGCTGGCGAAAAAGTATCAGGAGATTGACGACAAAATTGTCTTGTTCAATGAAGAGTATTATTTGAGCGTGGAAAAAATCGACATTACCGCAATGACGCTGGAAAAAAGGGAGTCTCTCTTTAACCAGCTGTACGATTTCGACAGTTCGGATATGGAACTGGAGATCGATGTCTCCGAGGAAGAAAAGGGCGTTTGGTACCTGCAATTACTCGTACCGCATGTATTGACGTTGCCTGAGGCTGCCAAAAGACGCATCGAAAATGGAACCAATCAACTCACCCAGCATTTGAGTGAACAGGCAGATGAGCTCGTGAGAACGCAATTGCTCGGGGAAGAAATTTATACCTATGTAAAACGCTACAATCCGGATTTGGAGCGTATTGCCTAATAACAAACATCCATCTATCCCACAACGAGGGGCAAGATGGATGTTTTTCATTCCCCTTAGCTTTTGGCCGTTTTGGTCGTTAGCCAGGTGCAGGCAGTTTTATTTGTCGTAATCGCAATCCATTCGCATGGTTGATTGTTTACAGGAGTGATCAAGCGCAGTGTATCGCCTTTGAGACCGCCGTATTTGACGGAGGCGCTGGGGGCTGTTGCGACATACACCACACGTTCGTTGATGGAAACAGTTGGGATAAAGGTAGAGTTTTCGGATTTGTAGCCGCTAGTGAGGGAAACAGGAACAGGGAGGTTTTTCATGGAGAGGGTTATTTTATCCGAAGACTTGTGATAAAACATTTTTCCAGTAACCTGGCTGAAGTCGCCACCATCCACGGTGACTACCAATGGGTACGTTCCGGTGCCGAAGAGCATGATCGCGTGATCAGAACCGGAATAACGGTTATTGATGAGGGAGACATTTCCGCAGCGGTTCAACGAAATGTTTTGGGTCAACCGAGGGTCAAACGAACAGTCTCTCACGGTAACTTGTCTTTCGGCGAGTACATCCCATGGCTCCAAGCTCAAGGCATAGCCGCCGATGGAAGTAGCTGTATCGTTGGCCTCGAAGCTGCAGCCATCAAATACAAGACCTACATCCGAATAATCCACGGTCAGACCGGTACCAACCGTCTTTGTACTTCCTTGTGCGGTCGTATGCAATACCCAGCGACAGTTGCTGAAGGTCATGTTTTTCATAAAGTTCACCCGATTTTTCTGATCAGGTGCCGTATAAAAAACCGAGGAGCTGATACAGCCTGTCATGCCGGTGAGACTGAAGCTGGCGAGCGAAACAAGCTGACTACCTTGCACGACCATCGGGGAGGACAGATCTCCTTCCAAGTCGAGCTGTTGACGGCAAGAGATATTGCTCAGGTTTACGAACATGGGTGTGGCTCCGTCGAACCCTGCATTGAGCTCGACCTCAAAACGATCACACGCTACATTCGCTGCATTCAGACGCTCCAGGCCACCCGTCACCGTAATATCTGAGCGTGTACGCTTGCGGTTGTCACTGTAAAAATCGGTAATTTGCACAGTGCGGACATAGGAGTTCGTTTCTCCGGCAAAGTAAAAATGGTCGGCGATTCCATCCGTACACCATACTTGTCGTAGCGCTACATAATTGATATAGCTGCTAGGACCGCCACCACGAATGTAGAAATCGGCGCTATGCTCGTAATCGTAAGGATCGGGAGGCAGTGGGTTTGCTCTGGCATTGGAATCAATCTTTAGGTTGGTGACCACAAAAGAATCCGCATCACCATCCGTGGATGTAATCGAGAACAGCCAGCGCCAATCTGCGGCAGTTGAATTGGCTTTCCTTTTTAACACGGAGTAAGGACCGATTCCCAGCATCACTAGGCTTTTTCCTGTCCCCAGGATGACCTCCAGCCTGTTTGGTTCAATGATATAGGTGCCAGCAGGGAAAAACAGAGGAATTTGCAAGTTCAGAGCAGCAGTCAAGGCAGCCTGAATTGCTTGGGTATCATCGGTCACTCCATCCCCCTTTGCTCCGTACGTTTTTACATCAATCCACATAAAAGCATTCTCCTCCAAAAAATGGGTAGACAAGATTGTCTTCTTTTCATTTCATTCAACCATTTCTCAAATGTTGACAACCATTTGGTAAAAAGGGCATGGACTACATAAAAAATGTGTTCCATAAACTTCGGGCAGCCACTGGCATATTTGTCCTAGAACCTCCGTATGAATAAGCAAAGAGGTGGATAGTATGTCGATTTTGGTGACAGGCGCAGCTGGATTTATCGGTTTTCATGTAGCACGACGGCTTTTGGAACAAGGACAGACGGTGTGGGGGGTAGATAATTGCAATGAGTATTATGACCCGGTCTTGAAGAGCAAACGACTGGAAATCCTCCAAGCGTATCCATCATTTCGTTTTTTCAAAGCGGATATTGCAGATCAGAGCAAAATGGACGAGTTGTTCCGAGAAATGGAGCCGGAGATTGTCATTCACTTGGCTGCTCAAGCGGGCGTCAGGTACAGTCTGGAAAATCCTCATGCTTATACGACCTCCAATATCACCGGGTTTCTGAACATTTTGGAAGGGTGCCGACGGTCGAGAGTCAGGCATTTGCTCTACGCATCCTCAAGCTCCGTCTACGGAGGGAATACAAAGCTACCATTTGCTGAGTACGATCCCGTAGATGAGCCGGTCAGCTTGTACGCAGCGACGAAAAAAGCCAATGAACTGATGGCCTATACCTATAGTCATTTATACGGCCTGCCTGCAACGGGACTTCGTTTCTTTACGGTATATGGGCCTTGGGGACGACCCGATATGGCGCTCTATACGTTTACCAAGGCGATTTTGTCGGGAGAGCCTGTCCGCATTTTCAACTACGGCAACATGACAAGGGACTTTACGTATGTGGACGATATCGTCGAAGGGATGCTGCGGCTGATGAATCGAATTCCCCAAAGGGAAGGGGATAAGGCGCCGTATGAGGTGTTCAATATCGGGAATCACCAGCCGATCGATTTACTTACCTTTCTTTCGATTCTGGAAGAGAAGCTGGGTAAAAAGGCTGTTCGCGACTATTTGCCCATCCAGCCGGGGGATGTTCCTGCTACCTATGCGTCAGTGGAAGCTCTGTATGAGGCGACAGGCTTTCGACCGAAAACACCAGTCGATGTAGGGATATCTCGCTTTGTAGACTGGTACGTCAGCTATTATGGTGTGGCTCATGCGTAAAAAAGTGGGTGTAGTAGGTCTTGGATATGTAGGACTGCCTGTCGCGATTGCTTTTGGGCAAGTGCTTCCAGTAGTTGGTTTTGACATAGACGAAAGACGCATACGCAGTCTGGAGGGCGGAATGGATGAAACGGGAGAGATGTCGACGGATGAGCTAAAGCGAGCCAACATCACGTATACAGATGACCCCGCAAGTCTCGCAACGTGCGATTTTATCATCATCACGGTACCCACTCCTGTCGATTCTGCGAAACGGCCCGATATGCGGGCACTCATTTTCGCATCTGAAAGCGTTGGGCAACATCTGACTTCAGGGACCATCGTCGTCTATGAATCGACCGTTTATCCAGGGGCAACAGAAGAAATTTGTATTCCTGTATTGGAACAAGCGTCTGGAAAGCTAGCGGGGACTGATTTTTTCGTCGGTTACTCACCTGAACGAATTAATCCGGGGGATCGGGAACGGAGATTGTCCCAAATCGTCAAGGTCGTTTCAGGGCAAGATCGCCAGACGTGTGAAACGATTGCCGAGATGTATGGGTTGATTGTAGAGGCGGGTATTCACAAAGCGCCTTCGATTCAGGTGGCTGAGGCAGCCAAGGTGATTGAGAACACACAACGCGACATCAATATCGCCTTGATCAATGAGCTCTCGATTATATTTGACCGCTTGGGCATTTCTACGGCAGATGTACTCGAAGCAGCACGGACAAAATGGAATTTCCTCCCTTTCTCTCCGGGACTCGTCGGTGGTCATTGCATTGGCGTCGATCCGTACTATTTGACATACAGGGCGGAGAGTGTGGGTTATCATCCGCAGGTCATACTGGCTGGACGACGGATCAATGACGGAATGGGCAAGTTCGTTGCGACCTCACTCGTGAAGCAAATGATCTGGCAAAATATTGCGATTCAAGGCTCGCGAATTACGATCATGGGCATCACCTTTAAAGAAAACGTGTCGGACATTCGCAATAGTCGGGTCATCGACATTATTCAGGAACTAAAGGAGTTCGGAGTAGAGGTCCAAGTGACAGATGAATTGGCTTGTCCAGAGCGGACGAGAGAGGAATACGGTATTCAATTACGAGAGTGGGAAGACCTGCAGCCTGCCCACGGAATCGTATTGGCCGTACCCCATGAGCGATATCTGCACCTGGGATGGGAGGAGCTTGCAGGGCTCTTGTATCAGGGGCAAGGTGTCATCGCAGACGTGAAAAGCGTGCTAAATCGCGAAACATGCCCGGCAGAAATTAGTCTGTGGCGTTTATGATGACCATTCTTTGAATAACGATCACCTGGAGCGGATGAATATGAGCTACCGGAAGAGAAGATTCTGGTTAAGCTTATCGGACGCAGGAATTATCAGCTTGGCTGTCTGGTTGGCCTGCCTGGTTCGATTTGATTTTTCTTTCGCGGAGATAAGCGAATATCAACCTATGTATTTGATGATGGGCCACGTACTGTTCGTCGTGACAGGCATGCACTTTGCTCAACTCTATCGAGCTGTTTTCCGCTATGTCAGTGTTCGCGAACTGGTCTCGATCATTTTAGCTACGAGCTTTTCCGTTTTAGCTCTCTATCTGGTACTGAAAATGACGTACCTGCTTGGTTGGTCCATCCGATTTCCCACCTCACTTTTTCTCATGACGCTCGCCTTTGTCTTGTTCGGGATCACAGGCTCCCGGTTTGTATGGAAGTGGTGGTATGAAGAGCGGGAGAAAAGAACCCAGGATCGCAGGCGCACATTAATTATCGGGGCAGGTAGCGCAGGTGTGCTCGTAGCCAGGGAGATGAAAACCTCGCCTTTGTCGGAGCTACGTCCAGTGGCTTTTATCGATGATGAGCCCAGCAAACAAAATCTGCGTGTGTACGGCCTGCCAGTTGTAGGGAATCGGGCTGACATCGCCCGCGTCGTGCAACGACTTTCCATATCAGACATCGTGATTGCCATGCCATCCGCTTCCCGGCAGACGATTAAGGAGATTTTCGACATTTGCAAAACGACGAGAGCGAGCGTCAAAATTTTGCCGCATGTAGCAGACATCATCAGCGGAAAAATCACGATGAACATGATTCGGGATGTAGCATTGGAGGATTTATTGGGAAGGGAGCCTGTTCAGGTCAATCTGGAAGAGATTACGGGGTACTTGCGGCAGCAAGTCGTACTTGTGACAGGAGCGGGCGGCTCGATTGGGTCCGAGCTTTGCAGACAAATAGCTAGATTTGGTCCAAGGAAACTGCTTCTCTTGGGGAACGAAGAGAACGGCATTTTTGAAATGAGCCTGGAGCTCTCGCGTTTGTTTCCTGAACAGGAAACGGTCAGCCTGATTGCAGATATTCGTGACAGACAAAGAATTGCTTCGATTATGCATGAGTATCGTCCCGCCGTTGTGTTTCATGCGGCAGCCCACAAGCATGTGCCGTTAATGGAGAACAACCCGTGTGAGGCATTAAAAAATAACATTTTGGGTACGAAAAACGTTGCGGAATGCGCGCTGGAAACCAGCGTTTCTCATTTCATCCTGATCTCGACGGACAAGGCAGTGAATCCAACCAGTGTGATGGGTGCCACGAAAAGGATCGCTGAGCTTCTGATCCAGGGTTATAACCATTTCGGACTTACCCGTTTTGCGGCTGTTCGTTTTGGAAATGTCCTGGGGAGCAGGGGGAGTGTCGTTCCTGTTTTTCTCAATCAAATCCGGGCAGGTGGACCGATTACCATTACGCATCCAGATATGGAGAGATTCTTTATGACCATTCCTGAGGCTGCCCAGCTCGTCATCCAGGCGGGAGCACTCGCTCAGGGAGGGGAGATATTCATTCTCGATATGGGGAAACCGGTCAAAATTGTCGATATGGCCCTCGACCTGATTCGCTTGGCAGGCTTGGAGCCCGGTAAGGATATTCCGGTTGTATTCACGGGAGTTCGTTCGGGTGAGAAGCTGTACGAAGAAATTTTGACGGAGGAAGAAGGCTTGTCGTCTACTTGCCATAATCGCATCTTCATTGGGAAGCCGCTCGATTTTTCCTGGAATGAGCTCTTGGCAGGGATCGCCCGGTTGGAGCAAATTGCAGACAAGGGAGCGACGATGGAGGACAAACAAACCATTATCGAGACTTTGCAAGGGATCGTTCCTGGCTATCAATCCACTTCTTACGTGAAGGAAGAGTCTACGCCAGTCCCTTATCAAGTGGCGATCGGATGAGCGTCAGCAAATGGAAGGAAAAGATTGCCTTGATAAAGTGGAAGCGGCTGCTTGTATGGGGAGGATTGATTTGTCTCATCAGCTTGAGTGGCTATGGTGTGTATGTCTATCTGTCGTTAAAAGAAACGGCCAGTAAAATGTATCTCCCTGTCCGCACGCAGAAATCTGTCGAGGTACCTGTAGCGACTGCACCAGCTACTGTGAGGCAATCGCCGACCGTGAATTCCCAAGAAGCAACTACAACGTCTGCGGCTGAAGTGGAGAACTCCGCTATCTTGTCCAAAGAACCGCTCACTCTGCTGCTTCTTGGCGTTGATGAACGAGAGAATGACAAGGGGCGCTCTGATGTCATCCTCGTACTCTCCGTCAACCCGAAAACGAAATCTGCGTTGCTCCTCAGCATACCGCGTGATACGCGAACCGCTATGGCTCACAAAGGTACTCAGGATAAGATCAATCACGCATATGCATTCGGTGGAGTGCAACAGACAGTAGACACCGTCGAACAGTTTCTCCAATTTCCCATTGATTACGTGGTGACCGCGAATATGGAAGGATTCGCAGGTGTGATCGATGCGCTGGGAGGAGTGGAAGTCAACAACAAGCTTGCCTTTACTTATGCGGATTACACCTTTCCAGTAGGTCCCATCCAGTTAGACGGGAAGCAAGCCTTGGTCTATGCTCGCATGCGCTACGAAGATCCGAGAGGCGACCTCGGGCGCAACGAAAGACAGCAGGAAATCATCAAGGCATTGCTGGACAAAGGTGTAACCCTTGCAGCGCCTACCCGATTGAATGACGTCCTTGCGACGATGGAGAAATACGTGAAAACGAACATGACCTTTGATGTGATGAAACAGCTTGCCTTAAGCTACAGCACGGCAGTTACCTCCGTCGAGACGATTCGTTTGGAAGGAAAGGGTCAAATGATCAATGGAATCTA
Source organism: Brevibacillus sp. HB1.2 (assembly GCF_013332495.1). Classification (NCBI taxonomy): domain Bacteria; kingdom Bacillati; phylum Bacillota; class Bacilli; order Caryophanales; family Paenibacillaceae; genus Brevibacillus; species Brevibacillus sp. HB1.2. Next base: position 154,394 of record NZ_JABMIU010000009.1, on the reverse strand, counting down.
CTACTATATCGTCAGCCCGCAAGAGCGTGAGAGGTTGACCGAGAGTCTTTCAACTTTTCAAAAACAAATCGAACCTCCCGTACAATTGCCGAAAGAAGGAAGTGACAGCATGGCGGGGCAAAGGGGGAAGCAGGATGAATGAGGAGCTTAATCTTCGTGAAATACTTCTGATGTTGTTGAAGCGATGGAAGCTGATCCTTTTGATTACGTCTTTATGCACCATCGGAACAGCGCTCGTGAGCTTCTATTTACTGACACCAATTTATCAGGCGAAGACGGAGATATTAGTGAATCGCTCGCTGGATTCAACCGTAGAGAGCATGTTATCCGTCGCGGAAATTGATTCCAATCTGAAATTGATTGAGACCTATCGGGTGATAATTGAAAGTCCGCGGGTGATGGAGCGCGTGCTCGAAGTGATCGGGGCGGGCGCTACGATGGAGGGTCTGCTGCTTCAAACGAAGGTGGAGCCAGTTAAGGACTCGCAGGTCATTTCCATTACAGTAGAAGATCCGGATCAGGGCAGAGCTGTGCTCATCGCCAATACAATCGCGACGACCTTTCAGGAAGAAGTCGTCAAAATGCTTAGCATGAACAACGTGCATATTTTGGCAGAAGCCCGAAACAATCCGGCGGCCATTCCAGTGAGTCCAAAACCAATCCTCAATTCGGTGATCGCCTTTGTCCTCGGGTTGGCAACATCTATGGTCGTCGTCTTCTTGTTGGTGCAGATAGATACCCGACTTCAATCGGAAAAAGAAGTGGAGGAGTATTTAGGCTTACCTGTACTGGCAACGATTGCGGTGATTGACAAAAAAACGCGGAAGGCATTTCGCCAGCCCAAGGTGGAGGAAGTGAGGAATGAGTATGAGAAGGCAGAAGCCTGATGATCGTTACCAAAAGCTGATCGCCCATTGGGAGCCGCTGTCTCCGCTGGTAGAGGGCTACCGTACCCTTCGCTTAAACATTCAGTTTTCCATGGGCGACAAGCTGATGCAAACGATTTTAGTCACCAGTCCAGGGGCTTCTGAGGGAAAAACGATCACCGCTGCCAACCTGTCCTTGATGATGGCAAAGGATCGCAAAAAAACGGTGCTGCTTGATTTTGACTTGCGCAATCCGCGGGTACATTTCACCTTTGATATGCCGAATCTGTACGGAATTAGTTCTTACTTTTCGGATATGTGCCAGATTGACGATATTATTCAACCATCTGGCGTGTCAGAGCTGTCGATCATTACGGCAGGGCCAATCCCGCATAATCCGGCGGAAATGCTCGGAACGCCACGGCTCTTGGAATTGATGGCATACCTGCGCCACAATTTTGATTTTGTGATTGTCGACAGCCCGCCATTAATCGTAAGCGACGCAATGGTGCTGGCAAGGGAAATGGACGGCTGTGTCATGGTGGTGGATGCAAGCAAGACGAAGCGGGATTCTGCTGTCAAAGCGGTAGAGCAGTTAAAAGCGGCAGGAGCCAATCTGCTCGGTGTTGTTCTCAACAACAAGAAGGTAGGGAAGAGAGAAGGCTACTACGGATATGGGTACAACGCATAGCAGAAAGCGGGGCGTTTGTAAGCATGCATGCCCTCAAATTAGCTTGGCAACGACAATGGAACCGTCTGCATAAAGATCGCGATGTTCACGAAGTGATTCGCGGCTCGGCCTTCACGTTTTTGTTTCGGCTCCTTGGCTTCATACTGCTCTATCTCTTGCAGTTCTACATTGCCAGAGAGTATGGAGCCGAGAGCCTGGGCATCTATTCGCTGACGATTACCCTGATGAACATCGGAATGGTGCTGGCCGTTTTGGGGACGGATACCGCCATAATCCGCTTTCTCTCGGAGTTTCGCGCGAAAGGCTCGCTTTATCAGATTTCCGAAGTATTCAACAAAGTAGTGCTGTGGGCGACGCTGATTTCGATTGTGCTTGGGGTACTTTTGCATGTGTTCTCAGAGCAGGTGTCCGCCTACGTGTTTGCAGGGGAGCTGCCAGCAGAGGCACTGCGAGTCGTCGCGTGGATGCTTCCGTTTGTGTCGCTCGCAAGGCTGTATGCATCTGCGTTTCGGGCACTGCATCGGGTTGTTATCTCGATCACTGTCGATATCGTCGGTATGCGTTTTCTGCACTTGGCGTTTCTTTTCATCGCCATTCCTTTTTTCGAACCCAGTACGATGCTCTTGATTCAACTGCTCGCAGCTGCTGTTATCTTGAATGCTGTCTATGGGATGGGGCAGTGGTATGCGACGAGCCGAGGATTCCGTAATGGTGTAGAGCCGACTACGCGAGAACCTGGCGTTGGCTTGAGGGAAATTATTGCAGTCGCACTGCCCATGTATCTCAGTGCGTCGATGGAATTGATTATGACGTGGACAGATATGATCATGCTGGGCATTTTTACGGATGCAAAAACAGTTGGGGTATACAGTGTGGTCATTCGTCTGGCAATGGTGACGGGCTTTGCGCTGATTTCCATCAATACGATCCTCTCTCCCAAGTTCTCTGAGCTGTACGCACGTAATGATATGGACGGCTTGAAAAAGATGATTGCGTTTGCCAATCGTCTCATTTTCTTCACCTCTGCTCCTCTCAATCTGCTCGTAGCGATATTCGCCGTTCCGTTGCTTACTTTTTTTGGTGAAGAGTTTGCGAGTGAGAGCCTCGTCCTTGTGATTTTGTGTATGGGGCAGTTTGTCAATTTTTGCACAGGCAGTGTCATCCCCTTATTGACGATGACCGGACATCAAAAAACGGCCCGCAATATTCTTGTCTGTTCAGCTGCACTGAACATAATCGGAAACGCTTGTCTCATTCCGCTGTATGGAATTATCGGGGCCGCCATTGCTACTTCGATCAGCCTGATTTGTCGAGATCTTTGTGCTTCGTATTGGGCATCCAAATATTTTGGTTTTCGCACGTGGTATATCCCGTTTTTATCCGAAAAATATTCCGTCTCGCTCTCGGAGACGAGGTCATGAAGAAGGTGGCTTACCGTGAAGGATGAGCTGTATCCGTCTATGTTTTGGGATAGTGAAGAGACCCGCTATTGCCGTGTGCAGGTGCAGAAGCCGTGGAGCAGGGAGGAATTTTGGTCGTACTACTTCACACGACGCATCTCCATCTATGTGAGTTTATTGCTGACCCGAAAAACACAAATATCCCCCAACGCGATTACGATTGGGGGGATTGTCGCCGGACTCCTTAGCGCTGGAGCATTTATGTACGGAACGGCGGCATCCTTTCTGCTCGGCTGCTTCTTCTGTCAGGTGTGCTACTTGGCGGATTGCGTCGACGGAGAAGTAGCCCGCATGCGCAACCAGAAGAGCAAGGGAGGAGAATGGCTGGACATCGGGCTCAACTATGCACTCTATCTGGCGTCATTCGGTGTGATATACGGCATCACGAATCATCACGCGATGTTGAGTCCGTGGCTGCTCTATTTGATTTTGCTCACGATTTTTGCAGAGATATTGGCGACCAATGGCTCCGATCTCGTCTTTAGTCAAGGGAAAATCTCTCACGAAACAGTCTCTATGAGAAAGCGCAGCAAATGGATCGATGCTTTTGTCTTCCTTTTTCTTACCCAAACGGGCTATCAGTTGGGCGTGCTGGTTACCGCATTTCTGTGGGCAATCAGCGGTCAGATGCTATTTTTGCTCCTATGGTCCTTCTACCACCTGTTTGTTGGGCTGGCCAGATCGATGTACAAGCTGAAGCTGAACATCAAATACGTCATGCCATCTCTGAAAGAAGGAGGGGAGTCAGATGAAGGCACTGCTCATGGCAGCAGGTCTCGGGTCACGAATCAACGAGCAAATTGACGGAATTCCCAAGTGCACAGTGGATATCGGAAGCCAAGCGCTCATTGAAAATACGATAGCGGAGCTAAGGCGCCACGGAATTGAAGACATCGCGATGGTGGTGGGCTATCAAGCTAACGTGATTACCGAGTTGCTCAGAGATGAACCTATTCGTTTTTATCACAATCCTTTTTATGATCGGACGAATAGTATGGTGTCCCTCTGGTTCGCCCGCGAGTTTTTGCAAGGAAGCGACTGCTTGCTGTTGAACGCCGACGTTTACTTTGAATCGAAGGTACTGGAAGTCGTGTTGCAAGAGACCGCGTGTCCCGTCATGTATGCTGATCCAGCCCGTTGCTATGAGGGAGATTATAAATTTGGTTATGAAAACGGACTGCTGATTCGTCATGGGAAGGGACTCTCGCTGGAAGAGACAACTGGCGAATACGTTGGAATTGCCAAACTACACGAGAGCTTTCTGCCGATATTTTTGCGTCGATTACAAAGGTTGATTCAGGAGAAGCAGTATGATCTGTGGTGGGAAAATGTCCTCTATTCTTTTTTGGGCGAAAGGAATGTATATGTCGCACGAATACCACCGGGATTGTTTTGGGCAGAGGTTGATACGTGGGAGGATTATCAGCGAATCCTGCAATTCACCAACCATCTGGCGCACAGGTGAATGATGATCAAGGAGAAGCTCTCACCGGACAAGGTTCTACTTTTGCTATATGTGGTGCTCAAGCCCTTCTACTTCTTCCCAAGTGGCAATCCGCAAATCGCCGATTTTATTATGCTCATCTTGATCGGCTACAGCTTCTTGTTTCGCCTGGGTCGCATTAACCGCAGACTCGGACTTTTTCTCTTCCTTACCTTTCTGTTTTTGTACGACATTATGATGGTGAATGGCATATGGACGATTGCACTCGGCGGGGAAATGGATGTATTCAGCTCGACCAAGTGGTATATGTACAACGGCGCCGTGATGCTTGCCCTGGTTATTTTGTTCAGGCGCAACCCTCAAGAGTACGTCAAATGGGTCTTCCTGGCTACGTCCACTTCCTTGCTCATTCAGGCATTCATTCTCGTGTCAGGACTGTCACCGGATAGTGACGAGTTCAGGCAATCCTTGTTCTTCAACAATCCGAACCAGCTCGGCTATTTTGGGCTTTTGTGCATGGGGATATGCCTGCTGTGTGCTCGCTTCGTACCTGTGAAGACCCTACCTCTCTTTATTGCGATCGGCACGGCGTTTAGTATCATTGCAGCATCCTTGTCGAAAGCAGCGATCATTAGTGCTGTAGGGATGTACCTCGTTTTTTTGCTCCTCTCCATCAAAGAACGAACGGGCTTGTTTTGGATGAATCTGCTTTGTGTGCTCATCTCGTCCTTCACTGTCTTCTTCATCTATTTGTACACCAACGAAAACGTACTGAGCGATGCATCTATTTACACACAAATCGAAGAGCGAATGGTATCACTCGGGGAAGATTCGGATGACAATTTGGCGGCGCGGGGCTATGACCGGATTGCCAACCATCCGGAGTACATTTTGTTCGGAGCAGGGGAAGGGATGTACGATCGATTTAACAGCAGCATTTCATTGGAACTCCATTCTACCTTAGCCAATCTGTTCTTCTCCTACGGTGTCATGGGCACGGTGTTGTTCATTCTCATGATTTATGGGGCGGTCCGTGGGCATCGATTGGTTGCTTGGTATCCACTTGTCTTCCAAATTTTGTACGGACTCACTCATAACGGAATTCGCGAAACGTTTTTCTGGATCATGCTCGCGCTGTATTTCGTGACAGCCGAAATCAATACGCGTCAGATCAAAAATGGCGGTGATCTGCTTGAAAAAAATCTTGCAAGTATGCGCAATTGACCGCTCTGTAGAAAGCTTGCTGTTTCCCCTGATTGAAAAGCTGATGGGTGAAGGCTACGAGGTGCATACCGCGTGTTCGGATACGGGGCGCTTTGATGTGTTAACAGCAAAGGGATTGACGCTCAAAAGTATCCCCATTAAGCGAAAGATCGACCCGATTTCCAATTTGGTGACAATTGGGGCATTGTATCGACTAATGAAAAGGGAGAAGTATGATGTCGTGCATGTCCATACGCCGATTGCCGCTGTTCTCGGGCGCGTGGCGGCAAGGCTGGCAGGAGTGCCACATGTCATTTACACAGCACATGGCTACTTCTTTCATGAGGGCATGAGCAAAAGTACGTATCAGATATACTACACGCTGGAAAAATGGTTTGCCCGGCATATGACTGACTATCTTTTACTTCAGAGTCGAGAGGATTACGAGTTGAGCGTGAAGGATAGCTTCTCCTCCAAGACGGAGCGGATTCTGCACATTGGCAACGGCGTTGATCTCACAGAACGCTTTCACCCGCGACACGTAACGAGAGAAAAGGTCAAGTCTATCAAGGCCTCTCTGGGGCTGCGGGATGAGCATGTGGTGATCACCTATGTAGGACGTATGGTCTCGGAGAAAGGGATTTTTGAGCTGTTGGAAGCCTTTCGCAAGCTGGCGGGCGAATTTCCGCGCCTGCGCCTCTTGTTGGTGGGGGACGTGTCTTCCAGTGAACGCGATCAGCGAGGTCAAGACTTCGTAGGGCTTTGCCGCCAGCATCCGCAAATCATTTTGGCTGGATTCCGCACAGACATCCCAGAGCTGATGGCCGCCAGCGATATATTTGTTCTTCCCTCTCATCGCGAAGGACTGCCTCGATCCATCATTGAGGCGATGGCGATGGCAAAACCAATCGTCGCCACGAATATCCGTGGATGTCGGGAAGAAGTCAGGGATGGTGTCAACGGATTTTTAGTAGAACCGAAACAAGTGTGTCCCTTGTATGCAGCCTTAAAAAAGCTCGTAGTTGATTCCAGACTCAGAGAAGCATTCGGGCAGAATAGCCGCAGCATCGCGCTTGAGCACTTCGATGAGCGAACAGTCCTTGCGAAGCAGGTGGCCTTGTTTGCCCAACTGACTGGTCAGCTACGAGAAGAAAGAGGGCAGGAGAAAGGAGGCAGCGGAGAAGATTGGACAAGACGGGAGCATTCGTCATTTCCCTAGACTTTGAACTTTACTGGGGCGTCCGAGACAAGAGAACCATTCAGTCATATGAGCAAAATTTGTTAGGTGTTCGTCAAGTGATCCCCGCACTTTTGGAGCTGTTTGCCAAGTATGAAATGCACGTCACCTGGGCTACTGTCGGTTTTTTGTTTTGCGAGTCGCGCAAGGAGCTAGCAGGCGTCATCCCACGGCATCTCCCGGCGTATTCCGATGATAAGCTGTCACCCTATCCCTATTTGGACACAGATGCGATCGGTGAGCATGAGCAGGTCGATCCGTATCACTTTGCTCCTTCCTTGATCAAGCTGATTTCCTCTTACCCGCATCAATTCATCGGAAGCCACACTCTTTCCCACTATTATTGTCTAGAGCCGGGTCAGACTCCCGCTGCTTTTGCTGCTGACCTTGACTCTTTTCAGAGAGTCACTCGCAAAAAAGGGTACTCATCTTCCAGCATCGTTTTTCCGCGGAATCAGGTACAGCCTGCCTATTTATCTTTGTGCAAGAAAAAGGGGTTCCGTTCCTATCGCGGCAACGAGCAGTCTTGGATGTATCACACAAGAGGGGCTACCGAAGAGACATTGTTCAAACGAGCCATGCGACTGATGGATGCGTATGTAAATCTCTCCGGTCATAACAACTATGAATCATTGCGGCGTAGTCCAGAGGGAATGGTCGATGTTCCATCCAGCCGGTTTTTGCGTCCTTATTCTCCTCGCCTACAGAGGTTGGAAAAATGGCGCATGAAGAGAATCAAATGCGACCTGACTCATACGGCGGAGCACAAGCGCTTGTATCATCTGTGGTGGCATCCGGAGAACTTTGGGAGTCACATCGAAGAGAATTTGTCCTTTTTGGAGGAAATCCTCCAGCATTACGCCATGTTGCGCGAGAGGTACGGCATGCAGAGCCTCAGCATGGAGGAAGCGGCAGCAAAGTGGAATCAACAGGAGGTGCGGCATGAAGTCCTTGTTTGATCGTTGCGTTTCCTTCCTGATGCTCGTCATTCTGTCCCCCTTGATTTTGCTAGTGAGTCTGCTCATCCGCTGGAAGCTGGGCTCTCCGGTTTTGTTTGTACAAGAGAGACCAGGTTTGCACGGAAAACCATTTTTCATCTATAAATTTCGCACGATGACCAATGAACGCGATGAGAGTGGAGAGCTTCTCTCTGACGAGCAGCGACTGGGATCATTCGGAACGCTTATGCGCAAGTATAGCTTGGATGAACTGCCGCAAATATGGAATGTGCTTCGTGGTGAAATGAGCCTCGTAGGACCGAGACCGCTACTGATGGAGTACCTGCCCCTGTACACGCCACGGCAGTTGAAGCGACACGACGTAAAGCCGGGGATTACAGGCTGGGCGCAGGTCAATGGGAGAAATGCGATTGACTGGGAGCAAAAGTTCGAGCTGGACGTCTGGTATGTAGAAAATGGCAGCTTTTTTCTGGATATGCGGATCATCGGTCTGACGATCAAGCGCGTTTTTCAATCGACAGGCATAAATCAGCAGGGCAGCGTCACGGTAGAAGACTTCAGAGGGAGTGAAAACACAGAGCGCGCTGGGAGGGAAGCATGTGAGCCTGATCGTACTTTCGGAACTGGATGATTGGACCGAATATTTGCAACGGTTTTTAAAATTAGATGTGTCCTACACGAAAGAATACGTACAGCTGTACGCCAAAATGGAGCAGGGCACGCCAGAAGCTGTTTTTTTCAAGAGTGGGGAGAACGAGGTTTTCTACCCGTATTTGGTCAGACGTCTGGATGAGTGGATTCCTGGCTATGCCGATTTGGTTTCGATTGGATACGGAGGGCCATTCGTCGTGGGGGGACAGACGGCTGCTCGATTGTTCCAGGAGCAATTCCATGTCTACTGTCGGTACAAAAACTACCTGACGGAAACGGTTCGCTTTCATCCGTTGCTGGGGAATGCGGAGCTGTTCGTGGGTCAAATGCGACTGGATCTGGTGAGAATGGTAACGGCAGTCGATTTGCGCCCCACACTTGCATACATTCGTGCCCACTATACGCAAAACGTGGGACGAAATATGAGGAAGGCCGCAGCAAACGACGTCCGGGTTACATTGGGCGGAACTGATTGGCTTCCTTCTTTTATCCAGTTGCATCGGGAGACGATGGACCGCAACCAAGCCGCGGCGATCTACTACTATGCTCCAGAATTTTTTTTAGGACTCATGAAAAAAACAGCACTGTGCAATCCGCGGCTTCTGCTTGCCATGCATGAGGATCGGCCGGTGGCGGGAGTGCTTTTGCACAGTGGAAATCAATTTGCCCATTATCAGCTAGGGGCATCACATACGGAAGACATGGCGCTTGGCGTCAACCACCTCCTCTTCGACGCCATGATCCAGCAGGCAAAGCTGGATGGAGCGGAGCTGCTTCTCCTTGGAGGAGGGAATCTGGACGGAGATGGCTTGTTCCGTTTCAAGTCCTCGTTTGCAAATGGCAATCATTTTGCTTACTGGATGGGCAAGAAAGTTCACGATGAGGAAGTGTATTTGGCTTTGTGCCAAAAACTACAGGTCGATCAGGCTGGCGAGCAAGATTTTTTTCCTGCCTATCGCAATGGGGGGACGTCGAAATGAGTGTGCAGCAGCGGATCTTTTTATCACCGCCACATATGGGGGAGGACGAGCGGGACTTGGTGGCAGACGCCTTTGCCTCCAATTGGATCGCGCCGTTGGGGGAACACGTCGATGCTTTTGAGAGAGAGATTGCCCAGTATGTGGGCGTAAAAGCTGCACTGGCTGTTTCCTCTGGTACGTCTGCTATCCATCTCGGGCTTAGGCTAGCAGGCGTTGCTCCGGGTGATACGGTGTTCTGCTCCAGTCTCACCTTCGTTGCCAGTGCCAATCCGATTCTGTACCAGGGAGCAACTCCGGTATTCATTGATTCCGAGGAAGAGTCTTGGAATATGTCACCGCTGGCATTAGAGAGAGCCCTGCGGGAAGCGGCAGCAGCGGACAAGTTGCCCAAGGCGGTGGTCATCGTTAATTTATATGGGCAGAGCGCGGAAATGGGGCAGCTGATTGCGCTTTGTGAGCAGTATGGAGTGTGCGTGGTGGAAGATGCCGCAGAATCGTTAGGGGCTGTATACAAAGGGAGAATGAGCGGTGCCTTTGGTCATGTTGGGACCTTTTCATTTAATGGCAATAAAATTATGACGACTTCAGGTGGTGGAATGCTCGTCTCCGATGACGTTGAGGCGATCGAAAAGGCGCGCTTCTGGTCGACGCAGGCGAAGGAGCCAGCCAGGCATTACCAGCATGAAGAGATGGGCTACAACTATCGGTTGAGCAACGTATTGGCGGCAATTGGCCGGGGGCAGCTGCACGTTTTGGAGGAGCGAATCGAGGCAAGGCGAGGGATTTACAAACGTTATGAACAAGCTCTCGGACAATTGCCTGGTATTTCGTTTATGCCAGAGCCGGCGACAGGGCGATCCACACGATGGCTGACGGTGATGACACTGAATCCAGCGGACACACCCCTCTCTGCTACACAACTGATCGATGCACTGGGCAAAGCAAATATTGAAGCCCGTCCCGTGTGGAAGCCGATGCATCTGCAACCGTTGTTCGCGCAGTGCCAATACTATCCGCACCAACCTGATGAGAGTGTATCAGATCGGCTATTTGCCCAAGGTGTTTGCTTGCCGTCCGGTTCCAGCTTGACCGCTGAACAGCAGGAGCGAGTCATCGGTGTTATCACGAACTGCCTCCTGAACCAGGAGCAAGGGGTGCGCCATGTATAGTTATGAGCAGATAGAAAAATGGCGTAGTCTGTGCTCGTCTTCTTTTTACGTACTGGACACAGTGAAGCTCTCCGAGAACTATCGTCGTTTCCAACGGGCTTTTACTCGACGCTATGAGCATGTGGTCGTCGCGTATTCGTATAAGACCAATTATTTGCCGTTTTTATGCCAAAAGCTGCATCAGTTAGGGGCGCATGCAGAAGTCGTTTCTCGACTGGAGTACGAATTGGCACTGAAGCTCGGCGTCGATCCTGCGTCCATCATTTTTAACGGCCCGCTCAAAACGGAAGAGGACATTCACCTTGCCCTGGAGCAGGGGAGCCTGATCAATCTGGATTCCTTTTCGGAAATTCCGTGGGTGGTGGCCTACGCCAAGCGGTATCCCGAGAAGACGTTTCGGATTGGGCTACGGATTAATGTGGATTTGTCCAGGGGTGGAGTCAGTCCTCTGCAAAATGGGTACGAGGTCAGTCGATTTGGCTTTTGCGTCGAAAACGGCAATTTGGAAAAAGCCCTGAGCCATTTGGCTGTCGCCCCGAATGTGCATGTAGTCGGGTTACATGGACACTTTTCCACCAATCGCAGTGTCGGTGTGTATCGCCAAATTGCGCGCCATCTATGCCGTGTGGGGAAGCAGCTTCTGGGCGAGCGGCTTGCTTTTCTCGATATGGGAGGCGGATTCTATGGCGAGCTCCCGACCTCGTTTGGGATGACGACTGCACCAACCTTTGAGGAGTACGCCGAAGCGATTACGTCAGTTATGAAGGAGGAGCTGGCAGAGCTGGATCATGCGCCGTTGCTAATTCTGGAGCCAGGTATTTCACTCGTGGCAGATGCCCTTGATTTCGTGTGCCAAGTCATCGATGTAAAAGAAAACAGAGGAGAGCGGTTTGTTCTCGTGGATGGAAGCATTCACAATATCAAGCCGACGATGCACGCGCACCTCTTGCCAGCCCGACTTGTGTGCAACCGCAAGTCAGTTCCCGAAGCGAGCTATCATGTTGTCGGGTATACGTGCATGGAAAAAGATTATTTGCTTCAAGGCTACACGGGGCCTCTGCCTGATATCGGGGATTATTTTGTCTTCGGACACGTAGGGGCGTATACGCTTGTCTTTAATCCACCTTTTATTCGGGAGAGGCCGCCGGTTCTCGCCATCGATGGAAAAGAAGCGATCATTGTCAGAGGAAAAGAGACTCTCCAACAATTCATTCCCGAATCGGTTTATCGTTTTCACGTTGACAAGCAGGGGGTCGTGAACTGAATGAACGTACTTGTGACCAGTGTAGGCAGGCGAGTCAAGCTGCTCCACTATTTTGTACGAGAATGGGGTGACACTGGCAAAATCATCGCAGTCGATTGTGATCCGACGGCCCCCGCCCTGTACGCTGCTCATTATCATGAGCAGGTGCCGCGTATTGATGATCCTGGTTATCTCGATGCCCTGCTACAAATTTGCCAACGGTACGAGATCAAGGCAATCCTCTCCTTAATTGACCCTGAGCTGACACTGTTGGCTGCGCATGCAGATCGGTTCTACATGGAGGGCATCGAGGTAATCGTGTCCAGCCGGGATGTAATCGAGATGTGCTTGGATAAATGGGCAACGTATGAGTTTGTGTCCGCGCATCAGATTCCCGCCATTCCCACCTTTACCAAAATGGACGAGGTACAAGCAGCGCTTTTTGCAGGGCAGATTATGTATCCATTGATCGTCAAGCCGCGGTATGGAAGTGCCAGTTTGGGCATCACACGTGTGGAGAATGATCAAGAATGGTCCGCGCTCATGGAAAAAACGGAGGATGTCGTCATTCAACCGTTCTTACAGGCAGAGGAGTACGGAGTGGATGGCTATGTGGATCTGATCTCGGGAGAGCTGGTGACACTTTTCACCCGCAAAAAGCTGCGAATGCGGGCGGGGGAGACGGATCGCTCCCTCGCGGTAAAAGATCCGCGTTTGCTATCACTAGCGAAGGAACTCATTCGTGTCCTAGAGCCGCGTGGGCCAATTGACATCGATTGTTTTTTGGTGGGAGATCAGTACGTTGTGTCGGAGATCAATCCCCGTTTTGGCGGCGGATATCCGCATGCGCACGAAAGCGGAGTGAACAGCGTGCGTGCGCTTCTTCAAAACATAAAGGGTCTGGTGAATGTGCCAAAAGTGGGGGAGTACAAGGAAGGAAGCATCATGATGAAATACGATGAGGTCATGCTGCTGGAATGAACGCAACCATCGGCATTCATGAGCGGAGCATGGGCAGGAAGCAAAACGGAGTTCCTGCCCTCTCCCTGCTTTCCGGCACCAACACTTTATAATACCAGTAACAGTATATTTCTCTACTGTGCTACAATCATAGTTGGGCGAGTCGCTCATTCGATTGAAGGTCAGGAGTGTTACTTGTTATGGTTATGATCCAGTTCGTTCGTAATCGGTAATGTGAGGTACAGATCAACGTAATCCCGCATTTTTTTGAAAATGCTTGGGGTTTATTTGACTGTGCCTTTTTTCATTCACCGAAATACGAATGAATGGGGTGCTTTTTTTGATGTCTACAGCTATCTCTCAGCATGTGGAGATTTTTCGTTGTCCAATTTGCCAGGCAGCTATGCGCAACGTACCTGCATCCAGCTTGGTATGCAACAATCATCATTGCTTTGATTTATCCAAGCACGGCTATGTTCACTTGGCTACGCGAACCTACAAAACAAAGTATGACAAGCAAATGTTCGCAGCGAGAAGGACGATAATGGAGCAAGGTTTTTTTGATCCATTGTATGACGTGTTAAGCGAAGTCATCCTGCATATTACAGAACCCGAGGAAAGCCAGATGTATGTACTGGATGCAGGATGTGGCGAAGGCTATCATCTGTCGCAGGTTCGGCAGAGAGTGATGCAAACGAGCGAAGTCCCCTTTATCGGAGTGGGTGTCGATCTCGCCAAAGAGGGAGTTATGCTCGCGGCGAAGAGCGATCCAGAAGTAGTTTGGTGCGTTGGCGATTTGACGAAGGCGCCGTTTGCCGACAGACAGTTTCCTTACATTTTCAATCTGTTATCTCCATCCAATTCGGATGAGTTTCATAGACTCCTGGCTGATGATGGACGGATGATCAAAGTCATTCCCGAAGCCAACTATTTGCGAGAACTACGAGAAGTCTTGTATCAAGAGACACCAAAAACAAAATATGCGAATCATCGTACGATCGATCACTTCAAAGCCAGCTTCCAGCTAATCGGCAAAGAACGGATTCAGTATCAGTTCCGACTGGATGAAGGGAGTCTTTCTTCCCTGCTCCAGATGACTCCGTTGGCATGGGGGGCTACACCTGAGCAGTTGGAACGGGTGTCTGACTTGGCAGGAGCGGACATGACGATAGACTTGGTTGTGTTGATTGGCAGGAAATAACGTAGCGACTGTCCTGAGCGGGAAAAATCCGTTCTGGACGGTCGTTTTCTTTTGTTTGACAGCGTTCCTTCTTTTATTGAAAATAAATGTGAATAGTCAGAAAGGTTTTGGAGGGATAGTATGGGAGCGGATCAGGAAGAGGCTTCCTTTTTGCGCGTAAAACCTTTACTTGCGGATATCCAAAAGCATTGCTTGTCCCTCACGAAAAACGACTGGGATGCGCAGGATCTCCTGCAAGAAACATTGACGAAGGTGTATCGTTCCTTGCAGAAGGCTCCAGGCAGACAACTGACCAAGGCATTTTTGAGGCAAATTGCCACGAATGCTTGGATCGATCATTGCCGGAAAGGAAAGGCGAATGAGCATCCCGCCCTGTTTGATGAAGCGATCTATCTGCATCAGCCCACTGTAACCGATGCGTTTGTGCAGAGAGAGGTGTTCGAGCAACTGGCTGATCGTCTAAATGCCAGACAGATGGTGCTGATTCTCATGATGGACATTTTTTCGTTTACGGCGCAGGAAACAGCCACATTGCTGCATACGACTGTAGGGGCAGTGAAGGAAGGTGTGAAGAGGGCACGCCAGCGCTTGTTCGTGTTGGCAGAGCAATACAGACAGGATGAAAGCCCATCCAGCAAAAAGAAAATCGACAAAGCTGGACGTCGTGATTCGTCTGGATTGGTATCAAAAGAAGGGTTCGAGCAATTTTTGGCTGCTTTTCGTGCGGGGGATGCCTATGCGATTTGTCAAACGTACCTGCGCCTCGCAGAGCAGGGCGTGAGCGTGGAAAAGGTTTCGGTAGCAGGCGATCGCCTTTTCTTTGCTGTTCGTGACCCGGATGGACATTTGCTGCATTTTTTTCAGAAATGGTAGAGGTACCCGTTTCTTTTTGTTCTTTTCTTTCGTTTATGAGGGTGAACGTATATTGGAAATAAAGGAGCGAACACAAATGAGTATTCATGTACGTAACTTTGCGGTTGTACAGCTACCAGTCAAAAACTTGGAGGTATCCATAAAGTGGTATCGGGAGGTGCTTGGCATTCCGTTTACTTTCGAATTTTCACCTGGAGACAACGAGGCTTGGTTGAACGTAGGCGGAGTAGGTCTCGGACTCATTCGTTGTCCGGAAGTTCCGCGTTTGGACTTTACCGATATGGCCGGACAAGCCCAACCGATCATCTCTTTGCAGGTAGACCAAATCCATGAGGTTTATGAGGAACTGAAAAGCAAAGGAATCGAAGTAGGTGAAATGACGTATAAGAGAGGCGGGGGCTATAGCTTTACGTTTCGTGATCCAGATGGGCACTTGAACCATCTATGGGGTGGATGGCCATCTGCTGAGGATGAAGAGCGAAACGCATAGAGTCATTCTGTTCGATAAAGCCACCTGAGAGAGTTAAGCAGGTAATTATTTCTAGATTCAGGGACGCGGTGGAGAGAAGAATATTTCCAGTCTACGCTCCGGGCTACTTCCTGCTAGGAAGTGGAGACTGTCCGCTCCGCAGCGATCCTGCGGTTCAATTCGGCCAGAAACGCAAGGGAATGTTCGTAACAATTTTTTCGGTCCTTCATTAGCGAAAAGGTGGTGCTTGCCATTATGCAGAACATATAGAATAACTACAGATATCTATAGATCAATGAAGCACGTAAAAAGGGAAACAGGTGATCACCAAATGAGAGCAAACCGGATGGAAGCGTTCAGCGATGGCGTACTGGCGATTATCATTACGATCATGGTGCTAGAATTCAAAGTACCGGAAGGCCAAGACTGGTATTCGTTAATCGAACTAGGCCCAAAAGTGCTTAGCTACATCTTTAGTTTCGTTTATGTCGGCATCTACTGGAACAACCATCATCATCTGTTGCACATGATTCGAACAATGAACGGGCGGCTGATGTGGCTCAACTTGATATTGCTTTTCTGGCTATCCTTTATTCCCTTCACGACCGCCTGGATGGGGGAAAGCCATTTTGCCCCCGCCCCGATGGCATTGTACGGGATCGTTCTTCTGCTTGCAGCGACTTCTTACAGGTTTCTCCAGCTCGCAATCATTAGCCAGCATTCCGGTGATTCCGCATTCGTAAAGTCAATGGGCAGAGACTGGAAGGTGAAAGTATCTCCTTTTCTCTACTTGCTCGCAATATTGACCGCGTATGTGGGTCCATGGGTTTCCGGTTTCTTTTACGTACTCGTTGCTGTGATCTGGGTCGTGCCAGAAAAGCGAATCGAGCACATCTTGAGAAGCGAATAATTGGGCCGAAGAAGCAAAGCCTCCAAACCGGAGGCTTTGTTTCAAGTAAATCCGAAATGAATTATTTTTCGAAAAAAATAGGTTTCTTTACAGCTTGATTAAACGAACGGAGAACGAGCGTCAAATACAACGAACTCAAAAATGGCCATCCCGCAAAGGATGGCCTTAAAACTTATTATCAACCTTGCTTCACTTTATTCAGTAATCGCGTGCTGCGTCGAACCAGCGTTGAGCTGTCTCCTCCGTTATAGGCTGGCCGATTTGGTGGTCAGACTGGCTTAGTTGCCATACAGCTTCACCAAGGTCTTCTCGTTCAATGGTTTCGATACCTTTGAGGGTGTTGAAACGCACGGTGAAGGCGGTAATGGCTGCCTCCGCATCAGCAAGGCTGCGGGCTTGAGCCAAGGCCGCTTGTGCAACGTCATAAGCTTCATTAGCCAGCTTGGCCAGACGTTTCGGCCAGGATGAAAATGGGCGGCCAAACTCGGTCGTCCACCACTCAGGCTTCCGTAATTGGCTCACTGAAGCGTAGCCTGTCCACGGGCGGGTCTTAGCTCGCGCTTTCATTTGCTGTCTCAGTCGCTTGCCAGCAATCTCCTCCACGTTATAGGCGATAAATCTGTCAAGCAAAGGCCACACATGTAATGGCGGCAAGTCACCCAGATCAGGCATGAAGCGCAGCTCCAAATTCGTTAACTGGGACTGACGAGCTAGCAAGTCCAAATCGCAGAAATTCCCCCACAAACTCAGTGATGTAAGATTCTGAAATCGACTTAGGCACTCCAGTGAGATAGGCTGCGCCAGCGGTTCGTTTCGAAGCGTCAGGCTCGTGACCTGATGCAGCTCGCCCAGATCGGGTAGCAAGAAGGGATCCTTATTCTTGCGGCGGCTGGTGCCCGGCTTCAGTGTCAGAGAGTATGGCATGTCGCCATCGACAGAGAAACGCGATAGATCGCCAGCTACACTCAGACGGAAATATTCAGAGACCAAGTGCTTCGGGAGTTTTAGATGCAAACGGCTTTCAAACTTGTCCAGTTCGATAGACAAGTCGTGCAATTTGGAATGGCTGGCGTCCACGACTATGTCATTAGGCAGGATTGGAACCCATGACATTCCTTCAATGGGGCGTTCATTGGCCCAGTCGAAGAAGCCTGTGTCGCTACCTGTGTAGTACAGAACTCGCGGCCAGGGCGATCCAGCTGGTGTGGCAAAAGAATCGAATACGCTCCAATTGATAGGTGTATAGGGATCGATGTGAAGGTCTGCTTTATTGCCCAATTGTGACGGTCCAATGGAGAGGCTCCCTACGCCGGGCTTGAGAACAAGCGTGTGGCTCTGTGGGCCAGTCAGGTCGATGGGATAACGACCATCTTCTCTAATAGAACCAATAGGAGAACGAGATTGCTTGTGAATTGGCATTTCCTTCATCCTTCCTTCTTAACTCCTGACTTCTGTGCTATGTATCAATCCATCTCAGTACTTTGGAGATTAATAAAAATATAGCATATAAATCCAGACCGAACTTGTAGTTGCTGCGGTGGAGAGAAGAATATTTCCAGTCTACACTCCGGGCTACGTCCTGCTAGGAAGTGTGAGACTGTCCGCTCCGCAGCGATTTGCGTGGAAACGAAAAAGTGGTAGCCGCTCCGTCGCAGGGGCATGTTGCATTTCTTTTGCCCGCAAATCCCCGCAAAGCTGGGATGGACTTCGAAAGTCGCTAGGACTGGAAATATTCTTCTCTGGCCTAGCGAATGGTTTGTACACAATCTTTCAAAGCCTATCTGAAAACCAACAGTTCGTAAGGAAACAGGAGAAATAAGCGAAGATCTTTGGGGCACCTACCGAGGCGCAATGGAAAAAGCGAAACACGCCTTTAAGCGTCCACCTCTGAAAAGCATCCCTGAACCTCTACTTTGGACGCGGTTTCGCTTTTTCCATGGAGCCGTGCAGTCAATCCCCCAAGCTGGTGACCCAAGAAGCTGGAGCGTTTTCTCCTGTTTCCTCCCACCACAGCAGCTAGAATGACGAGTATCAAAACAAGACTTAAAGTATCAAAATGATACAATTTAATCTCATTTTGATACGGTTACCACCAAACTAATAAGCCACCCACGCCTCGCACTGTTGGCACGATCCTTGCTCTATCAAAAAGGATGAAACCACCCGAGGAGGAACCCATCGATGGATAAACGCCCACCAATCTACGTTGTGAAAAATAATAGAAAAAATAGCGAGAATTCTCGCATTCCTACCTATTTGACCGAAAAAGAAACCCGTTTTGCCAAAGCCTTTCACGAATCTCTTGCAAACTACGAGCCGACTCCCCTCGTTACATTGCCTGTACTAGCACGTGAGCTGGGAGTAGATCAGGTACTTGTAAAAGATGAGTCCAAGCGATTTGGTCTCAATGCCTTCAAGGTTCTGGGAGCTTCTTATGCGATGGCTCGTTTCTTGTGCGAAAAGCTGGGGAAATCAACAGAAGAGATGACCTTTGAAGCATTATGTTCCCAAGAAATGAGAGACCGAATCGGAGAAGTCACCTTCGTCACTGCGACAGATGGCAATCACGGACGGGCAGTTGCATGGGCTGCTAAAGCGCTCGGACAGCATGCCGTTGTTTATTTGCCCAAAGGATCCGCCCAGCAACGGGTAGATGCGATACGGGAGGCGGGTGCACATGCCCACGTCATCAATGGAAACTACGATGAAGCCGTGCGTCTCTCAGAACAAATGGCGAAGGAACGTGGTTGGCAAGTGATTCAAGATACAGCATGGGAAGGCTACACGACCATTCCCACGTGGATCATGCAAGGCTATACGACGATGGCAGCAGAGGCCATGGAACAACTCACAGCCCTCACTGACGCCAAACAGCCGACGCATTTGTTCTTGCAGGCAGGTGTCGGCTCCATGGCCGCCGCAGTCTTGGGACATTTCGTAGCAGCACAAGCAAATAAAGACCTAACGACCGTGATCGTCGAGCCGCATAGCGCCAATTGCATGGTCCTCTCAGCAGAAAAGAACGACGGACAACCACATGCAGCTACGGGCGAGCTAGGAACCATTATGGCGGGTCTAGCATGTGGTGAGCCGAATCCGATGGCATGGGAGATCTTGCAGGGGCATGCAAACTTCTTCGTCAGCTGTGCCGATTACGTGGCGGCAAACGGCATGCGCCTACTTGCGGCACCGGCTGGAGACGACCCTTCCATTGTGAGTGGGGAAAGTGGAGCAGTCGGGGTAGGGCTTCTTGCTGCCTTGATGAGCAAGCCTATGTATCATCAACAGCGTGAGCAGCTCGGCTTGAATGAAAATTCCGTTGTTCTGTGCTTTAGTACGGAAGGGGATACGGATCGGGATATCTACAGACGTATCATCTGGGAAGGTGCATGCCGAGAAGAGGAGGAGATGACAAAATGAACGTGACGATCAATCGAGGCGAACTGATTTCATTGGTACAGAATTTGATTCGGATTGATTCGGTGAACCCGTACCTGGATGAGGATGGACCGGGCGAGAAAGCGATCGCCGCATTTATTCGAGAGCGTTTGGAGGCGGCAGGACTGGAGGTTCATGTCACACCTATTAACGACACCGCGGTCAATGTCGTCGGGATCCTACGGGGAGCAGGCGGAGGCAAATCCCTGATGCTAAACGGACATATGGATACGGTGAGCGCCAAGCGCATGGAGATTCCGCCGTTTGAGCCTACCCTTGTGGACAACAAAATTTACGGTAGAGGCAGTCAGGACATGAAGGGTAGTCTGGGGGCCATGATCGCCGCAGTAGAGGCGATCGCACAAGCAAAGGTTACTTTAGCAGGAGATGTCATTTTGACTTTTGTCGCTGACGAGGAGTATAAAAGCATCGGCACAGAGGAGCTGGTAAAGGCGTACAAAGCAGATGCAGCGATATGCTGTGAGCCTTCCGATCTGGCGATTGGTGTCGTTCACAGAGGATTTGCCTGGGTCAAATGCGAGGTGCTGGGCAAGGCAGCTCACGGAAGTCGTCCAACAGAAGGGATTGATGCAATCGTTCGTGCGGGCAGGGTCCTGCAAGAGCTGGAGCGTCTTTCAGACAGATTGGCTCAAGGCACGGCTCATCCGATACTCGGTGCGGCATCTGTCCATGCTTCACTCATTCAGGGTGGAACAGAGCTGTCCACCTACCCAGATTATTGCCGCATCGACTGGGAGAGAAGGACGTTGCCGGGCGAGACAGAGGCAGACGTGGCCAATGAAATAGAAGCGATCCTACAGAAGCTGCGCGCTGAAGATGAGACGTTCCAAGCAAGCGCCGAGCTGTCATTTTTGCGAGAGCCGTTTGAAGTCGGGCTGGATGAACCTGTTTATATCGCTCTTCAGGCAGCGTGTAAGAGCGTGATGGGAAAAACACCCGAGGTATGCGGATTCTCAGGGTGGACGGATGCGGCATTATTGCAGGAAGCGGGAATCCCTACTGTCCTATTCGGACCAGTGGGAGCCGGTCTGCATGCGGCAGTCGAATATGTAGAGGTAGATAGCTTGGTAGACATGAGTGTCATCTTGGTGGAGACAATTTGCGATTTTTGCCAGTAAAAAAATGCATAAGGGCTGGCTTCCCCTGTGATGCGCTATAATGTAGGCAATAGATTGACGGGAGGGGAAGCCCGATGCCCTTGCGAGATATTCAAGAAAGTGTGCAACAGATTGCTTCGGCTGTTGCATCCGTTCTGCGCGTAGAGGTAGAGATTGCGGACAGTCAGTTTTTGCGGATCGCAGGGACGGGGAAGAATGAGGCTGGCGTTTTGCGGACGATGGCAGGAGAGGACCATATATACCGGGAGTCGTTGCTCGCCGGGCATCCTGTTGTGATCATGCATCCAGGGCAGGATGAGCGGTGTCGTCCCTGTATGCATTATGGAAATTGCACGGAGACGGGAGAGATTTGCTGCCCGATACAATTAGACAATGAAAATATAGGTGTGATCGGCCTGCTCGCTTTCGATGAGGAGCAGCGCGAGCGGTTGTTTGCGGATGTGGATGCGATATTGACCTATTTGCAAAAAATGGCCGAGCTGATCGCCATTAAGCTAAAAGAGCATTACTTGTACGTCGAGCAGTTGCATACGGTAGAAAAGCTGCGTGTCGTCATGGATGAAATGGACAAAGCCATGTTTCTCGTCGATCAAGACAATCGGATCATTCAGGCGAACCAGCGTGCCCGTCAGTATTTGCAGCTCGATCACGACGACAGTCAAATGGCAGGATGGATAGACGCTATTCGCGATGCAGATGCCGCGCAGTCTGCGCCAAAGCAGGTCGTTTTGTCCATCGGGCAGGAAGAAAAGACATTTTTGTTTGCCATTAAGCCCATTCTCCTGGCAGGAACGGTCAAAGAATGGGTGATTACGCTAGATGATGTACAGGAAGTCGTGCAAATCGCAAGGCAGGTGAGTGGATACTCGGAGCCCGACCCTTTTCGGATGATCGGTGGAAACAGTCCTGCGATTGTACAGGCAAAGGAAGTGGCAAGACGTGTAGCAGCCAGTGATTCGACTGTCTTGCTCCAAGGGGAAAGTGGAACCGGAAAGGAGCTCTTTGCTAGAGCCATTCATCAGGCAAGCCCGCGCCGTGACGAGCCGTTTCTCTCGATTAATTGCGCCGCAATCCCTGAGCATTTGATGGAGAGCGAGCTGTTCGGTTACGAGGAAGGCTCATTCACAGGAGCGCGAAAGGGTGGAAAACCGGGGTTGTTTGAGGTCGCAGGAAAAGGCACACTGTTTCTCGATGAAATCGGGGATATGCCCATGCACTTACAGAGCAAGCTGCTGCGCGTGTTGCAAGAAAAGGAACTGTATCGAATTGGAGGTAACGGCAAGCCCATACGCTTAGCGGCAAGGATCATTGCAGCAACCCATCTGGATTTGCAGGAGCGGGTAGACGCGGGGTTGTTTCGCTTGGACCTGTACTATCGATTGCATGTGATTCCCATTCACTTGCCCTCGCTGCGAGAACGTAGAGAGGATATACTTCCTTTGGCGAATGATATCCTTTTGGCGCATGCGAATCGGGTGGGGAAGAAATTGCACGGCTATTCCCAAGAGACGCAAAACGTCCTGTTTCATCACGACTGGAGAGGAAATGTCCGAGAGCTGGAAAATGTAATCGAGTACGCAGTCAATATGGAAGCAAACGCTTGGGTTCAGCCCTCGAGCTTGCCGATTCGAACGGGAATGCTGCGTGAATCTTCCTCGCATTCCAATAAAGAAAGTCAGGGGTCATTCGACTGGCAAAAGCAAGGGCTTACACTGAAAGAACTGGAACGAGCCGCAATCGATACTGCGATGCAACAAATCCGGGATAGAAACGGACGAAAAGAAGAAGCAGCTGTACTATTAGGCATAAGCCGGGCAACGTTGTTTCGGAAACTGCGCGAGTATGGTCTCACCTGATCTTTGCTTCTAGCTGATTTTTTGGGATTGAGCGGATAATGTGGTATGATGGTTTCGATGAATGAAAGAGAGAATGGTATAAGGAAGGAGTGCCAAAAGAAAATGAGAGAAGTATTAGGATGGATTCGATCGATAACCTTTGCTGTCGTTTTCGCTCTTGTCCTCGGAATCTTTGTATTTCAACCGTTCAAGGTTGATGGGCATTCCATGGACCCTACCTTACAAGACGAACAGCGCATATATGTGTCTAAACTATCACACACGTTTTCTTATTTGCCAGATTACGGCGAGATTGTCGTGATCGACAGTCGGGTAGAGCGAGACCGTACGTTGATGGACGATATCGTGGGGCATCCCTTGGTGTCGCTGGTCACAGGTCAAGGCGATGATCACACGATGTATGTCAAGCGAGTCATTGGAAGACCAGGCGACGTACTAGAGTTCAAAGACAACAAGGTGTATCGAAACGGTGAGGCATTGAACGAACCATATATCAAAGAAACGATGGAATATGTAGCAGACGGAAAGATCACGGTTCCAGCCGATCATGTTTTTGTCATGGGAGATAACCGGAATCACAGCACAGATTCCCGCGATATTGGTTTTATTCCGCTGGATCATGTGATGGGAACCATGATCGAAAATCCTCTCAAAAAGTAAGAACGTGAGTGAGAAAAGGTTGTCCAATTATGGGCAACCTTTGTTTCATAGAAAAAGATGTCCCACTCTTCTGATAGCTCTAAAAAGGAGGACGGCTTATGCCCAGCATTTTGATAGCGGATCGGGACCAGAACGAACGAATCGGAATCGGATGGCTCGTCACCAGCTATGCCATTCCGTATGACAAGGTGCATAGTGCCGGGACCATGGAAGACGTTTACGAAATGATGGAAGCGCATACACCGGAAGTGATCTGTATTGAACTGGACATGATTGGGCGCGGGCAGTGGGATCGGCTGAAGCTTCTGGTGGATCAGTATCGTCCGACTGTTGTGGTGACCACATCAGAGGCGACATTCGAGCGTGCGATGCAGGGGATTGGACTTTTTGCACGCGATCTATGGCTGAAGCCACAGACACCTGAATACATCAGGAGAATCCTGACGAGATGTTGCCAGGAGCGCTTGGATCGAAAGCGAATGAACGAAGAGAAGGGAATGGGAGCGGACAATGACAGGGATGTCTCGTATCTTGACCTGTTTTTCCCCGGGCATGCACAAGCCAAGTCTTTTTCGCTCATGCTGGCTCAATTGGAGGATCCGAAGCGGCATCCGGAACTGCTGCGCTTTTTTGAGGAATATCCGTTTCGCGACAAACCCAATCTATTGCCGCTAGGGGAGACCATTGTGGGGGTTTTTCCAATGGATGCTGCGGTCTCGCCTTCTAGTCTCCACCAAATGGGCAAGCGCTTGCTGATGGACTGGGAAGCAAACAGTGATGCGCCGCTCTTTTTGGTCATGTATGACGCAAGCAACTATGAGCAGAGCTTGAACGAAACGTATGCGGAAGCGAGCCAAGCGCTGCAAGTCCGCTTTTTCAAAGGATATCGGCAAGTGACGGTCATTGATAATCGTGTGAATTGGATGATGATTGACCCATTTTTGACCCCTGCCGAACAGCGCACGTGGGTTGAAATGCTGGATGAAGGCAATCGGGAAGAGTTGAAGCAGTGGCTGTATACACACTTCTTTTACAAGGAAGAGCCTTATCCGGAGCCGGGACTGTTGCGTATTCGGCTGACGAGTATTTTGGCCCAAGTCAGGCGCTACATGAAATCACGTGGTCTTGACTCCGCACCTTTGGAAGAGGAGTATCACCGGGTTTTCGAAACGATTCTTTACTCGCCGATCTTGTATCGGATCGTAGTGGAACTGCTGCTGTTCATCAATCAGCTTCTTGATGTCGCTCATCATTCCATCGACGAGTCCCGTGCAGATGTTGTGGAACAGGCGATTCGCTATATAGAAGGCCGCTACACCGATCCGGCACTGCGCTTGGAGGAAGTCGCACGCTATATCGACCGCAGCCCTTCCTATTTCAGTACGCTGCTCGCGCAAAAGCAAGGAAGCTCTTTTCGCCAAATACTCACATCGTTGCGAGTAAAAGAAGCACGCCGATTGCTTCTCGAGACATCCTTGTCTGTCCATGAGGTGGCAGAGCGATGTGGATTCATCAACGCCAATTATTTCAGTAAAATTTTTAAGGAAAAGACAGGGACAACTCCACGTTTGTTACGAAATCAGAGAAAAAGATAGAAATCGAAAGAAAAGACAGATTTTTTTGTCAAACCATGAATGCGGTTGCATGTGAATCGAAAATAGAGGCACCAAATCGAAAGTGCGGTGCCTTTTTTGTCTTTCCTTGCTTTTTTACAATGGAGCTAAGAAATACATCCTTTTAGAAAAGCAGGTGGAAATGATGACGACGACACAATCCGTTGAGCAATTGATCCAAGCCTTTTCAGGTACCCAATTACATACAAAGGGATGGGTGCAGGAAGCGGCGCTGCGCATGCTTTTGAACAACCTCAATCCTGATGTAGCTGAGCGTACAGAGGATCTGGTCGTATACGGCGGAATTGGCAAGGCGGCACGGAACTGGGAATGCTTCGATGCGATTGTCAAAACATTGCAAACGTTAGAGAGTGATGAAACACTCCTCATCCAGTCTGGGAAGCCGGTTGCTGTATTCAAATCGCATACCGATGCACCGCGTGTGCTGCTGGCAAACTCGAATCTGGTGCCTGCTTGGGCGAATTGGGAGCATTTCCACGAGCTAGACAAAAAGGGTTTGATGATGTACGGACAAATGACAGCGGGAAGCTGGATTTATATTGGCAGCCAGGGCATCGTGCAAGGGACGTACGAGACGTTTGCAGAACTGGCACGCCAGCATTTTGAAGGCACACTGACCGGAACGATTACCTTGACAGCTGGCTTGGGCGGAATGGGTGGTGCGCAACCGTTGGCCGTATCGCTCAATGGTGGCGTCAGCATCAATATCGAGGTGGACCCGACCCGTATCCAACGCAGACTGGACACGAAATACCTGGATGTGATGACAGACAGTCTAGACGAAGCGATCCGTTTGGCGGAAGAAGCGAAACGCGACAAAAAAGGCATTTCCATCGGATTGCTAGGCAATGCACCGGAAGTGCTGAATGCCATGCTGGCTCGCGACTTTATCCCGGATGTGCTGACGGACCAGACCTCCTCGCATGATCCACTCAACGGCTACATTCCCATCGGCATGTCACTTGCGGAAGCAGCCGAACTGCGGACACGCGATCCGAAAGCGTACGAATCCCGTGCAAAAGCAAGCATCGCTGAACACGTTCGCGCCATGCTCGCCATGCAGGAAAAAGGAGCAGTTACTTTCGACTATGGCAATAACATCAGGCAGGTGGCAAAAAACGAGGGTGTAGAGGATGCATTCCGTTTCCCTGGCTTTGTGCCAGCCTACATCCGTCCGCAATTTTGTGAGGGCAAGGGGCCGTTCCGCTGGGTAGCGCTATCCGGCGATCCTGAGGATATTTACAAGACAGACGAAGTCATTCTTCGCGAGTTCTCCTACAATACTCATCTGTGCAACTGGATTCGCATGGCGCAGGAGCGCATTCAGTTCCAGGGACTGCCTTCCCGCATTTGCTGGTTAGGCTATGGCGAGCGTGCGCGTTTTGGTCAAATCATCAATGAGATGGTAGCGCGCGGTGAGCTTTCGGCCCCTATCGTCATTGGGCGTGACCATCTGGACTCCGGTTCTGTCGCTTCGCCAAACCGTGAGACGGAAGCGATGAAGGATGGCAGCGATGCGGTTGCAGACTGGCCGATTCTCAATGCCATGATCAATGCAGTAGGCGGAGCGAGCTGGGTATCTGTGCACCACGGAGGAGGCGTTGGCATGGGCTACTCTCTCCACGCCGGAATGGTCATCGTGGCAGATGGTACTCCAGAAGCAGCACGTCGTCTGGAACGAGTTCTCACGACCGATCCAGGCATGGGCATCGTCCGACATGTCGATGCAGGGTACGACCTCGCAGTTCAAACAGCCAAGGAAAAAGGCGTCCACATTCCGATGATAAAGGAGTAAGAGCCATGACTAAACCTGTATGGATTCGCCACGCCAGTCAGCTTGCTACTCTGGCTGGCAGCTCCTCTTCCCCGGTAGTAGGAGCGCAAATGAATGAGCTGTCGATCATCGAGGACGGAAGCATCTGGCTGGAAGACGGCGTTATCCAGCGTGTGGGAACAGATGAGGAGCTGGCGCTTTACTATCGAGACCGTGCGCATGAGGCGCAAATCATCGATGCTTCGGGTAAGCTGGTCACACCAGGGCTGATCGATCCGCATACACATCTGGTGCACGCGGGCAGTCGGCAAAACGAGTTTAATATGCGGCTAAACGGTGCGACGTATATGGAGATTATGAACAATGGCGGGGGAATTCACTCGACAACCGCAGCGACGCGCGCAGCTACCCACGAAGAGCTGTTTGCTCAGAGTAAGCAGCGTCTTGACCAATTTCTGTTGCATGGGGTTACAACTGTTGAGGCGAAAAGCGGCTACGGCCTGACATTGGAAGATGAGCTGAAGCAGCTGGAGGTCGCCAAGCAGTTGCACGAGGAACATCCCATGGACATCGTCAGTACCTTCATGGGTGCACATGCGGTGCCGCGCGAATACAAGGAAAATCCGGATGCATTTGTAGATGTGGTCATCGAGGAAATGATCCCAGAGGTTGCTCGTCGCAAGCTGGCTGTTTTTAACGATGTGTTTTGCGAAAGAGGTGTGTTCACCCCTGAGCAGTCCCGACGCATTCTCGAAGCAGGAGTCCGTCATGGGTTGCTGCCGAAGATTCATGCGGACGAAATCGAACCGTATGAAGGGGCAGAGCTGGCAGCTTCTGTTGGCGCGGTATCAGCGGATCATTTGCTGCGCGCCTCTGACAAGGGGATTAAACAGATGGCAGAAGCGGGTGTCATCGCTGTGTTACTGCCCGGTACGGCATTTTTCCTGATGGCAGAGTCAGCAAATGGCAGGAAAATGATTGATCGTGGGGTGGCTGTCGCGATTTCGACGGATTGCAATCCGGGCTCGTCTCCAACCGTTTCGCTCCCACTCATCATGAATCTGGGTTGCCTGAAAATGGGGATGACGCCAGCCGAGGTGCTGACGGCAGCTACTATCAATGCTGCTCACGCAATCCGCTGCGCGCATGAAGTCGGCAGCCTTGAGGTAGGGAAAAAAGCAGATGTCACGATTTTTGACGTCCCTGATTTCATGACCTTGCAATATCGTTACGGAATCAACCACGTAAACACAGTAATCAAAAACGGAGCGATTGTCGTTGCTGGGGGCAGACTGGCGTAATATGACCCTCTCCGGACTTCCTGCTTCTGCCATGAGCAAGAAAAGTGGTATGATGGTGGCAGGTTTGAACAAGCAGAGGAAAGAGGGGTTAGTCATGTCAGGATTCGGAATTTTCCGTGATGTGGTCACGTCAGAACAGCAACTGCGCGAAATGGTTGGAGAACCAAGTCGTCTCGTACAGAACAAGGCGATAACCCAGTTGGATGACCATAGCCGCAACTATATTGCCCAAGCGCCATTTCTCATCATTGCCACAGCAGACAAAGATGGCCATTGCGATGCTTCGCCACGCGGAGATGCGCCTGGTTTTGTGCATGTCATCGATGATCATCATCTCGTCATCCCTGAGCGCCCAGGAAACAAGCGGATGGATACTATCACGAACATTTTGGTCAACCCGCATATTGGGCTTATCTTTTTGATTCCTACGCTGGAAGAGACGTTCCGCGTGAACGGCAAGGCTTGCATTATTCGCGATGAAGAAATACTGGCGAAGATGGCGGTAAACGGGAAGGTGCCTACGCTTGGGATCGGTGTGAAGGTAGAGGAGTGCTTTGTGCACTGTGCGAAGGCATTTATGCGCTCTGGTCTATGGAAGCCGGAGTCATGGCCGGCAGAGGGGACGACTCCTAATGTCGCACAAATGCTGGCGGACCATGTGAAGCTTCCGGGTGTGACGGCAAAAGAAGTGGCGGAGGGCTTGCAAGACAGCTATACGAAACGATTGTACTAATCATGTCGAAAGAGAAACGGCAGCCATCCATTCAGCGTGATGGCTGCCGTTTCGTCATGTTATTCGCGAACAGGATCATCTACCAGCCACCCTGCACCGACTTCACCCCAGTAGTAACACTCCAACGAATACGATTGCATATTCGAATAGCGGATGTGTTCCGGGATAAGGAATGCGGGATTTACGCCACCTGTTCCGCCTGTGGGCGTTCCTTTGGTGATCCCGCGGAAAATGACCTTGATATTATAGGTGGGCAGATTGGTCATGCTCCTCAGTCTATTAATAACTCTTTGCTTGAGATCGCCTAGTTCGGCAGCCGCATTGTTTTCCGTTTTTGTGTAAGGCCAAGGATTTTCCGAATGATACTTTTGAATGACGATGACGTATTCATCATAATTACCAGTGTCGCGCCGTTTGTCCAATTGGCCGATCGCTTCGTGAATGCGGGCGTTAATTTGTAAATCATCATGGGAGCTGATCGTTTTGATCTCCATCGCAACGCGTTTATTTACTTCTAAAACGTTGGAATGATCCTCGTCTTCGTCCATTATGTGGACACTCTCATCGTTGGCGTTTTCCTGCTTCTCCAAATAGTTGTAATCGATGTCAGGATCGTTGTCCTTATCTTGACCGAAATATGGCGTGATCTCCTGTCCGAAAAGACGCTGTGCTTCTTCTAGTTCTGTATAGTTCCCACCTGTAACCGAGAAAATATCCGAAATTTTGGAGTGCAGACTGTAGCTGTATTTCACTTTGTTAAAGTAAGACAAGTAGTTTGTCTCGTCAAAAAGTTCATTGATTGTTCCTTCATGCAAATCATTGGTTTTCGCCACATGCTTATTCCACATTCTGCGTGCATCTAACAAGGCTTCATCCCACGTTCCTTGTATGATTGGGGATGATACAGAACTTGTTGTGTTATGGTCCGTGCTGTCCAGCTTGGTACCAGAAGCCGCAACAGATCCGTAGCGATCAGCTTCCGCTTCGAGAGCAGGATCGTCATTGATCGGCAGGCTGGCATCCGGAACGTTCGCTTTTACCCGTCCTTGTCGTTGCTGAACCACATGTGTCAGCTCATGACCGAGCAGTTGCTGACCACTTCGCGTCTCGGGCTGATAAGTGCCGGGAGCAAAGTGAATGTCATTCCCTTGGGCAAAGGCAACAGCCCCGATTTGGGAGGCGACAGACGATTCTGGATGAATCTGTACATCTGAAAAATCAGTGCGAAAAGCCTTCTCCATTTTTGCTTGGACGGAATCGGGGAGTGAGCGACCGCTACCGGAAGAGAGATTCTCCGATTTTTGCAAGGGAGTCCTCGATAACATGCGCTGCACAGCCTGATTGCCAAGAGTCTTTTGCAGAGAAAGGATGTGGGAAGAGTGACTTGCCTTTCTTTGGACCTGGCTCGGTTGGAGCATGGACCTGGAAGCAGGTGCTTTCGTTTTTTCATGAGTCGCATCCATAGAAGGCTTGCTAGATTCATAGCGTCGCATGATTACACCCCCTCTGCTTTTGTCACGTCCAATTGAATGGGTTCCTTTTGCTGTGCTTGATAGAAATAGAGATACAAATACGGGTCGACCAAATAGCTCGTGATAGCTCCAGAACGGTTAGAATACGTGGTGGACGTCTTGGGCAAAATGGCAGATTTGCTGTCGAGCTCGTTCCGATCTTCTTTGACGATAGAGATGATCTGTGGGTGATATACGTGGACGGCAGTGACAATCTGCTTGCTAGGGTGTCCTGGTGCTGGTTCAAGTGTAAAAGCCATGCTCATGTCACGGTAGGTAAGCTTTTGAGACGATAAGATGGCCTCGTTTGCTGGTGGAGCTTCGGGTACTTTTTGATCGGCAGAAGGAGTGACAGCTCCCTCGGCTTGTTTTGGCGCGTCATCGTCGGGCTTGCCCATAATCTCTTCCAGCTTGCTCCTGGAGATGCCGATGAATCCAGGTAAATAAATACGTCCTTCACGGAAGTACCCCTTGTACAACGGCAGGCCTTCCTTGTCGTAGAGCACCCCGATGCCATCGTAGGAACCTGCGCGAAATTGCCCTTGATACAACAGAGCGTCTTCGGCAGAACGAAGCTCTCCCGTTCCGTGATAATGCCCTTCGGCAAAGCCGCCTTTATACAGCGTTACGCCACTTGCATCACGAAGCTCGCCCTGCCCGTGATACACACCCAGTAAAAAATCACCTTGATAGACGATGCTACCACTGGTGGAGAGTTTGGTACCGGCTCCATTGAAGTGCCCATTTCGAAAATGACCTTCATACACGAGCTTGCCATCCCGATCAAAAAAACTACCGGTTCCATTGTATCTGCCGTCCACAAATTGCCCTTTGTACTGCACGAGCCCGTTTTCGTAGTAATCGGTACCTTCACCGCCGTAGAAGCCATTGTCAAACAGTCCGCCGTAGAGCAGCTTTCCATCCTTCGTAAAAAGCCTGCCAGCTCCGTTGTACACGCCATTTTTAAAAGCGCCCTCGTATTTGATTGCGCCGTTTGTGTACAATTCCTGACCGGCTCCATCGAGCTTCCCATTTTTGAATTCTCCCTGAAAAACGACTTGCTGGTTGTCGTTGTACAACGCTCCCTGACCAGCGTAAACGCCATTTTCAAACCCACCTTGATAGACGAGAACGCCTTTCCGGTATCCTTTGCCTAAGCCTTGTGGAGTGCCACTTTTGAACTCGCCATTGTAAAGGAGCTTCCCATTGTCGTCATAGAGCTCGCCTTTTCCGTCATACAGACCATCTACGAGCTGGCCATGATAAATCATCGTGCCCTCCGGGTTGTAGATAATCGCCAGACCCGTGTCGGAAATCTGTTGATTTGGAGTTTTTAGATGAATGACGATGGGACGCTGCAAATAGCGGTTAAGCGCATCGGGAGGATTGATGAACAGGAAGTAGACTAGGACAAGGAGGAATAGTCCTGTCAAAATGAGAAAGCGTTTGGCGATGTAAAAACGGCCGATATGCACGTAATCGTTGAGTGAAGTTTCTTTTTTGGCGAACAGTCCGGCAATGCCGTTCTTGATCCAATCGAGGGCTTGCTTGGGGAGAGCGGCTCCTTTTTTTATCCAATCCTGCACCCATTTTTTGAGCGGATTGATGAGCGGGTCGACAATCGTTTGTTCCGTTAGCTTTTGGAGTTGTTTGTCCATAACGTTTCCTCCCTATCTGTCAGGGAACCTGAATCGTCGCTTGACCGGGGTTCGTGATCTGGATGACGCCACCCCAGCTACACATGAGCTTGGAGGTTTGATTGAGGGCAGGCATGTTGGCGACGAGAACAGTAGGGGAGCCAGGAACCCAAGGAGCGGCGGTGACAGGAACGCAGGGGACCGGAGTGAAAACACCCAGCTTCGCCGCTGTAGCTGCTGCGACCTGAGGGTTGGACATCGTATTGCACATCCCGAATGGAAGGACGTTTACCATCGGTTTATTGTCCATGATGTTTGCGATCGGCATACTGGTTGTGACGCGGTTCACTGGGAGCACCATGAGTGAGCTGGGAGCTGCCCCGAAGCTGCACTGTAGCATGGCTCCTCCGCAGACGAGTTGTCCCATAAAGCCAACTCCTTTGCATAAGTCATCTGGTAAGATATTGAAAATCAATCTGTATAGTAGTATAAATGTCAAATAGAGAAGATGTATAGCGAAATTTGTAATTTTTAGTATAATGTTGCTTGGTATCATTTTCGAAAATATGTTTTCGAGAGATGGGAGAACCGCAAACGATGGTAAATAACAAGAAGTATTCCTGGTTGTCCGGACTGCTGATTGTGTTTGTTGGGATCGGCTTGCTGCTCGTTTGGAACGTGGATAGAAGCGGGAAGCAGGGCGTACCGTTTCGAGGGATCGACAGCATCGCGGTCAATAGTCAAAAGGATGTCATCCTCATAACGGATGGACATCAAAAGCTAATTAGCCTGTCCCCTGATCGGTCGCTAAGGTACCAACAAGTACTGGAGCAAAATCCAGAAGAAGGCTTGGAAAATTTCACAGAGGTAGCCATCGACGAAGAAGGCTATGCGTACGTGCTGATTACAAAGCTCGATAGCTTTGGTTTGCGAACCGTATCCGAGAGAATCGTGCGAATGTCGCCAGATGGAGAAATCGTACAAGTCGTGTATGAAGATTCATACGGAGCGAACAGCTCGTACAAGCGCATTGGCAAGGTACGCTCCCTGCAAGTCGCGAAAGATCGTCTTTCCTTTTATGTTTATCAACACCCTGAAGTGATTGCCTATCAATTTGTACCCTCTGACTCACCCCCCACACAACTCTATCAAATCCAATTGCCTAATGAAGTATACGTCAATGAAATCACAGGAGTAGACCCGCAACTTACCTATGTCACTACCAAGCGCGGAGAGGTTTTCCAGGTCGACGTTCCCCTTGGGAGCAGGGAAGCTCAAGTGAAGGGTCCGCTCTACATTCACTCCGAACGGTCCGAAAAGAATCATACCGTCCCCAATCATGTAAAAGTGGGGCCAGCAGGTCGTCTCCTTTTCTACAATTCCGATCAAAATGTCATGGAACGCTTCGATCCCGCACATCCAGATGAAATCGCCTTGATGGTGCCTTCCAAAACATTCGAGCAGATCAAGTCGAGCGATAGCAGTGCACTAACGGCGTTTGCTGTAACCCCCAAGTATGAGTTCGTAGTGGCCACAGATAGTCAGCTCGCCTTCTTGGATCAACAAGGAAATATGATGACCAAGCTCACTTCCCCGTCAGTATCCGAAAAAGACCGCTTGAAGGAATGGACCTGGTGGACAGGATTGGGAGTGGAAATTCTTCTGTTTTGTGTCATTCAGTTTCTGTTGTTTCGCCTCTTCCGGATTCCGTTGATTATCAAGCAAACGATCGTGATAGCTCCACTAGTTGTTGTCCCCGTATTCCTTCAACTGGAGGGAACGAAGCTGACCTTTTCTTTTATGGAGCAGGAAAATCAAACCGATCTTCGCCTCCAAGCCTATGTTATTTCTACCCTGATCGAAGGGGACAAGCTGGATGGAATCAACGGAGCCATTGATTACATGAATGCGGATTATCAAGCAGTACAGGCCGACCTGAAAAAACTGGAGGTCCCAGATGATGTGAATGTGAACAGGGGGCTGTACAAAACGATTTATAAATACAAAGATGGCGAATTGTTTCTCATGATGGATGACAATGACAGCGCAGAAGTGTTTGAGAATGTGCCCATTGATGACGAGTTCCGCAGTGTGGTCATGAAAAGGGAGATCGTTTCCGGTAAAGCACAGGATCGGACAGGCTACT
The DNA here is from genome assembly GCF_013332495.1 of Brevibacillus sp. HB1.2. Taxonomy (NCBI): domain Bacteria; kingdom Bacillati; phylum Bacillota; class Bacilli; order Caryophanales; family Paenibacillaceae; genus Brevibacillus; species Brevibacillus sp. HB1.2. Next base: position 120,249 of record NZ_JABMIU010000009.1, on the reverse strand, counting down.
GGATGTACGCGATGGCCCCGATATACAACTCCTCCGGTAAGCTATCCGGTGTGTTGGAGCTGGGCAGAGAAATGAACGGAGTCCGTATGCAGCACACCGACATGTCCCGTGAGCTCGGAAAAGGCGCTGCGCTGGTCTGGTCGATTTGTGCGAGTCTATTTTTCCTTTTCTCGTGGCTGACATACCGAAACATTCGCAATCTGCAAACGAACGTCTCCGATATGGGAAAAGGCGACTACAGTGTGGTGGTGAGGGTTCGCTCCATGGATGAAATTCAAAAGCTGGCAGAAAGCTTCAACCAAATGGCAAAGCGCATTCGTCAGTACATCTCGAATATCACGAGGATGAGCGAGGCGAACAATCGCTTTGTGCCGCAGCAGTTTATCCATTTTCTCGGGAAGGAAAGCATACTCGACGTGGAGCTGGGTGATCAGGTGGAGCGGGAAATGGCGATTATGCGCATGAGTCTGCAATCGTTTCATGCCATCTCTCATCGTCTGCGACCAGAGACGACCTTCCGCGTCATCAATGCGTTTCTCAAGCGCTTTGCTCCGATTGTGAACGAGAATCAAGGAATGATTACCGAATATCTCGATCCCGGCGTGCTTGCTGTTTATCCAAAAGAAGCGAAAGACGCGCTGGATGCGGCTGTACAAATGCGCCGTACGTTAGCGGACTATAACGAGCAACGGGCGGAAAAAGGGTACGATCCGATTGAATTGCGGGTTGCGCTGCATCACGGTCCACTGATGCTCGGAATTATTGGCGAGTCGACGCGTCTGGAGGCTGCGATCATATCGGATCACGTCCGCGTGGTGGAGAAAATGGAAAAGATGGCAGAAACGCTCGGAGCCTGCATCCTGATGTCCGATTCGCTGTTTGCCAAAATGGGAGAGAGCACGCCGTACCGATATCGTGATTTAGGCTGGGTGCATATAGAGGGAGAGGCTCAGCCGATGCATTTGTATGACGTCTACGAAGGGGACACTGACCAGATTCGTGCACACAAGGAGGAGACGAAGGAATTGTTTGAGCAAGCGATTGTGATGTATCAAAATGGGAGGTTTCACGATGCACGCTCCGCTTTTCTGTCCGTCATCAAGCAAAACCGCTGGGATCAGGCGGCGCGACAGTATTTCTACTTATGCGACGAATACGCCCAAAAAGGGGCCGAACGAGATTGGTCTGGCGAATTGAAAATATCGTAGGAGCGGTGAAAAAGCGAAATGACTAGTCCCGAATCGAATCACAACCAGTGGAACTATTACGAAGAAATGCTTCGATGGCTGGATGTTCATCTGATGCGCTTGCTGGCAGTGCGAGCACAGCAGGGGGATGATTATCCGCTTGATCAAATGAGGGGGGTGATTGTCACAGAGGAAGAAGTCGTGCAATTGCTCGAGGCAGCCCCGCCAGCAACGCAGCTATGGGAAGCTTTCACAGAGCGGGTGGCAGCATGCGAGGAACGACTGGATGCCCTGCACATGCAAGAAGCAGGTAGCGTACCGATTCTGGCAGTGGCAGAGGCTTTTTCGCTCAATCGCTTCGAGCTGGGGTGTTTATTTCTTTGCCTGGCAGTCGAGCTGGATCGGAAGTACGAAAAGCTGTTTGGCTACCTCCTTGATGATATTACGTGCAAGTCACCTACTCCCGAATTGGCGATGCAGCTATTTTGCCAGACAGCTGCTGAGAGAATAGAGGCCTGGACAGCGTTTACGCAAAAAAGCAAGCTGGGCCGATTGCTGCTTTTTACCGAGGCGGACATGGGTGGAAGCGGCTCTTGGCTCTCTCGGCCGTTAAAGCTGGATGAACGCATGCTGCACTTTTTGACGACAAGGGATGGAGGTGATGCCAGTCTGCCGCCTTGGCTATCCTGGAGCTTGCCAGATCAAGAGTTGGAACCATATGTAGGGGAGAGCGCGATTCATTTGCAGGAGCGCTTTGAAACATTGTGGGAAACAGCAGGAGCAGATTCAGAGCGACTTCTCCTGCACTTGCATGGTCCGACTGGCGTTGGTAAAAGGCATCGCGTTAAGCATTTGTTTCATCGCGTCAGGCGGCCGGTGCTGTTCGTCGATGCAGAGCGCTTGATCCGGGAGGAAGCTTTTGCACGAAGATTACAGCAGGTATTGCGGGAGGTGCAGCTGCGGCGGGGGGTACTGTGCTTGCATCAGTTCGAGGTTTTTCTGACAGAAGAGGTACAAACAGCTGGGCGCAAGCAGCTGTTGATGGATGAACTCGAAAGCTTTTCAGTACCCACTGCCATTGTGGCGAAAAGTCAATGGAAGCCGCAAAACGCTCTGGGGAAGCGGATTTGGCTGGAAATGGAGGTACCTAGTCCAGATGAAACGGAAAGGAGGCGATTATGGGAAACGGGCTGTGCAGGCATGAGCTTTTCTCAAGAGATTGACATAGGCGTTTTCGCAGGGAAATTCAAGCTGAATGCGGGGCAAATCAATCAGGCGCTTCACAGAGCAAATGAGATGGCGATGCAGACGAAAGAAAGGATCATTACGAAAATGCACCTGCATGACGCTTGTTTCCTGCAAATGAGACATGCGCTAGAAAAGCACGCTTCTCGATTGAGACCCAAATACAGCTGGGAAGATCTGATTTTGCCTGAGGAGCAACTGACTTTGTTGCGAAACGCCTGCAATCAGGTGACCTATCGAAATGTTGTTTTGGGGGAGTGGGGCTTTGGGCGAAAGCTCTCTTATGGCAAGGGCGTCAGCATGTTGTTTGCAGGTCCTCCGGGTACGGGCAAGACGATGTCGGCGGAAGTCGTGGCAAATGAACTAGGTCTGGAGCTTTTTAAAATTGACCTGTCGCAGGTGATCAGCAAGTACATTGGGGAGACGGAAAAAAACCTCCACCACATTTTCTCAGAAGCGAGAATCGGCAATGCCATCCTCTTCTTTGATGAAGCCGATGCCCTTTTTGGCAAGCGCTCAGAGGTGAAAGATTCGCATGACAAATACGCGAATGTGGAAACGGCCTACTTGCTGCAAAAGATGGAGGAGTACGAGGGGGTCTCCATTTTGGCGACGAATCTCCTGCAAAATTTTGACGAGGCCTTCATGCGCAGAATCAACTACGTGGTGAAGTTTCCTTTTCCCGAACCGTTCTATCGCGAAGAAATATGGCGCAGCATGTTCCCGGCCGATACGCCGCGAGCTGCTGACATCGATTTTGAGTTTCTCGCGTCCAAGCTACACATTGCTGGGGGCGGGATCAAAAATGTGGTTCTCGCTGCCTCTTTCTTGGCTGCATCGGAAGGCACGCCCGTTTCCATGAGTCATTTGATTGCGGCTGCCAAGCAGGAGTTAAAAAAGACGGGTAAGCTGCTATTGAAAGAGGATTTGGGGGAGTATGCCATCAGGTAGTACGTATCGGAAGGGTGCATGATTTTACAAAATTAGATAAAAATTCATGCAAAACCATTAATTTCAATGTTATGATAAGTATATTCTGTCAAATAATGTCGAGGTGAACGGGTATCAGCCAGTACACCGCCATTGCTGAAGTAGGAGAGACGCTGCTCGCTCTTTTGCGCAAAGAGATGACGCCGGAGCCGATTAGCCAGCCGGAGTTGATCGGCCTAAGCTCGCCTGCTCAGCCAGGAGATTTGGCGCTAGCCTTGTTTTTATACGAAATCCGGGAAAGTCAGGAGAGGCAGCACATGATGATCAGTGAAGGTACTGATCAGTTGCGATATCCCCCAATGACGGTCAATCTATCCTACATATTGACCGCCCATTCCCCAGCAGAACAGCATACCCGCATGCTGGACGAGCATCGCATCCTCGGGCGTGCCATGCAGGTTCTCTACGACAACGCCATTTTGCGTGGCGATCAGCTTCAAGGCTCCCTCGCAAACATGGATACAGAGCTTCGTGTCGTCGTGGAGCAGCCTCCCGTTGATAAACTCATCCAACTATTTCCACATGTTCCGTACAAGCTATCCATCGGCTACTCGGTAGGGCCGGTTCATATCGATTCAACCCGAGTTCGTTCAACGAAGCGCGTACTGGAACGGGATATTCGGATACGAGGGGAAGGTCATGGTTAATGGATCAGCATTTCCAGGTGCGCATTCGTTCCGTCTTCTCGTATGCCGTCCGTCTGGTGGACATGTATACAAGAGGAGCCCCTTTTCGCTCGAGCTTGTCTGTTCGCTTGGCGAATCATCTACAAGTGCCCGTATGTAAAGGGGACGGATGGTATATCTTTACGGACTTGCCTGATGGGATTTACACGCTCTCCATAAGCAGCCGGGAGTATATGGATCACTCCACGTCCTTCTCCGTGATCACTGGGAGTACTTCTTACACGGAGTCCATCATTTACTTGCAACCGAGTCCAGCCTATCCATTCCAGGCAGGAGACTCCCTTGTTCGAGGGAGAGCTTGCGTGGAGGATGGTTCCCCAGCTGGCGGAGCCTATGTGCAGGCTGTCATCTCGTATGAGCGAGATGCCCCGGTGAGATTGGCCGAGGACGCTGACAAAGAGGCCACGGAGCTAATCGTAGCCAGTAAAAAAGGTCAAGTCGATTTGGCTGACGCTTTTCTTCTCGAAACACCCACATGCAAAGGGACGATCATTCGTTTTGCAAGTCCCCCAAAAGGTCGGGTTTATCCCTTGACCGAACCTCTTGCTTTTGCCTACCCAAGAGGCACTGTCTTACTCCCCCTGCTCGAAACGCATTGCGACGACAGAGGAGAATTCGTAGTTGCCCTTCCGTTGTTTCTGGAAAAAACTCATGCTCGTATGAATATTGAAGTGCGGCGGGAAGAAGCCGCTGGTTTTGCCGAGCTTTCCATTCAAGCCGGTACGACCAAATCCATAGGTATCATCCAAATGAACAGATCCAAATAGGGTGATCCGGCAGTTGTTTGGCGTCGGTCCATGACACCCTGCTGCCTGATTATAGAGCAAGATTCATGTATCAAAACGGCTTTTTTCGTAAGTGGTAAAGCAAGTGATGAAATTAATCGGAGGGAGGGACTGATTGCAGGTTTCTGCTGCTAATACATGCGGAACTCTCCAATCAGGATACGATGCCAGAGTACTTATCACCAGGGGTGTATGTCGAGGAGTTTGATAGTGGCCCCGTTCCCATGGAGGGAGCGAGTACGAGCACGGCCGGCTTTATCGGGTTGGCCCAAAAAGGACCCGTTGCGGGATTGCCTGAGCTGATTACAGGTGTCAATGATTTCCGCAAGTTGTTCGGTTCCTATTTGTCTGAGAACGCGTTTGGCGAATACCGCTATCTCGCCTATGCGGTGGATCACTTCTTTCTGAATGGAGGCTCCCGTTGCTATGTGATGCGAGTAGCGCCAGCAGATGCGAAGCCAGCTTCCAATGAAGGCAACAGCGAAGGAGCTGTCCTTCGGATTGCTGCTAAAAACCCAGGGGCATGGGGAAATCAGATCCGCGTAAATTTGATTCCGTCGAGCAAGGCAAAAACGCAGATTTACGAGCAGCTAGGAGAGGCTCCCAAGTACCGTGTGAAAAATAGTGCAGGCTTTCAACCAGGTGATGTCGTCTCTTTCTATGACGGTGAAACCAAACAGTACAGGGAAGTGGTTTCGTCCCAAGACAATGTGATCGAGCTGTCAGCTGTGCTCACAGGAGACGTCGTCGATAACAATTTGCTGCCAGTCAAAATTTTGTCCACATGCGAATTCACGGTGCAAGTCTTCTACAACGATGAGGCTGAAGAGTTCGACAAATGCTCGCTCAATGTCTCTGCTGCCAATCATGTAAGCAAGCTGCTGTCCAAGAGCAATATCGTTGAGGTCGAAGCGGGTGCTGCTCCAGCAAGCCCTGAAGTCATTCCTCCTTTTACCGTCATTTCAGGGATGGCAGAAGAAACTCAATCCGAGGGCGGAAAGACGGAATTCGGTCTGTATCAAATCTCTTTGGCAGGAGGTAGCGACGGTTCTGTCGCCAATCTGTCAGCGGGCGAATACATGGGGGAGGATCACGGACCGGGGAAACGTACGGGAATCCAAGCCTTCATCGATAATGACGAAGTGAGTATTATGGCCATTCCTGGCGTGACAGACCCAAATGTGCAGCTCGCGCTTGTGGCTCATTGTGAAAACTTGAAAAGCCGCTTCGCCATCCTCGATATCCCACGTGACAAGAAAAAAGTAAGCGATGTGTTGACGCATCGCAATATTTTCGATACGCAATACGCGGCCATCTACAATCCTTGGCTGCAAGTGTTTGATCCGCTAGACAAGCGCAACATCTACATTCCGCCATCAGGCTCCATGGCTGGTATTTACGCACGCTCGGACAATACCCGAGGCGTGCATAAGGCTCCGGCAAACGAGGTTGTGCGCGGCTGCACAGGACTGGATTGCCAGTACAATACGGGCGAACAGGATATTTTGAATCCGAAGGGAGTCAACCTGATTCGCGCGTTTACAGGTCAAGGAATTCGCGTCTGGGGTGCGCGGACGATGTCATCGAATGGGCTATGGAAGTACATAAACGTACGCCGCCTGTTCATTTTCCTCGAACAATCGATCAAAAACGGGACAAACTGGGTGGTATTTGAGCCGAATGACGAGAGGCTGTGGGCCCGCGTCCAACGCACGATTGATTCTTTCCTGACGCGTGTTTGGCGAGATGGCGCGTTGATGGGCTCAAGCCCGCAGGAAGCCTTTTACATTCAAATCGGCAGAAGCACGATGACACAGGATGATATCGACAATGGCAGATTGATCTGCGTGATTGGTATAGCACCTGTCAAACCAGCAGAGTTCGTCATCTTCCGTATTACGCAAAAAACATCTGATCAGCAATAATTCACGACGGAAAACGGTGTGAGGAAAGGGGTACAGTATGGCAGAGCGCAAGGATCCATACCGCAAGTTTCGGTATCGGGTAGAGATGGATGGGATTCAGCAGGCTGGCTTCAGTGAGGTTTCGGGTTTTGATGCGTCTGTGGACGTAGTCGAGTATCGCGAAGGCAATGAGGTAATTACTCCGCGCAAGCTCCCGGGCTTGGCGAAGTACGGGAATATCACGCTGAAATGGGGCGTGACGGATTCGATGGATTTGTACAACTGGATGCAGGACACCATCCAGGGCAAGGTCGCACGCAAAACGGTAACGATCATCGCCATCAATGAAGCTGGGGATGATGTCGCTACATGGAAGGTCATTGAAGCATGGCCGACCAAATACACGGCGCCTGATTTTAACGGTACGTCCTCAGAGGTAGCGATTGAGCAGCTGGAAATCGCCCACGAAGGAATGACACGCACGAAATAATAGAAGATCCCGACGCCAAAGAGTGGCAAGGAAATGACTTTTCTTTGTCATTCTTGCTGGCCTAGGGTGATGAGGAGGATGATACCATGGCATTTAAAACGGAATACGAATTCGAGCTCCCGCGCGGCTATGTTGATGAAGAAGGAAACCTGCACAAACGAGGTGTCATGCGCTTGGCGACGGCTGCCGACGAAATTTTGCCGATGCGTGATCCACGTGTCCAGCAAAATCCCGGTTACTTGACGATTATTTTGCTGACGAGAGTGATTACCAAGCTGGGAGATGTACGGGGAATTGACACAAGAGTGGTGGAAAGGCTGTTTACCGCTGATCTCGCGTACCTGCAAAACCTGTACAGACAGATTAATGAGTTGGACAGCTCGATGTTCAAGACATCTTGCCCGAAATGCGAGCATGAATTCCAGGTAGACATGGCTTTTTCAGGGGCGCTGGAGGGAGTATGAGTGGGTATCCCATCGACAAGATTTATGAAGAAGCCGCCTTCATCGCCTACTATTTTCACTGGCCACATGACGAGATCATGTCGATGGAACACAAGGAACGGCGGCGCTGGTGTGAAGAGATATCCGCGATTAACCGCAAGCAAAATGACGAACCCGAAAACGTTTTTGATGTGTTCAAGCGGAGGTGATTCTGGTGTTAGCCAATGAGAATCCATATTACACCAACCTCCGATTTCGTGTGGACTTTCTTCCGTTTGGATTGGAGATGGATGGCATCTGGGTCGCTGGATTTAGTGAAGTGTCCGGATTGGCCGTAGAAACAGAGCTGGAGGAGTACCAAGAGGGCGGCGTGAATCATTTCGTCCACAAGCTGCCGAAACGCAGCAAGTTTCCCAATCTCGTCTTCAAACGAGGGTTTGTGAGATCAAACGAGCTGTGGAGATGGTATGAGGACTTCCACTTTGGCCCGCCAGAAAAGCGCAAGCGCAAGCAGGGAGCGATCATTCTGATGGACCCAAACGGAAATGACGTGGGGGCTTGGGCATTTGAAGGGGCTTATCCGGTCAAGTGGGTTGGACCGGAGTTCCGGGCCACGCATGGAGAAGTGGCCATCGAGACATTGGAAATCGTGCACCACGGCTTAAAAGCGTATTTTTAAGCCTTATCCCGTCTGCAAGGAGCAAAAGAAACGATGATAACGATCAAGGCGCTCCCACCTTCGCGTGGTCCATCACTGCAGCCAAGGGCGTCCAGCCAAGGCTTTGCACAAAGCATCATGCAGAAGTATCGGCACGAGGAAGGGCGCGATCCCGGCTACCTCGCTTTGATCCATCGTGATTTTTCGCCGAGTATCGGAGGGCAGGAAAACCACTTTCATCAAACCTTCATTCATGTACGCATGCAAGTACAAGTGGAATCCTACCTCGGATTGAATCGAGAAATGTTGCCGAACGGACAGGCTGGTTTCCCATGGCCAAAAGAGCGTGCGGTGATAACGCAAGCATCGGGATCAGGACGAAAAGTACAACCAGCTACTTTGATACATGAGCTTTTTCGGAAGTGGGAGTCATCCAAATTAATCGAGAAGGTTTACCTGCCTCGGATCACGGTTGTCTCAAATGGGAGAGATAGATATCGCTGGCCCAGTTATGTTCAGTCTTCAGTTCAGCGAGCAAGCTCACTTGAAAAATGGCTGCCGCTAGGTCGATTCAAAGAGCAGATAGACCCGGTCGATATTACCTCGCCTCTTTGGAAAGCAATCGTTTCAGACAGCAAAGAAACCGTACGGGAAAGATTCAGGACGCCTGAGACTTCCTATGGTTCACCGGAATTTTTGGTACACATGGCGCGAATGGGTGATCCTGGTGGACGCAAGGGCATGCAAAATGCACGTGAGCGGATACGGCTCGAATCAGCGACAAGAATAGACGCGATCTCGCATTCACGTGTCAGAGCAACGCGTTCTGAAACAGGGCGATTCGAACGGTTTGGGGCTCGCAATTTTTTGCAGTTGATCGGTAGAGGAAGGGAACCAGAGATTGGGACGTGGTCTTTTCCTATTTTGCTAAAACGAGCAGAAGGACGGGCTGCGAGCTCTTTTTTGGATCGCGTGGTGTGGACAGAGAAAGCCGGAATTGACGGCAAAGATATCACTAGACGAATCGTTCATGAAAGTGAAAGTACACGTTGGTCCGTAGCTTCCCGGCAGACTGAGCTGTGGGTGCGCTGGTGGGAAAACCTGAGTCTGTACTGGCAGAAAAGTAGAAGAGCAACATGGCTGCCAAGGACGATGACTGTGCATCCACGTCTACGTGTTTTACAGCCGATTGTTTTCCCGAAAAGCCGTCAACATCCGCAAGCGAAAAGCGCATGGATGCTAGAAACGCTGTCCCCATTGGAACGGAAGATATTTCAGAGCAATGAGCTTTCGAAGATGTTCTCGTCCGTATTGCCTAGCATACTTCATCGAGCTGATGCTGGTCGGACCAAACAGCAGGCTGTAAGGGAACGGTTCAAACAGCTGTTCCATTTAGCTCAACAGTTTTCGAGGGTAGAAAGTGAACATGGGCAAGCAGTGCTTGTTTCTCGACAGAGGTTGAAGCAGATAGAAAGCAGGCGGGAAGAACAGTCGAGTGCCTTGGCGCATTGGTTGCGTCACCTTGTCATAAGTCGAGAGCGACAAGCAACCGCGCTTGCATCTAGGGTGGAGCAGGAGCAGCCGAGTAGCATTACATTTCACCCGTCACAACTGCTGCTTCCTTTCGAATCCATCGGAACAAGGAATCAGCAGACATACGCGTTCCTTCAACAACTGATATTTCAGGAAGCTAGGTTGAACGAGATTGTCCGGGAGCAGTCCATTCGCTTGCGATCAAGCCATGAGCAAACTCATCCAGGCAAAACGCGCGTGATCCCGGTTGTCTCTCATGCATCGTATCAGCAGCTCGACGTGCTACAGCATGAGTGGTGGACGGGTTTGTCGTTACGCGTTTTACACCCCGTGCAGGGGCTACTGTTCCCATTGCGTATGACGCGTATCACAGATAGTTCCCAAACAGCTCCGCTTCTCTCGCAGCCAATTGTCAGGAAGTCGATCGCTGCTTATTGGATACAGAGCTTCCAGTCCGCCAATGCTCCTGTTTTCTTTGAAAAACGAGGATGGTTGAACCAGCCTTGGATCAAGGAATATCTTGAAACGCATAACGAAATAGAGCGCGGGCCAGCTGGTATAGCTAGTGCTGCACGATTTGCATGGAATCGCTTCGTACCTGTCTTCCATGTGAATCGCCAACTCTGGCAAACGCTCCAGAATCAAATCGTCAGTTCTACCCATCAGGAGATGAACAGGAAGTCTGTGATGGCGTGGGTGCATCTTCAACAGAGAGTGGCAAAACAGCTCAGCGCAAGGGAATTCCTTGCAACTAGAACGCATGCGCCAAGGTACCTTCCGTATGAGCTGGGGAATCAATCTCCGTATCCTGAAGGCATCTCCCAACCGTTTTTTCAGTCACCTATTCATTTTCCGGGAAATAAACACGTGTATCAGTTGCCATACGAGACGATACGTCAGCTACTGTCGTTCCAGGGTAGGAAAAACAAGCGGGCAGATGTTGCTTTCTTCAAGAATCAAGAAAAGTTCAGCCTACCGGGACGAAAAGCGACGATCTCGATGGTACACGAGCATGAGCATAGACCAATACGGCACACCTTCTTCCTAAAAAATGAACAGAGTACAAGTCGAGCATTCTTGCATACTCATCGTCATGATCGGGATGCCGTTTCCCTCAGGTTGAACGGCTTTGGTTCTGCAATGCTTCGTGTCACAGAGTGGATTGGACTTGAAAGAACAGAACATCAGCGATTGTACAACACGTCTGCGAAGTCGTTTTCTATCAGAGAGGATGTCTCTGACAGGAACTCATTGCAACGGATCGCTGCTGGATGGAGTGCAGAACTAGGACTCACGATCCTCTTGCAAAAAAGCGCGAAGCTGGCTGCGATGAGCGAGTTTGCAAAGGTAGGCAAAATTAGCACAAGTGGGAAAGCTCCCCCGAGCAGTGAAAAGCAATCGAATGATCAGCCAAGGTCTCGCCAGGGCAAAAGCAATCCATTACGAGAAAGCCGTCCATCCCGTGAAAGCTACCACTCCCGTTTCTTGCGCCAGACAGCCAGCTTGTGGACAAGCTCCATTGCCCTGCGTGCTCGTCTCTATCTTCAAGTCATGGAGCAAATCAGAAAGGCTATCCAGACTGATTTCCGAACGGAAGCATATGTCCAAAACCATCACTTACTCGTGACTGTTCTGAATCGTCACGATGCACAAATGGTTGTTCAGAAACAATGGGGACGACTCCCTAGCCTTGTGCATGGTCAAAGCGTGGGGGTGCCCGACAGTTTCATGCATGAGAGTGGAAGCAGACGTGCAACAGAGCGACTACCACGAAAAGGTCGCGTCAACAGCTTGGAGCCATTATCTCGCCACAGCCGTTTTCAACAAACGAACCATGAGCAGATTCTGACGGTCAATCAAGGGCTATTCAACCTGACGTCAACAACACCAATGGCGGCGGAAAAAGTGGAGCATGCGAAAGAAAACACATCCCTAGCATTTTTGCCAAAGCCAATGCTTGCGATGGAGAAGCAGCCACCACTCCTGCAAGCTTTGCAGCAAGCTCAAAGAGCGCCCGGAGAATCCGAGCAGCGCTCCTTGTCCGAAAACGCAACCCATACTCATCGACAATCGTTACGCACAGCAGACAGCTATGCAAGCCCTGCTGCTACCGTTCAGTCCCCGCCGTCCATGGCGTTTCTGAGAAAAAGCATTCCGCCTCAAGAAACCGCAGTGCAGCAGACGACAACACTTCCACTCCAACGACAAGTCGATCTAGACGTGCAAGAGAGGGCTGGCAATCAGGCGTCGTTATCCCCACAAGAGGTGGATCGATTGATGGATAAAATGATGAAGGAGCTGGACAAGCGCCTCATTCAAGAGCGGCAGCGACGAGGTTTATAAGCAGGAACTGCCGCATTCACAGACGACTATTTCTTCGGTAAAGAGAGGCAAAAGCCAATGATGGGTCAGGAGAAAAAGGCCAAAATTTTAGTGGATCGCAACGGGCAAGGAGACTTCAAGGAGAGTATTTCCGTTCTCTTTAACCCTTCCGAATACAAGGTGGATGCTTCCAATAACTACTCGTGGCAAAAGATATTGGGACAATCGGTACCAGTGGGGATGTTCACGAGCGGAGATATCGAGACATTATCGGTCGACTTGTTTTTTGATACATACGAGGCTGGAGTGGATGTGCGTGCATTCACGAATCAGGTGCTGGGGCTGATGGCCGTAGAAAAGAAAATCAGTACACCACCCCTATGCAAATTCGTCTGGGACAGCTTTCAATTCACCGGTGTTGTCGAAAAGGTTTCGCAGCGGTTTACGATGTTTCTCGATCAAGGGACACCAGTACGAGCCACGTTAGGCGTCACGTTTAAAGGCACGAGTGTGAAAAAGTCCGCGGACGATATCGGAGCCGCAAGAGAAAAAGTCGCACAACAAACGGTCAACCAAGGAGACCAGCTGTATTTGATGGCGTATCGCTCGTACAGTGATGCATCGAAATGGCGAAACATTGCGAACGCCAATCGGATCGACAATCCCAGACTTCTAAAACCGGCTACTACCCTGCATGTGCCACTTGTGAGGTGACGAAGGAATGAGCGAATTGAAATTGACGACAGACCGCCATTCCTTTGATGACCTGCGCCAAACGTACAATAACTTTCATTCCCCAGCCTTGGAAATACTCGTTGGAGGGAAAAAGCTGATCAGCCAGGTAGGTGTCGCCATTACCAAAGCAACGATCAACTCCAGCTTGGACGGCAAAGCCGATACGTTTTCGTTTTCGGTAACCAATGCTTTTGATACGGCAAAGTGGGAATTTCGCTGGGCAGATGATCATTTGGTTCCTGGAAATGAAATCGAAATTCAGTTGGGCTACGGAACTGAGCTTTCCAGTCTCTTTTACGGGCATATTACAGCCGTTTCGTTTGCATGCGAGGAGACGCCTACCATTACGGTAAAAGGGATGGACAAATCGTTCCTGCTTATGGTGGATAACAAGTCTACCTCCTGGAATAAAAAGAAATACAGCGATGTCGTGAAAGAGTTGGGACAAAAATACGGCTTGTCGACGCATGTGGATGATACAGTTCAGACAATCGAGACCATTACAAAGACGGTCTCCGAGACTGACTTTCAATTTTTAAATCGTCTCGCTAAAATTTGTAACTACGATTTTTTTATCGTCGGGAAGAATTTATATTTCCGTAAGCCACTGAGCAACATGACGCCGGTCCTCACCTTGATCTGGGGAGTTTCCTTACGCAGCTTTTCCGTCGATGTCAACATCGCTTCCCAAGCTTCCTCATACACGGTGCGATGGGTAGACAAGGACAAATCAACGGTGCTCCAAGAAGCAAAAGCAACGAGCACAGATATCGGGAAGCTCGGGACCAATTCGAAGACAAGTGCTGATCTGTTGAAAGCAATCGGTGATTATTTTGATAAATACGAGTCAACGAAAAAACTGGACTCACCTGAGGAGATAAAAGCGGTTGCCAAAGCACGCTTGAATCAACTCGCCATGAACCTTCTCGACGGCAACTGTGAGGCAGTGGGTCTACCAGAAATTCGGGCTGGCCGCTATATCAAGCTAGAGGGCCTAGGGAAAAAGCTGAGTCAGCCTTATTACATCACATCCGTCACACACACCATCGATGTGGCATCTGGCTACGTCACGACGTTTCATGTGAAGGGAAATACAATATGAGCTTTGATCATTGGTTCTACCAGGATGAAATCACAGAAGAAGAACGGGCGAAAATCCACGGTGTCATTGTCGGCATTGTGACGAACAACGAAGACCCGGAAAAGCTCTCGCGAGTAAAACTGAAGCTGCCTCTGGTTGATAATGAACGGGAGACGGACTGGGTGCGAATCGCCACGCTTTTTGCAGGAAAAGATCGCGGCAGCTTATTCATTCCGGAGGTAGGCGATGAGGTGCTAGTTGCATTTCACTGGGGAGATGTACGCGAACCATTTGTGATCGGGATGCTCTGGAATCAGGAAAACAAAGGCCCGGAAATGGCGGAGAAAAACAATATCCGAAAAATCACGACCCGTGCAGGCCACGAAGTGATTTTTGGTGATGATCCGAATGACGGGAAGATCACGATTGCTACGAAAAAAGGACAACAGGTGGAGCTGTCGGACAAGGATGAGAGTATTGTGCTTACGGAGAGCAGTGGAAACAACCAAATCTCCATCAAAGGCGGCAGCACCAACGAGGTTACGGTGAAGAGCGGTTCAAGTACGATTACGTTGAATGCAAAAGGGCAAGTGACCATACAGTCAGACACATCGCTGACAATCAAGTCCACCCAGCTGAATCTGGAGGCGCAGGGAGCCATGTCGATTAAAGCAGGAGCGTCCCTGAACATCAAATCTGACGGAATGGTTGCCGTCAACGGTTCGGTGATCAAATTGAATTAATTCATGGGAGGATTCCATGCAGCAGCCATTCGGTGAAAAAGGATGGAAGTTCCCTATTCAGGTGGATCAGGCTACAGGCCGGATTCGTTTGTCCGACTACGAGGATGACATCGCTGAAGCGATTCGCATCATTCTTTCCACGGCAAAGGGAGAGCGTGTGATGCGACCGAAATTCGGGAGCGGATTGCAAGGCTTCATGTTTGATGGGACGGACGGAACGAGTCTAGCTTTGCTCCAGTCGGACATCGCAGAAGCGATCATGATCTGGGAACCACGTGTGCGGGATGTGCAGGTGGAGGCCAAGGTCGACAAGACTCATTCCGAAACGGTGAACGTTACGATCAGCTATACGGTACGTGCGACAAACAAAGGCTATCAGCTGTTGTATCCTGTCCATCGTCACGGTCCACGTGGATAGTGCAAGAGTCACAGTCGCGTGAAGAAAAATGGAAGGGAGGTGGGTAACGTGAAACCACCTTTGGTCGATCCGCGGGACATGCAGGCAGTCATCCGAAAAATGCGCGAAATGGTGCCATTCTACACCCCGGAGTGGCGCTTCACTCCAGAAGATCCTGATGCGGGTACGGCTTTATTTCTCCTTTTCGCAGACATGCTGATGAATAATCGTGAGCGTTTGAATCAAGTACCCGAGCGGAATTTTATCGCTTTTCTCAATATGCTCGGTGTTGGAATGGCTCAGGCTAGATCGGCAGAAACCTTTTTGACATTTGAATTGAGTACAGGTGTGCAAAAGCCAGTGTGGATTCCGGCGGGCACAAAAGTTTCGGGTAAGTCTGAGGAAGGCGATGAAGTGGTTTTCGAAACCGATCAGCCTATGCTGGCTACCCCCTCTCTCCCGACAGATCTGTTGTTTTCCAATGGCAGTCGAGATTTTTTAACAGATGTAACGGGGTGGCTTGGAACAAATGCACCGCTCTCTCTCTTGGACTGCAAGGCTTTACCGAATCATCAGGAGCATTGCTGGTATTTGGGGCATGAGGACTTGTTTTGTTTAGGAGATCGTGCTTCGATCCAGCTCACGATGGTTTCCAATCAGGAACGCTATCTGGAATCCTTGCTAACAGAGAAGCTGGCGAATCCAGAGCTGGTCGAGTGGACGTATCTGTCAGAGGGCGAATGGGTTTTGTTCGACAAAGTCGAGGCTGATCAAAATCGGCTGCGCTTGGAAAAAAAGCAGCGGAAAAAATGGGAATCGAGTGAAGTACAAGGAATCGAAAATCGTTGGCTCTGTTGCAGAGTGAAGCCAGGCATGATTCATGAATGGGTGAAAAATGGTGGGAGCACCTCTCTGACCCACATCCAGATGAAGACGGATTATTTGCCAACGGATGACCTGGAGGGCCTTTCACCCGACATGCTTTTTTCCAATGATGTACAGGTTTCTGGGAGCGGTTGTCTTGCGTTTGGCGAGCAGCTCGCACCGTATGGCATGTTTTTTTTGTCCTGTGAAGAGGCGCTGACGAAGCCTGGAAGTACGGTCGCCCTTCGTTTTCGGATGAAGACGGTGGCTTATCCCGCTACGCATCTGTCACAACCGGAACCGAAATGGAAATGGATCATGAAGGAATCTTCCTTTGACCCTCCTGCGACGACACCCGTCACGGTCAGCAAGGTGGTATGGGAATACTGGAACGGCAGTGGATGGATGGTGCTCCTGGCAGGAGAGGATAGGGAGAAGCTGTTTGCTGGCACCGATTCGGATGAAGAGATTGTGGTTATCTTTACGTGTCCAGATGATTTGCAGCCGACAACCGTCCAATCACAGCTAGGTTATTGGATCCGTGTGAGAATTCTTCAGGTGGAAGGTTTATACGGCCCGAATCCTGTATACATGGCCCCGTGGCTGGGAGACATGCGCCTGACCTACTCGTACCAAGAGTCGCTACATGAGCCGGAAGCGATTCTCACACAGAACGACTTGGATTGGCAGCACCCTGTCCGTACAGGTAATCATCAGGCTAGCTTCCAGCCGTTTTTGCCGTCCGAATGCTTGCATCCCGCCGTCTACTTTGGATTTGAACAGCCGCCATTACAAGGACCGCTCTCTTTCTACTTTTCTTTTCTACCGATGGAAGAATCCCCAGGGCCTGCTCCGGTTGTGCAATGGGAATACAAGCGCAAAGAAACAGGAACAACGTCTTGGGCCAAGCTGCAGACAATTGATCAGACCGCTGGTTTTACGGAAAGTGGTACCGTCCGTTTCGCTGGTCCTTTTGATATGGAAAAAAGCAAACTGTTTGAGCGGGAGCGTTATTGGATTCGCGCCGTCAACGTAGACAATCGTCTGGGAGGAGGCGCTTTGGATGCACGACATCCCGTGCTAAGCGGTTTTTATCCGAATACGATACGAGCCATTCAACAGGAGACGATTCGCAATGAAATGGCAGAGCGGATAGCAGAGGGGCCACAAGCCGAGTACAGACTCATCCGACATCCCGTCATGGGCGAAGAGGTGTGGGTAGATGAAACAGGCTTCTTTTTGCCGAGTGAACGAAAGAACTGGCTGGAACATCCAGAAAACCGGGTGGAACTTCTCTATGATTCGGAAGGGAACGAGCAAAAATGCTGGGTTTTGTGGAAGCGAGTAGAGCATCTGCACGATTCGGGCCCGGATGATCGCCATTACTGCTTGGAGAGCGCTACCGGAATCATTTTGTTTGGCGATGGCAGACACGGTAGGGAGCTTCCACAAACCGGACTCGGTTCCGTGAGGGTGACGTATAAGGTCGGAGGGGGAACAGCAGGGAATCTTCCAGCTGGGCAGTTGAATCAACTGGAACAATCGATTCCGTTTGTCCAAGCTGTCAGCAATCCGGTGCCTGCACTTGGGGGAAGTGATCGGGAATTGCTGGCGGAAGCCTTGCAACGAGGTCCTCAAACCATCAAGCATCGCTATCGAGCGGTGACGGCTGAGGATTTCGAATGGCTCGTCCGTGAAGCGCATCCGGGGATAGCCAAGGTGAAGTGTTTACCGAATCGGAACAGCCGCCTGCAAAGAGAAGCAGGGCATGTCACTGTGATCGTATTACCCGCAGCGGGATGCTTCGGCACACAATTTTTGGAGCTTCGGCGTTCTGTCACGAACTCCTTGCTTACACATGCGGCAGCGACGGTAGCCTCTCCCGAACGGATTCATGTTAGGGAGCCTGTCTACTTGGAAATTGCGGTGACAGCAGAGCTAGCAGTGGGGTCTTTGGAGGAAATCGTTGAGGTGGAGCTGGAGACACTCAGCAAGCTCGCGCGATTCCTTGACCCGATATCGGGAAATCTGCATGGTGGAGGCTGGGAAATAGGACAACGTGTGCACCCGTCGCTCTTGTTTGCCTTGTTGAAATCTGTAAAGGGCGTCCGCTTTGTGGATCATCTGACCTTGGCTGTATTTCGAACGGAAAGTGGGCAACGAAAGGAAATACTCGCTTCTGAATACGAAACGATCATACATGGGATCGTCACAGAGGGTGCGCATCGAATCAGCGTCCGCGTTCACGACAGCCAGGCTTTCTTCCCAACCAAACATTGAAAAAGGAAGTGTGCGCTATGCTTCCATCCAAGAATCTGGATGATCGCCACTTTGAAGAGATCCTAGAACAAGCAAAAAACGCGATCCCCAAGCTGCAGCCAGAGTGGGGTGATCACCGTCATCACGATCCGGGCATTACGCTTTTGGAGATGTTCGCGTGGTTGATGGAAATGCAGCAATACTATCTCAATCGGATAACGGAAAAGAACGAACGGAAATTTTTGCAGCTCATGGGTGTACACCCACAACATCAGTCATGTGCGACGACTGATGTTACGTTTTTCGACGTGTCAGAAGAAGCGATTCTTCCGGAGAAGACGAGATTGTTCGCGGGGAATCTTCCTTTCGAGACGGAACATTCGCTTGTTCTGGTACCCGCCAGTCTGGAGCGTGTTCTGGTTCATACAGAAAGCGGGACGGCAGATGTGAGTTCATCTAATGCGCATAACGGTGTTTCCTACTACGCATTTGGCCAGGAACCAAGGATAGGGAACAAGATTTACTTAGGCTTTGATCGGCCGCTGCCAGTGGGGAAGACAGTCTCCATCGGTTTGCGTCTGTTTGAAGACTATCCTGTCCCACTGGTCTCGCTTACACCCACGTCCCTTTTCGTTCCATCGGCGAGTCTAGTTTGGGAGTACTATGGACAGAACGAGCGCACGCAAGAAATGGGATGGAGTCCGTTACCAGTCTCGGATGAAACGCTGCATCTCTCCTTTTCGGGACGAGTCCTGATCGAGCTTGAAGGGGCAATGAAGCCAATCATGCTTTACCCCGCCAATGATCGGCCTCGATTTTGGCTCTGTGCGACATTGCGTGCAGGTCGATTCGAATTGGCTCCACGCATGGAAAAAATAGAGCTGAACACCGTGAACGCCATCCAATGTGAAACCTTCAGTCAAGTGTGGGAGTACGATGGAACGGGTCAAGTGGATCAGACGATCGTGCTTGCAAGCTCGCTATCGTATGAAGGCACAGTAGAGGTTCAATGCAAAAAGGGGCGTTATTGGCAAAGTGGATGGGATCAAGATGAACCAGATCAAGCCGATACAGGTGCATTTTCTTTTCGCGTTTCGCGCGACTCAGAACAGGGAGCTACGATGATTCGGTTTGGGAGTGCAATACCTGAGGGCCGCAAAAATATTCGGGTCATCGCCTATCGGAGTGACTTTGCAGGGCAGCGATTCATTGGAGAAAGCAGTGGATTGCCACATCAAATGTTCCGGTTGAATGTCCAATCGATCTTGCCAGAAACGTTTGTCATTCAGGTGGCGCGTCAGGTCGAAGGCAGTCCGTTTCCCGTCTGGGAAGACTGGTCGCTGGTCACTGATTTTGACCGATCGGGACCACAGGACCGCCATTTTATGTTGAATGATTCGGACGGGGCAGAAATCGCGTTTGGCAACAATGAGCACGGAGCCATTCCCGAAAGGCTGGAAGGCATGGCGGGCATTCGGATCATATCATGTCAGACAGGCCAAGGCGCGAAGGGGAATGTACAGGGTGGCCAAATTACCCGGTTCCTTCCACTCGCCAGGCAGCGAACTACCGCGCAGGTGACGAATCCCCGTCCAGCCAGTGGGGGAAGCGAGCGCGAAACGATCGATCAAGCCAAACGCAGGATGAGAATGGAATGGAAGAAACCGCAGCGGGCCGTTACAGCAGAAGATTATGAGGCCATCGCGCTGTCGACTCCCGGATTGCGAGTGGCCCGCGCGAAGGCCATCCCCCTGTATAAAGTAGGGGAAATGGGAGCAACCGAGCAAAACGCAGCCGCTCAAATGACCGTCGTCATCGTCCCGTTCAGCGACCAGCCGACACCACAGCCAAGTGAAGGCTTCCTGCGGACCGTTCGTCACCAATTGGAACAGCGAAGGCTGCTGACGACAGAAGTCCATGTGACTGCTCCAGCCTATATCAAAGTGACCGTTTTCGCGACAATCGTGGTGGAGCCTGCGTTTGCAGACAAAAAGCAGATCGTGCTACAGGCACTGAAGCGGTATTTGACGCCATTGAATGTCCAAGATTCTTCGACTCATCAAGGAAAAGGATGGGAATTTGGTCGACCTGTTTATAAAAGCGATCTTTACGAGGTGTTAAACCAGATCGAGGGTGTGCTATACGTGACGGATTTGTGGGTTTCCACAGAGGGTACAGGCATCATCAGGGATGAAGGGGGAGATATTCAGATTCCGCTCCATGCACTGGTGTACTCAGGAGAACATGTTCTGGAGCTCGTTGTGGATAGAGAAAGATAGACGGGAACAAACGGAGGAGTGGGCGTGGATACAATGAATCGTTTCTTTTCCCTGAACAATCCGTCCGATTGGCAGCGGGGGGCTTGGTATAACCTTCACGTCTCCAACGAGGGGATCGCGCTGAACAAATCGCCCGAATATGTGATCGATCATGTGCATCAAGCTGGGACGACACATCACTCTCGACTCTTGGATTTTTCCATTGCACGCGTCGGTTCGTTGCTTTGGCTGGATGAAAGCGGGCATATCACGCATTACGATGACAGCAACAACTTCAAGGAGACGGTGTTTCGCGCTGGACGGGGGTTGTTTTCCAAAGACTCGTTTCTCGTCGCTGACGATGAATACGTGTACATTATCGACCCCGAAGCGAGGCGAAAAGTCGGAGCTTATTCCATAGCCAACGGCCAATGCGTTTGGAGCTGGGAAGATGGGGACGGACAGCGGCTTTTTCCTTTGGATGCAGGGCTGGATGAAGAAGGACATCTTTACATCACGACACCCGTGGTCGTAGATGGAGACAACGAACGGAAGGAAATCGCGGCGGGAACACAAGTCATCGTCCTTCGGCTGAATCGGGCAGGCAAAATAGACGCTACATACGCGCATGCGGAATTGAAAGTAACAGAGACAGCTACACTCCGTGAGATCAGGCGAAGAAGGTTGTTTCGCCTGTCTGTTGCCGAAGCGGGCGAGGCCTATCTATTTTGGGCACAGACGAATCAAGTGTTTCGATTCTCTTCGGAAGGCTCCGATGTGTGCAACCTGGCGATCCCGTCAGGCACCAAGCCCGCGGGATTTGCAGTGGGCCCAGGTCCCATTCTCTACGTGGGTGATAGTCGTTCCATCGATTCGGCTCATGATCATACCCGATTCATTTTGCGGTTTCAACCAACGGGAGAAGCACTCGCGCCACTAACGAACTACCATGGACGAGCAGACAAGCTCGTTTTTGACAATCAGCAACGTTTGTATGTTTGGGACGCACAGAAAAATGTTCTGACCATGTTGCGGCTCGTCTCGCGGACGTCCACCTTGGATGCGACCGGAATACCGATGGGCATCTACTTCTCTCGTGCATTGGATAGCGCGGAATTTGAAACGGTGTGGCATAAATTTACGCTGGTTGCAGACATACCGGAAGAAACGCAATTACTCATCTCGACGTTTTCTTCTGATCGAAAAGAGCATGTGATTCATGGAGCCGTACACAACCTGGATGATTTTTTGCTGGCACCCGACATGGACTGGAAAACCAAGCTGCAAAGGACGGCCAATCTATGGTCGGAGCCAGTAATCAACGCCTCAGATGCGTTGTTTCATTCAGCAAAAGGTCGTTACTTATGGATCAAAATCGAATGGCTCGGTACTGACCGTCACTCCCCGTTGCTCAGGCAATTGCGGATTTACTCGCCGCGCGACACATTTTTGCGGTATCTACCAGCGACTTATCAAAGTGAACCTGCCAGTGCTGATTTTTTGGAGCGCTTCCTCTCCCTTTTCGGGACGTTTTACTTGGAGCTGGAGGAACAGATTGATACCATTTCGCGGTTGTTCGATCCAGATACGACACCTGGCGAATTTGTCCCTTGGCTCGCTTCCTGGTTAGGGATGGGCAGGGAAGAGCATTGGACAGAGGCGCAGCGACGAGAGCTGATTCGTCGTGCGCCGGAGCTGTACGCAGAGCGGGGCACTCGTGCGGGCTTGGAAAAAATGGTGGAGCTGTATACCGGGGAGCGCCCGATGATCGTGGAGTATTTTCAAATTAGGGACATGAAGGCGATCCCGGAGCTGCACGAGCTGATCTCTTCCTTGTACATGGATCATCCCTATCAATTTTGCCTGATCGTTTCACAGGAATGCGCGAAAACAGAGCGGGAGCAGTCGGTTCTGCAAAAGATTTTGGAAGATCAAAAGCCTGCTTTTACAGAGGCGAAGCTCATCGTTCTGCGCCCGGGCATCTACGCCGACCTCCATAGCTACGTGGGGATTAATTCTTATTTGACAGAGCCGTCGTTCCTTACGCTTGATCAAAATTTATCCATACCATACAACACGGTACTAAGCGGGAAGGACCGCAGCAGACGAATCGATTATGACACGAGGATTGGCCTGGATGCAGAGCTGGAGTAAGAAGCCGAGATTTTTACGCAAAGTGAGGTGTTCGAGATGAAGAATCTGCGTTATTTTCCACATGAACGGAATGTGTATTTCAAAGGGAAGCTGTTGACCGTCAGAGATTTCGAATCAGAACAGCGCTATTTCAATGACAAACGTCGACTCACCAATCGGTTGCTTCACGGGGGTGGAGTGGTATGCGGTTTGCAAGTGATCGCTGTGGACGAAAAGCAGATTTCGGTCGAGGCTGGAGTCGCTCTCGATTATCTCGGGAGGGAAATCGTACTTCCTGAGCCTGTGAAGCTGAAGCTGTCTATGATGGAAGGCTTTAGCAACAACGATTACGCGAAAAATGTGTACGTCTGCTTGTCCTATGATGAAAAAGGCAAAGAACAGGTCTTCTCCGTCTCCGAAACGGTCGAGCAGGAAATGGCTGAATACAACCGAGTGGCAGAAGGATATCGGCTTTTTATCAAAGAGGAGGCACCACATCCTGCTGCCATCGAAGGGGTGCAACTGGTAGAGCAAAGAGTGCTACTATATGCAGATCCACAGGTGCGCATCTGGCAGGCGACCCCACGATACGTCAATCCAGGTGAAGAATTTACCTTGCAGTTGCACATCGAGAAGACGGTACAAACGTCACGCGTGCACTTCCAATACAAGCTGGATGCACCAGGGCTGACAGTCTTGGAGAGCAGTGACGGTAGTGTATCCTTCTTAGAGCCTGTTGACGCGAAAGAGACGGATTACGTCATCTCCATTCCGATCAAGGCTGGCTGGGATCGTGGAACGGTGGAGCTGGCAGTGCTGGGGGGCAAGGCAGAGGTTCAACTCGGCGATCGCTTGGTGCATACTGATCTCGTTTCTGTAGGAAAAATCGAAATCACGCCAGACGATCTGGTAGAGCGGCTCGTGTCCGATTACTACAATCGCAAGCTGGATCAGGTGACACATGCAAACGAACAACCTTTTCTTTATTTGGCAAAAGTATGCTTGCTGCAAATGAATGCGACCTATGTCATTGAGAAGGTTGTTCCTGTTCCGTTTGGTGAGTACGTGTATACCCCAGCGCTTTTGCAAAAGCTTGCGTTGCGTGCGCAGAAGGGGAAGCAAGTCGAGCAAGGGTCCCATGCGGATTCCTTCCGGGTGACCACGCGTGTGAAAGAAATCGCAGCAGGCGATAAGCCGCAGTTTGATGTGAGCTACGATCATCTGGCGTCCGTCTACCAGTTTGAGCTTGGTCTGCCCCGACCCGGAAAGGCCAATGAACAAGTAGCAACTGGCGTGGTGGAAATACCGATTGAGCCATATTCGTCCAACTGGCCGTTTGGAGTCAGGATCGGCAATCGATATTTTTCTGACGAGATCAAGCACTCCCTCGGAAAAGGGAACGTGTATGTCAGTGCAGGAGTCGAGGATTTTCATGCAGATGTGATCGATGAGTTGCTTTCCCAACATGAGCAAGTGATGTACGGGCATAGTAGTGTTTTTGATGATTCAGAGTATGCGACAGATGCAGCCCATTTTGCCGTAGGGGTCATCGTTTATCCGCAGAAAGGAACGTTTCGGATCG
The DNA here is from genome assembly GCF_013332495.1 of Brevibacillus sp. HB1.2. NCBI lineage: Bacteria > Bacillati > Bacillota > Bacilli > Caryophanales > Paenibacillaceae > Brevibacillus > Brevibacillus sp. HB1.2. The sequence goes on along the minus strand of NZ_JABMIU010000009.1, from coordinate 95,954 downwards.
GTGTTCAGGTAAAGGGAGCTGTTCAGACAGATCGGGCAAGGATCAGGTGGTGGGCGATCAAACCGCAGGCAGCTGGGACAGAGGACGTGGCGCATCAAGATTCACAAGAGTAGCAAGGTTTGCTTCATTCTGTATTTATGCTACACTTTCTTAATGTAAGTACATATCAGCGTTAGACGGGAGGAGATCCAATGGCAACACATATCACAGATCATTCCGTTTTGAACAACGGGGTGAAGATGCCCTGGCTGGGTCTGGGTGTCTGGAAGGCAAAAGACGGAAACGAAACGTTGGCCGTCCGTTCCGCGATTGAGGCGGGCTATCGCAGTATAGACACAGCAGCCATCTACGGTAACGAAGCCGGCGTAGGCGAAGGAATCCGTCAAGCCGGGATTGATCGCGATCAATTGTTCATCACGACCAAGGTGTGGAATGCGGATCAAGGCTACGAGTCAACGCTGAAGGCTTTTGATGAAAGTATGAAAAAATTGGGTATCGATACGCTGGATTTGTACCTGATTCACTGGCCCGTAAAAGGCAAGTACGTAGATACATGGAGGGCTTTGGAAAAGCTGTACCGCGATGGATATGTACGTGCGATTGGCGTCAGTAATTTTCATAGCCACCACCTCGAGGATTTACGCCAACATAGCGAGATCATTCCGGTTGTCAACCAAGTCGAGTATCATCCATTGCTTACCCAAAAAGAATTGCATGCGTATTGCAAAGAGCACCATATTCAACTAGAAGCATGGAGCCCGTTGATGCAAGGAAACCTCGATCATCCTCTCTTGGTGGAATTGGGACAAAAATATGGCAAGTCTCCTGCACAAATTGTGCTTCGCTGGGATTTGGAAAACCAAGTGGTCACGATTCCGAAGTCGATCACACCAGAGCGGATTCGCCAGAACGCAGATGTTTTTGACTTCTCCCTCAGTGCAGAGGATGTAGAAAAAATCACTGCCGTAAATGACAACAAGCGGTTTGGGCCAGACCCAGATAACTTTGATTTTTAAAGGGACAACGATAAGGCATAAAAGGGGAGCCGCAACAGGTCGGCTACCCTTTTTTCATTCCTGTCTTGGAGTGGACCTTGGATTCGCTCTTTACTATGCTTTATTTTTTCGTATACTGAAAAGTAGCATATTCGTTTCATCAGACGAAACGATCGGAACAAAGTAGGAAGCAGGTGTCAAACACTTATGGAAGAAGAACAAAAAGCAAACGTTCGGGCAGTCGATCGGGCTTTGGATATCCTGCTCTGTTTTACAGACGCTACGGACCTGGGCCTGAGTGAGATAGCGAGTCGACTCTCCTTGCATAAAAGTACCGTGCATCGTTTGCTGGCAACGCTGGAGAACAAAGGATTTCTGATACGTGATGTTCAGACGGAGAAGTATCGACTTGGGTTTCGGGTTTGGGAGTTATCCGCCAATTTGTCGCAAAACGATGATCCAGCGATTTTGCTGCTGCCGGAGATGGAGCGATTGCGGGATTTGGTGGAGGAAACAATCAGTCTGTACGTGCGGGATGGAAACGAGCGGATACGCGTACAGGCAGTCCAAAGCAAGCAGCCGATTCGCAGGGTGGCGCCAATCGGAGCGCGTATGCCACTCACGGTGGGGGCATCCAGCAAAGTACTTGTGGCATATGCAGAGCCTTTTATTTTGCAGGAAGTCATCAGCGACCCGAATTGGCCTGACTATGTGAACAAGGAGTCTTTTATTGAGCAATTGGATCAAATCAGGAAGCAAGGCTTCGCGACTAGCGTGGAGGAACGGGAGCTGGGGACAGCAGCCGTAGCCGTCCCGATATTCAACCGCAACGGACAATTGGTAGCGTCTATTGCGGCGTCGGGTCCTTCCAACCGCTTGACTCCTGAAAAAATGAGCCAATATGCGCCTTATATCATGGAAGCAGCCTATCGGATGGGGAAAATGATGAAATAACGAAGAAGCCAATCAAAACACAAAGAGAATGTGTTTTGATTGGCTTTATTTATTGAACGATCGATGCGTAATCATTGGCGCACGGTTAACACCACGTTGCCTTTCTTATGCCCCAGCTCCACATAAGAGTGGGCCTCCGCTGCTTGCTCTAGCGGATAAATGCGATCGATGACGGCACGCAGCTTGCCGGCCTCGATTAGCTCCTTTACATACCTCAAGTCGTCCGCGTTTTCGTTCGCGGTTCCACCAATCACCTTCTTACCACTCGTCATGTTCGTCCATAACCCGCGAACGATTGGCAAAGGGCTGAAATGGACCGCTCGCAGGTAGTAACCGTTCGGTGTCAGTCGCTCGACGCATGCCTGAAACGGACTCTTTCCGACCGTATCGAAAATGATATCGTAGACCGCAGTCTCGTCCTCGAAGTTTTCTTTTGTATAATCGATGATTCGGTCGGCCCCCAACGATCTTACCAGCTCCACATTCGATGTGCTGCATACTCCGGTCACTTCCGCACCGAAATACTTGGCGAGCTGTACCGCATACGTCCCGACACTGCCAGAAGCACCGTATATGAGCACACGCCTGCCGTGCTGGATATTGCCCTTCCGGAGAAATTGCAAGGCAGTATAGGCACCGACCGGAACCGCGGCTGCTTCCTCAAACGTCATGTTCGCAGGCTTCAGTGTAATACAACCGTTCTCAGGTAAGCATTTGTATTCGGCATACGCGCCGAAGCCGATTCCGCAGGCAGCATAGACGGCATCCCCCGGTTTAAACTGAGAAACGCCACTGCCCGTTGATTCGACCACTCCGGCTAATTCGAAGCCGAGAATCTTGATTTTCCTCGGCTTCCACAGACCATTGAACAGACGTGCCAGGAAAGGATCTGCCTTGCGTAAACGCCAATCCCCCGCTGCGGCAGTTGCAGCATAGACTTTGATTAATACCTCGTCGTCCTTCGGTACCGGTTTGGCGACATCCCGGAGCTGTAGGACATTGGGCGGCCCATATTGCTCGTATACGATCGCTTTCATCTCTTCGCCCTCCAATTAGCCTTGGTTGTTTTCCTATTTTATACGGAGTCATTTGATTAAAGTTTTCATTTTTTTGAATAGGAGAGCTGATTTTTTTGCTTACTTGAATAAAAAACTTTACTCAAGTTAATTTATATACTATTATAAATGTAAAGTGGAAATATGGAAAAAGGAGTTCAAGATGGCAGAAGCATTATCGCTACGCGAGAAAAAGAAAGCCAAAACTAAATTCGCCCTTCTGGACGCTGCCTTGGAGCTGATAGGCGACGGGAGCTTCCGAAATGTCCTAGTGGATGACATTTGCGAACGAGCAGAGGTGTCGAAGGTCACATTCTTTAAATTTTTCCCGCAAAAGGAAGAGCTCTTGATTTATTACATGAGCATATGGCAAGCAGAGTGCTTTGTTGAGTTGCGGAGTACAGGTAAGAGGGGATGGGAAGCCGTTCGGCATATTTTTGCCAAGGTTACATGCGATAGTGAGAAGCAACCTGGGATCATGCTTAGCCTTATCAGCTTTTTAGCCGAGCAAAAAATGCACCCGTGTGTCCCACTTTTATCTGATGCTGAATTGTATTTGCGCTTCCCCGAGGAAGAGGAGAGAGAAGCCATTCGAGCTACTGATCTGCATGAAATGTTGCAAACGTGCGTGCAAGAAGCAGCCGAAGATGGACAGCTTGCCCTTCACTTGTCGGAGGAAGAGGCTGTTATTTTGCTATTCTCGATCTTTTACGGAGCCTATCTGACTGCACATTTGTTTCATGTGTCTGATTATATGGCGTTTTACGAGTTGCACCTCAAATCTTTGATAAGGTAGGGGAGTCGGATGGCAAAAGTAGTTCCGGGGCGTTTTACAGCACAAATGGAAGGACCTTTCGTCGTATTTATCATCGGGATGCGAATCAATCGTAGGCTTGCGGTTCACAAATGGATGCCAGTAGCCAACGCCATGGGAGGCATGATGCGAGAGTTGTATCAGCACCCGGAGCTCGGACTGTTGGGTCACACTTCGCATTTTAATCTGCGTGAAATCACCCAAATCCAGTACTGGCGATCCTATGAGCACTTGGAAAATTACGCGAGAAAAAGCCACAATCATTTGAGCGCGTGGAAGAAGTTCAACCAAGCGGTAGGAACGGATGGAACGGTTGGGATTTTTCACGAGACGTACTTGGTTGATGCTGGAAAATACGAATGCCTTTATGGAAATATGCCTGTCTGGGGATTGGCCAAGGCAGGGGAGCATCTACCGGCAGTGGGAAAAAGGGAGACGGCACGCCGGCGTTTGGGCGGTGAGAACGAGCCAGCGGTTCCTTCTCCTACACTATAATAGCTTGTCGCAAACAAGCGGCCCTTTCTTCTTTTTAGAGCGATGCAGCATTGGACTGATTGTCCAACTGCTGCAAGGTCTAAGGAAGAGAGGGTCGTTTTGTTCGAGAAAAACATTAAAGCTCCATGACGTGATGCTTCGTCTTTCTAGCAGTAGTCAAAGGGTCGTTTTTGCAGTAACCTTGGCACTTGCATGAATGTTGTATAGTAGATCAAGCAGGTCGGTCTTCGTCAGCGAAAGGGACTGACATTTCAATCATGAAGGAGGTTTTTTGCATGAAAGACTTGATTCGCATTCGGGGAGCAAGAGAAAACAACTTGAAAAACATTTCTCTTGAGATTCCCAAGCATCGTCTCGTGGTGGTAACCGGACCATCTGGATCGGGTAAATCGACACTGGCACTTGATATTCTGCAACGAGAATGCCAACGACAATATATGGAGTCCAGTGGAATGTCATCTGAATCACTAGCGAAGCCTCGTGTGGATTCGATCGAGGGACTGTCTCCCTCCATTGCAATCAGTCAACATGTGACCAACCGTAATCCTCGATCAACAGTGGGAACCGTTACAGACATGTATACCTATCTGCGGACAGTCTATGAAAAGAAGGGGGAGAGACACTGCCAGAAGTGTCACACACCAATAGCACCTGCTGCCAATGGCAAAGAAACAGAAGCCGTTACGTGTCCGGTATGTGCCTATATTCATTTCCCTCTGACCAAAGCAGATTTTTCGTTTAATACGCCCCAAGGTGCTTGCCCGACTTGCAGTGGATTGGGGACGGTCGTCGATATTGATGTGGAAGCCGTGTTTGATGAAACAAAGAGCATTCGGGAAGGAGCTGTTACCTTTTGGTACGAGGCGATTAATGAATATCAGGCCAGCGTGATGGAGGCGGCAGGAAAACATTACGGCTTGTCGATGAATCTGCCTTTGAACGAGTACAACGAAGCGCAGTGGGATTTGCTCAAATATGGCGTGGAGAGCGAGGAGTTTTCTCGACACTTCCCTTCTGTTCAGCCTCCGAAAACGGTAGGAAAGGGAAGGTTTAAAGGTGTGATCACAGGGATGTGGCAACGCTATAAGGAAAAAGACGGACAATCGGGTGAAGCTGCTTACTTTCTGACCCAGCCTTGTCACGACTGCCATGGTGAGAGGTTAAAGGAGGAGAGTCGCCTCGTTACAGTCGAAGGGAGGACGCTGCCGAGCCTATCCAAGAGCTCATTGGAGGAGCTGGGGGATTGGGTGGAGAGTGTGCTTGTACGAGCTGTCCGTGAAGAAGACACGATTTTGGAGGCTGTCCTTCATGATTTGCTCATCAAGATCAGGCGCGTCATCCATGTGGGGCTGGGCTACTTGACCCTCGATCGACAGGCCATCTCTCTTTCTGGCGGTGAAGCACAGCGATTGCGGCTCGCTTCCATTCTCGGCTCTGGCTTGACTGGTGTACTTTATTTGCTGGATGAACCAACATCGGGATTACATCCAAAGGACACGGATGGACTCGTGAAGGTCATGAAGGAGCTGCGTGATTTGGGCAACACTGTGCTGCTCATCGAGCATGACCAACGAGTCATTCAAGAAGCGGATCACGTGATCGATGTAGGGCCAGGAGCAGGACGTTTTGGCGGCGAAATCGTCGGGCAAGGTTCGCTGAAAGAATTGCTGAACCAACCGCATTCTGTCACAGGTCGCTACTTGAAAGAACAGAGAGTGCTGTCGTCCAAAGAGCGCAAGGGAACAGGCGAGTGGATTAAGATTGAAGGGGCCACGTTGCACAATTTGCGGGATGTGACGGTATCGTTCCCACTGGGAAGGCTGGTAGCAGTTTCGGGTGTCTCTGGCTCGGGTAAATCGACACTCGTCTACGATTTGCTGGCAGCCGCTGCCGAGAAGCGAACGGGAAAAGCAGCAGGATGCCGCGCAATTACAGGACTCGAAGCCATTCAAAGCGTCATAACAGTGGATCAGTCGCCGCTATCACGCATGCAGCGCTCCAATGTCTCCACGTACGTCGACTTGTACACGCTCTTACGCAAAATATACGCTGCCTTGCCCGCAGCCAAAAAGCGTGGTTTGGATGCCAAACACTTTTCATTCAATACGCCGGGCGGAAGATGTGAGCGATGCGAGGGACTGGGGCGAGTGGAAGTGGACATGCACTTTCTATCCAACTTACAGGTCGTCTGCCCGGATTGTCGCGGAAAAAGATTTCGTTCAGAGGTCTTGGAGGTATCGTACCAAGGCTATTCCATTTCCGATATATTGATGCTTAGTATTGAGGAGAGCCTCTCCCTGTTCAGCGAGCAAAAGAAGATGACGCAATTGCTGACCCTGCTGTGTGAGGTAGGACTCGGCTACTTGCAATGGGGGCAGTCCGTGACGACCTTGTCCGGTGGTGAAGGACAACGGTTGAAGCTGGCTAGGGAGCTGAGTGCATCTTCTACAGGGCATACGCTGTACTTACTGGATGAGCCATCGACAGGACTGCATCCAATTGACGTCGAGAAGCTCCATGTCCTCTTGAGCAAATTGGTCGACGCCGGAAATACCGTATTTATGGTCGAGCACAACACAGAATTGATCGCCGCTTCTGACTGGGTGATTGATATGGGACCTGGAGGTGGTAGTTCTGGAGGGAACGTGGTTGCGAGCGGGACACCAAAAGAAGTGGCGGCCACGAAAGAGTCGATTACCGGAAAGTTTATCCACTAATCCAATACGCGTCGATACAAAAAGGTCGCCCCGATTCTGCTGTGGGCGACCTTTTTTCCGTCAAAAGTCAGGTAGACGATCCAAATTGTTTTCCTTGATTCCGTCTGGCTCACTCCGCAGAATGTCTCTCCCATACTTGTGAAACACGTCTACATGAGCCAGCTTGCCAGCCTTTGCATCGTTGAGTGCGGTGATATAGTCGAGCTCACGGCCTGTGTCTGTTTTAAAGGCGATCAAGTCTCCATCGTCGTTTTTCCTGACAGCCACGATTTGCTCTTTTCCTGTATTCGTCAGTGGGCTGTTATCTCCATTTTCCTGGATCGCCTGTTGTTCTCCAGCATTTTTGTAGGCCTCATAAATTTGTTCAAAGCTCCGTTGATCCATGCATCATCCCTCCTCATCAGTAGGGTGCCTAAAACAAAGGAGAACATGCATTCGTTTTTTGCTTTCGGGGACTATGCTCGCTGTGCACTAAGAGGAAGTAAGGTCGCTGCTATCCGCTTATATTTTTCCTGGTCGTGGATGCGATAGTACAGGCTCCGCAAAAAGTTTTTCGCATTGATTCGCCCCGTGTACGCTTCGATTGAATAGCTACTATCTAAACGATTCGCAAAACTCCGAACCCATCCATCGATATCATCCAAGGAGAGTTCATCACGATTCCAGACAGAAAGGACAGCAGTCACCAGGCGCTCATCTTCTTCGTGCGCATAAACTGATTTCGCCCCTATGATTGTTTCGCGGATGACTCCGAGAATTTGCTTCAGGTCAGTCTGATCCAGTTCACTGCATTGGGCCAGGTCATCGAGAGCGTCAGCAGCATGAGCGGTAGCATGTGCCCAGCCCTTTTCTTCCACATAGCCTCGCAGGTCTGTTTCTTGCCGTATGTAAGCGAAAAGTTTGTCTTTCACGTAAAGGATCGCTTCTTTGGCGAGAAAAGGATGATTCCGATGCAGGATCAGGATAAGGGGGAGCAATAAAACGGAAAAGGAGCGCGTGAATACCGAGTCAGTCCCATTTTCACCTATGCGATAAAATAAATGCTGGTCGTCGAGTGCAATCGCTAGCAGCTCTTGTAGCTGTTCAGGGGAGAGCACACCTTCCTCTATCCAATGAGAAAACGTGGAATAGATGAGCTCATCACGCAGTTGGGGATCGGCTGAACCGATGTGCGTAACCATTTCGAGCGCGAGTTCAAAAGCATGTGGCGGCGCCAGAAAGCTATTCGCCCGAATCGCGAGCAAGGTTTCTTTTAATGACATCTTCTCAGCTCCTTTATTTTCCTAATTTTACAACATTGCTGGAGACGGTGAAATAAAAAGAGAAGAGGGCAGATTTACCGATACCTGCCCTTTTTTGTAAAAGCTGATTTGCTCATTCGGTTGTCAGACGCAGAAGCCAGTCTTTCAAGTCGACGATACGCAAAGTTTGGGGCCCCGTGGTGGTCCCGGTTACCAGGAGGGGAACGAGTGAATCCACCTCGTGCAAGGAACCGTGTGCCGCTCCGCCGATATGGGTGGGAGAACTTTCGGTAATGAGCTCATGCCCTGGCTGAACAGTAACGACCACATATCTGCCTTCATGCGAATTCATCGCACCGTAGAGCCTCGCCAAAACGTCCGGATATTTCCCATACGTGATCCGGTTCTTGTTCATGGTCAGATCGAGCAGACGCGGATCGCCGCTGAAGGTCCATGTTTGCCCATATGGATCGGTAAAGGGACCGTTTGGTTGATAGCTAAACTCTCGGTTGATTTTGCCTGCTGTAACGATAATCTTTTTGTCTTCCTTTCTTGCAAGGATGTCCAGCTTTGGTTCACGCTGCAAACGTTTTACGATATCGGATAACGGAATACGTGAGTCCAGGGCATAAATATAGGCCATCCGTTCGTTGGCCGAAATCACGATTTGGTCAGAAGGGGTGACAGGCTGACTGATTTTGGCTATTTGATAGTCGGTCAGTAAGCTGCGCAAGTCAATGGTAGCGGCCTTGCGATCATCCAGAACAGCACTCTGGGCACTGTCTCCCATGACGATCCACCGCGCTTCTTTGATTGCCTTGTCCCAAGATCCAAATGCATCGAGTACGGCTTGAAGCGCTTTATCCGCTTTTTCAATCCCTTTGATCGTAGCGGGGCCCTTCTTATGTACTTCCATATCATTTTCCGGCAAGTAGGCGATGGTAAGAGGGGGGAGCTTCTTGTTGGCGATGAGATAGGCAGCCTCCTGCGCGGAAAACTCATCATTCATCCCGTATTTTCGCCAAATGCGCTTTTCACTCTTTTGATTCGGATCCAGCTGGGCAAATGCTGCATACGACATCAGTTTTGGTCCGGTCACATTCAGTTCGCCAGGCAATCGCGTGCCGAAATCAATGAGACGGGGGATTTGTAAGGCGTGCGGCGTTGTGCCTCGCCATAGAATAGCATTGATGGAAGCGGTATCCTTGCCTTTTTCCGCCAACTCTTCATGGATGGTTTTCGTATCTCGATTGAGCTGGACCAGGTTCAATTGATGAAGGATATCTAGCAGCACTTGTGGCTGATCGATCTTCAGACCTTCTTTGGGACCATACCCGTAATAAATCATCCGCTTTTCCTTGTTGCTGAACCAGGATAATCCCGGTACATGATGCTCATTGGCATACGTTCCTGTAAGGAGCGTGCTGTCGATAGTTACCGACATGGTGGGAAAAGAACTCACAACTTGCGGGTAATAGCGCCCGTTTGCAAGCAAATAACCTAAAGCAGGAGCGCGACCTTGCCGGATCGCTTCTTGAAGTGGTTTGTCCATTAACGAATCAATGAGAATGAGCAGGACAGGCTTTTGCGATTCATTTCTCTCAGCTGAGGGTTGAGCCTTAAGGCTATGCTGACGGATTTGAGAGGCTGAGTCTGGCTTGCAGCTGATCACAGTCAGACTCAGCGCCAACAGGAGAAGGATGGCGTATGTGAATCGCGACTTCATGTTTCCATTCCTTTTTTGTGAATTTGGTTTTCCCTATTTTTTGTTTTCGCGGAAAAATTATTCACCAAGGCTGCCTCATTTAACCTTCCGGCAACAGATGAGAGATCTCGACAACCACCCCTTTTTCCAAAAACAAGCGAGGGATGCGATTACTGAGGGTGGCAACGACTTCATAGTTGATCGTCCCGAGCATTTCGGCAATCTCATCGACAGTAATCTCGCGGTTTCCTTGCTTGCCGTAAATCACGACCTCATCGCCTTGCTTTCCAATGCCTTCTCCCAAGCTGACCATCATCTGATCCATCGTCACTCGCCCTGCGATCGGCAACCGTCTGCCTCGATACAGAACAAATCCCCGGTTAGAGAGTGCGCGCGAATAACCATCGGCATAACCGATTGGAATCGTCCCGATGACCTCTCCGCGCTTTGCTATGTATGTAGCACCATAACTGATCGTATACGGTGGCGTCAGCATGGTCTTTACATAGGAGAAGCGCGATTTCAAGCTGAGCGCCGGAACGAGCTTGACGCGATTGAGTTGTCGGATATAAGCGGACGGATACAGCCCATACATGCCGATTCCGAGGCGGATCATATCGGCGCTGAATGCGGGAAAAGCAATGGTAGCAGCGGTGTTGCACATGTGTACGGTCGGAAGCTCGAACCCTTTTTCCTTCAGATAACGAAGATATTGAACAAACAACTCGTGTTGCGCTTTGGTCAATGTGTGATCGGGTTCATCCGCAGTGGAAAAATGAGTGAAGATTCCTGTCCATGCAAGGGAAGAGCTTGACGTTAAGGCCTTCACGACTGAAAGCAACCCAGATCTTGTCCGTACGCCCAAACGTCCCATACCTGTATCGATGTTGATATGGATGTTCAGACGATTGGAGAAAGCTGTTGATTTGACAATTTTATCGGCTTTTTTGATCCAATCAGTCTGGAAGGCAGACAGCTCAATATTCCAGGCGACCGCCTCTTTGACACGTGAAAGAGGAGTGAATCCCAGCACGAGTATAGGGGCTACAATTCCTGCCTTTCGTAAGACGATACCTTCTTCCAGAATGGCGACAGCGAGGGAAGTAGCCCCGTATTCGAGGGCATGGCGGGCTACTCCAACAGAACCATGGCCATAGGCATTCGCTTTTACAACCGCCATGATTTTCGTCTGTTTAGGAATATGCCGACGTATCGCTCGAATGTTTTTCTTGATGGCATCGAGATTTACCTCAATCCAGGTTTCGCGAAACAACTGTTTCATCACGAATCCCTCCCTTTTTCTGGGAAACGGTTCCCTCTTCCATGCGTATTCACCGTATCTTCCACTTAAGCGTGGCCTACCGGGAAGAGATAACAAAAAGCAGGCCATGTGTAGAGTGGCCTGCAAACGACAACCATGTGTCTGGCTGGAAACGTAAAAAGAGCAGACTGCCGAATACTCGGAGTCTGCCCTTTTCGTTGGGTGGGTGCTGATACGAACTTATTTTTTAATCGTTTGCTTACGCAGTTACTGGTTTACCTTCATCCAGCAATTGACGCAGAACCGTTTGCAGGATACCACCATTGCGGTAGTAGTCTACGTCTACCATGGAATCGAGGCGCACGATTGCTTCGAATTCGAAAGTGCTGCCGTCTTTCTTAGTAGCTTCTACTTTTACGCGTTGGCCAGGTTGAACATCATCGGAGAGGCCTACAATGTTGAAGGACTCAGTACCGTCGATGCCGAGGGACTTCCAGCTTTGGTCACCAGCGAATTGCAGAGGCAGAACGCCCATACCAACCAGGTTAGCACGGTGGATACGCTCGAAGCTCTCAGCGATAACCGCTTTGATACCCAAGAGGAATGTACCTTTTGCTGCCCAGTCACGGGAAGAACCAGTACCGTACTCTTTACCAGCCAGTACAACGAGTGGAGTACCGTCTGCTTGATACTTCATGGAAGCATCGTAGATGGACATTACTTCGTCAGTTGGCAAGTATTTGGTTACGCCGCCCTCAGTTCCAGGAGCTACTTGGTTGCGGATACGGATGTTTGCAAATGTACCGCGCATCATTACATCGTGGCTACCACGACGAGCACCGTAGGAGTTGAAGTCTTTGCGCTCTACGCCGTTTGCTTGCAGATACAGACCTGCTGGGCTAGTTGGCGAGATGTTACCAGCTGGGGAGATATGGTCAGTTGTCACAGAATCACCGAAGAGTGCGATCGTGTTCGCTGCTTTGATGTCTGCGATTTTAGCGATTTCTCCAGCCAGGTTTTGGAAGAATGGCGGCTCTTGGATGTACGTGGATTTTTCATCCCACTCGTACAGGTCGCCAGTTGGAACGTCGATTTTGTTCCAAGCTTCGTTTTGCGTGAACACTTGGCCGTACTCAGCGCGGAACAGAGCAGGATTCATAGCTTTGTCCATTGCAGCTGCGATCTCTTGTGGAGAAGGCCAGATGTCTTTCAAGAATACAGGTTGACCGTCTTTGCCAGTACCGATTGGCTCTGTAGTCAGGTCGATATCTACAGTACCTGCCAGTGCATAGGCGATAACCAATGGAGGAGAAGCGAGGTAGTTCGCTTTTACCTGTGCATGGATACGGCCTTCGAAGTTACGGTTACCGGAGAGTACCGCTGCAACTGTCAGATCTTCGTCAGCGATTGCTTTGCTGGTTTCCTCTGGCAATGGACCGGAGTTACCGATGCAAGTGGTGCAACCATAACCTACTACGTTGAATCCGATAGCATCCAAGGAGTCGATCAGACCAGCGTCAGTCAGGTATTGCGTAACTACGCGGGAACCTGGAGCCAGGGAGCTTTTTACGAAAGCAGGCTTTTTCAGGCCTTTTTCCACAGCTTTTTTCGCCAGGATACCTGCACCCAGCATTACGCTAGGATTTGATGTATTGGTACAGGAAGTGATCGCTGCGATAACAACTGCACCTGTTTTCAGCGTAGCTGTTTCACCGTTTGCATAAGCAACTGGTGCGCTAGCTGCGATTTTCTCTTCAGAGAGACCAAATCCGCCTTTGTCGATCGGCGTACGCAAGCTGTTATTGAAGGATTCCTTCATAGCAGTCAGTTCTACGCGGTCTTGAGGACGTTTTGGACCAGCCAAGCTAGGTACGACAGTGGACAGATCCAGTTCCAATGTTTCGGAGAATACTGGGTCAACAGTCTCGTCAGTACGGAAGAGGCCTTGTGCTTTGGTGTAAGTTTCAACCAAGGAGATGAGGTCTTCTTCACGACCAGTTTGACGCATGTAGTTGAGTGTCTCAGCATCTACTGGGAAGAAGCCCATTGTAGCGCCGTACTCAGGTGCCATGTTCGCTACGGTAGCGCGGTCAGCCAGCGAGATGTTGGACAGGCCTGGTCCGTAGAACTCCACGAATTTACCTACAACGCCTTTTTTACGCAGCATTTGCGTAACAGTCAGAGCGAGGTCAGTTGCAGTTGCACCAGCATTCAGTGTGCCAGTCAGTTTGAAACCAACTACTTCTGGCGTTACGAAATACAGAGGTTGGCCGAGCATTCCTGCTTCTGCCTCGATACCACCAACACCCCATCCAAGAACACCAAGACCGTTGATCATAGTGGTGTGGGAGTCAGTACCTACCAGAGAGTCAGGGAAAGCAACCAATTCGCCATCAACTTCGCGAGTAGCGATTACAGTAGCGAGGTACTCCAAGTTTACTTGGTGAACGATACCAGTAGCTGGAGGAACCGCACGGAAATTGTCAAACGCAGTTTGTGCCCAACGCAGGAAGCGGTAGCGCTCTTGGTTGCGTTCGAATTCCAATTTCATGTTGTTGTCCAGAGCGGACGCGTTACCGAAATCGTCAACCATGACGGAGTGGTCGATAACGAGGTCAACTGGAACCAATGGGTTGATTCGTTTTGGATCTCCACCAGCGCGTTTCATCGCGATGCGCATTGCTGCCAAGTCAACTACAGCTGGTACACCAGTGAAGTCTTGCAGTACGATACGAGCAGGCATGAGAGGTACTTCTTGGTTTTCGTCGCGGCCTTTTGTCCAGGTCGCCAATTGTTGTACGTGTTCTTTCGTGATTGCACGGCCGTCGAACTGACGAACAGCAGCCTCGAGCAGAACTTTAATGGAGAACGGCAGTTTGGAAACATCGCCCAAACCTTGTTCTTCCAACCCTTGCAGGCGATAGTAAGCAAAAGACTTGTCGCCTACTTGCAGGGATGACTTTACTTTGTAAGCATCTTTGTTAGCCAATGTATACAACCTCCCTATAATAACTTGGAGTTTCACCAGGTGAAACGTTGTTTCGTTTCTTCATTACGAACCTATTATATACGATTTGTTTCCCGGCTTCTACCCCAAATTCATCATTATTATACAAAAATCATAGGTAAAGAAAATTGGATCACGAACGTCTTCTTATTAGAAAGAAGAAAATTGCACGCACTTCAATTATTATCCCGTTTATATTTCGTTTACATTCATGCAGTATCTTATCTCTTGCAAGAGAAATGAGTGGAGAAAAAGGGGAGAAATAACGAATGGAACAGACCAATCGCGTAGCGAAATGGGGAAACTGGAGGCCTTTCTTTCGATTAATTAAGGAAACAAAACCATCCAAGCTAAAAATCGGTGTCGCATTGTTCATGAGCATCGCCACCACACTGGTTACTTTAGTGATTCCGCTCTTTACAAAAGACTTGGTCGACAGCTTTTCCTTAGCTACGATCACGGCAGGACAAATTGTGCTTTTGGTCGTCGCTTTTGTTGCACAAGCCATTGCGGGAGGGCTGTCCATCTACTTATTAAACCATGTTGGCGAAAGTGTGGTAGCTTCGCTCCGTGAACGACTCTGGAAAAAGCTTCTCGTCCTGCCGATCTCTTATTATGACAACAACCGGACAGGTGAGACGATCAGTCGAATGACCAACGATACGGGCGTCGTGAAAAGCCTGATCAGTGATCAATTATCCAGCTTTTTCACCGGATTGATCACGATTGTTGGTTCCGTCGTGACGTTGCTATACCTCGATTGGCAAATGACCTTAACGATGCTCGTTGCTGTTCCGTTGTGCATGGGGATTCTCCTGCCGCTTGGCAGCCAAATGTACAAAATTTCAAAAGGATTGCAAGATGAGACTGCGAGCTTTACAACGATCATGAATCAGGTGCTTCAGGAGATGCGGCTCGTAAAATCCTCCAATGCCGAGGTGTACGAATTGGGGATGGGGACAAAGGCAATCGGAAACCTGTTCCGATTCGGGTTGAGAGAAGGAAGAGTCCAAGCCATCATTGGACCGTTAATGTCCTTTATCCTGATGGTGCTGCTCGTGGTTGTCATCGGCTATGGCGGCATGCGGGTGTCCTCGGGAGCATTGACAGCTGGTGAGCTGGTCGCGTTTATTTTGTATCTGGTGCAAATTGTCATACCGCTGGGGCAATTCACACAGTTTTTCACCTCCTTGCAAAAGGCCATGGGGGCAACAGAGAGAATCATTGCGACACTGGAAGCAGAGGAAGAAGATCTTCTGGCAGGACGGACCCTTGATAACGCAGGGCTGCCGATTCATGTGAATCATGTTAGCTTCGCGTATGAGAACGGGGAAACGATTCTTGACGATGTCAGCTTTACGATTGGGGCCGGAAAAGTAAATGCGATTGTCGGGCCGAGCGGCAGCGGCAAAACGACGTTGTTTTCAATGGTCGAAAGGTATTATCAGCCACTGAATGGAGAAATCAGGCTGGGCAATGATCCCATCACGGATTTTTCCTTGAAGTCATGGAGAAGTCAAATCGGATACGTATCCCAGGAAAGTCCTTTGATCGCCGGAACCATCCGAGAAAATATTTGCTACGGGATTTCACGGACGATTAGCGAGGAGGAACTGAAGGAGGCGGCAAAGATGGCCTATGCGGATCAATTTATTGAGGAATTGCCGAATGGCTATGAAACAGAAGTAGGGGAGCGAGGCATGAAGCTATCGGGTGGACAGCGCCAACGAATCGGCATTGCCCGTGCACTGCTTCGTGACCCGCAAATCTTGATGCTGGATGAAGCGACCTCTAGCTTGGACAGCAATTCCGAGATGATCGTCCAGAAGGCGTTGCAAAATTTGATGAAGGGACGTACCACCCTCGTGATAGCCCATCGCTTGTCGACTGTGGTGGAAGCAGATCAAATCATCTTTTTGGAAAAGGGAAAAATCACAGGGATGGGTACACATGAAGAGCTTTTTCAAACCCATGCGATGTACCGCGAATTGGCTAGTCAGCAATTGCTCGTAAAAGAGAGGGTGTAGAACGTGACCACAATTATGGTAGTCGACGACGATCCGCATATTCGCGAGCTCGTCAGCGTCTTTTTGCGCAATGAAGGCTTTACGATAGTGGAAGCCGCAGACGGACAGGAGGCACTGGACAAACTAGAGTCGGTTCAGGCACAACTGGTGATTCTTGACATTATGATGCCGAACATGGATGGCTGGGAGCTGTGCCGAAAGCTTCGCAAGCATTACGATTTTCCCTTACTCATGCTGACTGCCAAGGGAGAGACATCACAAAAAATCAAAGGCTTCGAGCTAGGGACAGACGATTATTTGGTGAAGCCGTTTGATCCGCAGGAGCTGGTCGTCCGGGTAAAAGCGCTGCTCAAGCGTTACCGGATTGCCGCTTCGCATCAGGTTCAAGCAGGAAAACTGCTGCTTGATCGTAAAACGTTTGCAGTCGCCAGTGGCACGAAAACATGGAGCATTCCACTAAAGGAGTTCGAGCTGCTGTTCAAACTGGCCAGCTATCCCGGGCAGACCATCTCCCGCGAGCAGCTGATCGAACAAATATGGGGCTATGATTTTGAAGGCAATGAGCGTACGGTAGACGTGCACATCAACCGATTGCGGGAGCGATTTCCGGAAGCGATGTACGGCTTTTTGATCCGGACAGTCCGGGGACTTGGTTATCGTTTGGAGATCGTCGTATGAAAAAGAGGAGGCCAGAACGTCCCCATGTTTTGCTGAAAATCGCAGGCGTAGTGGGCTTATGTGCTGTTTTTGCTTTGTGCGGGCTAGGTGCATACGGGATTACCTCTCTCTTTTATGGCTATATGGACTATGATCCCCATGATCTTGTAAAAACGTTGGTCAATTCAGTTTTGAGCTGCATCCTGTTTATTGGGGTAGGCATGATCATTTCTTTCTTCACCATGCCAAGACATCGGGGCAGGTTTCAACCATTGATTGATGCGCTCAGACGGATCGCCATGGGGGATTTTCGGGTCAATCTCGATATCAAGCTGGCGCATGAATGGGGGGAGTTGGTGGAGGGCATCAACCACGTGGCGGAGCAATTAAACGAGATGGAGAAGCTGCGGCAGGAGTTCATCTCCAATGTTTCCCACGAAATTCAATCGCCCTTGACGTCGATCAGCGGGTTTGCTCGCGCCCTGCATAATGAAAGACTGAGCCCAGAAGATCGTAAACGTTACTTGGAGATTATCGAGTCGGAAAGCAAGCGCCTGTCCAAGATCAGTGACAACCTGCTTAAACTCACTGCGCTAGAGGGCATCCAGCATGATTTAGAGCGGAAGCGGTATCGGCTGGACACGCAACTACGCGCAATCATCCTCGCATGCGAGCCGCAATGGATGGCGAAAGAGATTGAAATGGACATAGACTTGGAAAAAGTCGAAATCGTCGCCGACGAAGATATGCTGAACCAAGTCTGGACTAACTTGCTTGGCAACAGCATCAAATTCACGGAGGCAGGCGGGAAAATTAACGTAAAGCTGGAGAGGGTAAACGGAGACGTACTCGTGAAAATAATCGACTCGGGAATCGGGATATCCAAGGAAAATCAGGAGCGCATTTTCGAAAGGTTTTTCAAGGCGGACCCATCGCGGAACCGAGCCAATTCGGGCAGTGGCCTGGGACTGGCAATCGTGAAAAAAATAATCGATTTGCATCAGGCCACGATCGTCGTTGAGAGTGAAGTAGGGATTGGTACCACGTTTACGATTACATTTGTTCAAACAGATAAAAAAGCTGCCCCTTCGTCCGGATGACGGTCTGGGACAGCTTATTTTCATTACGGGTACCAGTTACGCGCCGATATACTTGGCATGGAGCGAACGTGCTAGGCTGATGTCATCTGTGCCTTGCACGAGGACACGACCATCCGGGAAAATGACGAGCGTGTATGTATCGACACGGAAACGCAGCAAAAATTTGTTTTGCTCGATTTGTCCCAAAGGGGAGAGTCTATCAGCCAATGCGTTCAGATCAAGTGTCAAGGCAGCGGCGGGCGAGATTTGTACGGTGTCTCGACCGCAAAGCGAAACAGCTTGTCCATCCTGGGTATCCGGCTGCAAAAACGAAAATTGCTTGTGCCCACATGTCGGACAGTCGTCTCGGCGGGCATTGACCACCTTGATTTGCTGATGGCGGTTATGCCAAATCTCAAAGTGCTCCAAATTCGGATTAAGCTCATCCGTTGCATCAACTAACAGCTTGAATGCTTCTGTTGCCTGATAGGAGGCGACGATGTGAATGATTGGTCCGATGACGCCAGCCGTGTCACAGGTAGGCATCTCACCCGGGTTTGGTGCTTCAGGGAAAAGGCAGCGTAAGCAAGGCGTGATCCCTGGACGAATCGCGGTAAATGTTCCAGTCGCACTCACAGCGCCACCGTACACCCACGGAATACTATGCTTAACGCAAACATCGTTCACGAGATATCTCACCTGAAAATTATCCGTCGCATCCAGAACGAGATCGACATCTGCCAGCAATTCCTCCGCATTATAAGCGGTAAGGTCTGCGACAATCGGTTCGATCGTGACAGCTGAATTGATCTTTGTCAGCTTGGCGTGAGCGGCGATTGCTTTTGGCAAATGCTCGGCTGCATCGGATTCGTCGTAGAGCATTTGACGCTGCAGGTTGCTCGGCTCGACGAAGTCGCGGTCAATGATGCGGACAAAACCTACTCCAGCACGGACCATATGATTGGAGAGAACAGTTCCAAGTGCTCCCATGCCGACGATCGCTACGCGGCTTTGCCCCAATTTTTCCTGTCCACTGCGCCCGATCGGATGAAACAATGTCTGACGGGAATAGCGAGTATCCAAGGCGTTACTCCACCTTTCCTTCTGGCATCGCAAGCGGATTCCACGGTCCTTGCTGATGTCCCTTCCATTCGCTTCCATCTTCCCACATTTCTTTTTTCCAAATGGGAACGATCTCTTTGAGTCGCTCAATGGCGTAACGGCCTGCTTCAAACGATTCATTTCGATGCGCTGTTGCAACGGCACAAACAACCGCAATTTCTTCTACAGCCAAGTTACCGATACGATGGTGCATCGCGACTTGCGCTCCCGGCCAGCGTTCCTCGATCTCTGCTGCGACCTGCTTCATTTTTTCAACAGCCATAGGGGCATATGCTTCATAGGACAAATACACGGTGCGCTGACCATGGGTAAATTCCCGAACAGTTCCGACAAAAGTAAGGATTGCGCCTGCATGCGGGTTGCTCACCAGACGAACCAACTTGTCCGCAGAAATGGGCTCCTCGGTAATGGCGAAGCGCGGGTCTTCTTCTCCGCCGCTTACAGGAGGTAACAGGGCAATCTCGTCGTCGGCTGAAATGACCTGATTTTTCGCCGCATATTCATGATTGATGGAGACAAAGCAACTGCCCAAAAGCGCAGAGAGCGCAGGATATTCTCTTTCCACTGCTTGCAGTAGGTCGCTGACGGTCGCGCCTTCAGATAGGGTCAACTGTACTTCCCGGGCATTCGCACGTTCAGCGAGTCCGGCAAATAACAAGATCGTAATGGTCAAGACAATTCCTCATTTCCCTGGATGATACTACACTCTAGGCTAGACGATATCATAAACTGATCAAAGTTGCCAATGAATGGGGTGTTTCAATCAGCGGTTGATTCTAAGGAGCGAAGCCTTCCTGACTCAAATAGATCTGGTTCGGGGGAAAAATACGTAATAGCCGATCATAGACGATCCGATAGGCGGTAGGATCATACCATTTTTCTAGTCCAAGCTGTTCATAGAGAGCAGGAATGCCGTTTCTTTTCGTTCGTTTACCGCCGCTGCCATCTCCCATATAAAAGTCGTCGACACAGACACGTGTTACCAAGGGGCGCAAAATCTCCGGGAATGACTCACTGCTAGGCAAAACAGGGGCAATGGTTGCTTGTGTAGGGATGCCTGCTTCCGCCAAACGCTGGAGTGTTTTAAGCCGCGCTTGAATGGGGGGAGCTTGTGGGCTAAAGTGCCTGCGAATCTCCTCCAAATCGGTCTCGACGGTCATGCTGACGCGGACGCGATCACCCAGCAGGAGTAACAAATCGGCATCCCGCCAAACCAAGGGACTTCTCGTCTGCACCAGCAAAAAATCGGGTGGATGCTCTACCATGACTTCGAGTAAAGACCTCGTTACCTTTTCCGTTTGTTCGATGGGCTGGTACGGGTCTGTACTCGAAGACATGAAGATGGTTACCTTTCCTTTTTTCTTAGCCCGTATTAACTCCTTGCGCAATAAATCGGCTGCTTGCTGCTTAATGTCAACCCATGTGCCCCATTGCTCGTTGCGAAACAAAGAGACAGGCATTTGCCGAACATAGCAATAAGAGCAGGCGAAAGAACAGCCCGTATACGGATTGAGCGAGTGGGTGTAATCCGCAAGAAATCCGCTTCCTTTATTGAGGAGGGTTTTCGGCATTTTATAGGAAAGGATGCTCTTCATATTATGCGTTCCTCACTTTGCATCATGAAAAATAATTCCGAGGCTGTAGCGCTTTCCTGAGGTAATCGTGCTGACACCGTGGCGCAGCGTGTTTTTATAGAAGCCTCGCGTTCCCTGCACAGGACGATAGGATGTCGGGAAAATCAGTCCAGCGCCTTGGTCCAAGGTTATCACATGTCCCCGGCTCTGCGCGCGCGGCCGTTGCTCCATCAGCAGAAATTCTCCGCCAGTGTAGTCCTTCTCCTTCTGATTCAAGGCAAACACGACTTGAAACGGGAAGAACACCTCGCCGTACATATCCTGATGTAAACAATTGTAGCCACCCGTTTCGTATTTCAAAATCAATGGAGTAGAGCGCAGCTGCCCCTGGTCGTGACATTGCGCCAAAAAATCAGGGAGGGTAGCAGGATAAATAGCTTCACGTCCAAGCATTTCGAGCCACCGATTCGCAGTCTGCGCAAGCATCGGATAAAAGCCTTCGCGAAGCTCCTGCAAAAGTGAGGGAAGGGGAGCCTGATAATAACGATACTCCCCTTCACCGAAACGGTACCGTGCCATCTGGATCGTATTGCGAAAAAGATCATCCTGTCCATACGAAGCGATTAATTCTTCGCACGCATTCGAGCCTATTAAGGAAGGAAAAGCTGCATACCCTTGTTCGTCCAACTTCTGTTGCAGGGAATGCCAGTCAAGTGCAGCGATCCTTTCTGTCAGTGAACTAGCCATGCTTCACACCCCGATTCGACTTTTGCTCCAGATCAAGCAGAGTTGTCTTCATGGGCAGTCCTCCACGATAGCCAGTCAGTGAACCGTTTTTACCGACAACGCGGTGGCAGGGGACTGTAATGAGAACCGGATTGGCACCGATTGCTGCACCGACTGCACGAACAGCAGCAGGCTTTTCAATGATGTTTGCAATGTCGGTGTACGATGCCGTTTGACCGTATGGGATTTGACGGAGTGCTTCCCAGACAGCGAGCTGAAAAGGCGTTCCAGAGAGGTCGCAATTCATGGAAAAGTGCTCGCGCGTTCCTTGCATATATTCCATCAGTTCTGTTGCAAAAGGCTTTAGCCATGGGTCGTCTTGCACCAGTGCACTTTGTGGGCGATGCTTTTCAACCCACGCTTCCAATTCAGCAAAAGGCTGGTTGACTGAGCCGACATAACAAAGTCCGGCAGCCGTTGCAGCCAAATAAATAGTCCAATCACCATGCACAAGCATTGACCAACGTACCGTCTGATCCTTCATCGTTTCCATTTCCATACGCCTCCTTTGAGCTGTGTACGCACAGTATACCTCCAGCACCTGTTCTTCGTACGTTTTTGGGAGTGGATGAGCAAGATAACGAAACGATGTCCTCTACATTCCCATTGCTTTTAACCAGCGGCGGGAGTAAGGTAGGAGAAGATAGAGGAGGAAAGATACTCGTATGACTGATCAATTAACACATTTTAATGAACAAAATCGAGCGCGGATGGTGGACGTGTCTGAGAAGGACGTCACAAAACGGGTGGCTGTAGCCGAGAGCCAAATCAGCATGAAACCCGAAACACTCGCCCGAATCCGTGAAGGTCGAATCGAAAAGGGCGATGTACTCGCAGTTGCGCAGGTAGCAGGTGTCATGGCTGCCAAAAAGACGTGGGAAATCATCCCGATGTGTCATCCGCTGCCATTGACTGGCATCGACATACAATTTGCTTTTGTAGATGAAACGACGCTTGCGATTACAGGAACCGTGAAGACGACAGGGAAAACAGGCGTCGAGATGGAGGCGTTGACCGCTGTCAGTGTAACGGCTTTGACGGTGTATGACATGTGCAAAGCCATGGATAAAGAAATGATAATCGGTCCGACCAGTCTGCAATCCAAAACAGGCGGAAAAAGCGGCGATTTCCATCGGGGTGAGAAGTAAGCCATGAGGCAAAAGTGGGAATCCTATCCGAGCAGCATTCGTTTATTGGCGATTGCTGCCGTCATTTTTTCTACCGGAATGGCGTGTATTTGGCCGCTGGTCACGATCTATATTCACAACCATCTCGGAAAGCCGCTGACTGTAGCCGGCTTCTTGTTGCTTTTAAATCAAGGCGCATTCCTGATCGGGAGTATTGTCGGCGGGATGATGTTTGACCGCTGGGGTAAAATGCGCACCATTGTTGTAGGCTCCATCGGTGGAATGATCATTTCGGTCTGTTTAGGTGTTACACAAGATTTTACCGTATATGTCCTACTGTTATTATTGAATGGTTTGTTTTATGGATCCCTTTCTCCCGTTATGAATGCGCTGGCAGTGGTTTTATGGCCGGAGGGAGGCCGTAAAGGAATCAATCTGATTTACGTCGCACTCAATGTGGGTGTAGCTGCCGGCTCTGCTTTAGGCGGCTTCTTGGCAAGCGTTTCGTTTGCTTGGACGTTTTTCGGAAATGCGATCACACAAGTAATTGTGCTGACGATGTTTATGCTCATTTTGCCGCGTCAGTTAAAACTGGCAGAGCAAAAACGTCAATTGCAGACGACTGCTCCCGAACAAGCAGAGGGAGAACTTATACGAGAACCACAGCAAGAGACCAAGGTCGTATGGGGAGCATTGCTGCTCTTATGCGGAGGATTGCTCATTAGCTGGATTGTCTATGTACAATGGACAACGGTGCTGTCGACCTATATGCAATCCCTGGGCATTTCACTCCGTCAATACAGTCTGTTGTGGACGCTGAACGGCGGTTTGATCCTGTTTGGTCAACCATTGATTGCGTGGGTCATACGACGCTTTGCCCGTACGCTAAAAGCACAAATGCTCTTGGGCGCTTATATTTTTGCCATGTCGATGTTGATTTTGTCTCAATCAACGGTTTATGCAGGCTTTGTTGCAGGCATGTTCATCATGACGCTGGGAGAAATGCTCGTGTGGCCAGCGGTGCCGGCAGTAGCGGCACAGTTTACGCCAGAGGGACGAGAAGGCTTCATTCAAGGTCTGATTGCAGGGACTGGATCTGCTGGGCGGATGCTCGGACCACTTCTCGGCGCCTTCATTTTCCAATCGATTCATGCGCAGGGACTATTGTTCGTGATGGCGGGCTTGTGTCTGTTGTCTGTCGCATTCTTTGCCTTCCACACATCTTTTCAAAAAAGAAGGCATCAGGTACCCTTACAGAATCAAGCATCTTGACACGGTTTACGTGCTCAAGTAGTATGATATAGACGAAAAAACAGTATATTCCGTGTGTTTGACTTATTCAGAGAGGTGGAGGGACTGGCCCTATGAAGCCCGGCAGCGGATCTGTTCTATGCGATGGACAGATGCTGTGCCAATTCCAGCAGGATTTTTTCCTGACAGATAAGGACGTGACCAAGCTGATCTCCCCCTTTTTCTGTATGGAAAAAGGGGGTTTTACTGTATTGGGCCCAAGAAAGGAATGGAAGAAAGATGCGCATTCAACCCTCCGACATGATTGATCGACTCCCTACCCAGTTTTTTGCGACCCTGGTGGCAAAAGTAAACAAGGTCATTGCGCAAGGCCATGACGTCATAAACCTAGGGCAGGGCAATCCTGATTTGCCGACACCGCCACACATTATTGAAGAATTACAGGCGCAAGCGGCACAACCACTCCATCACAAATATCCGCCTTTTCAGGGACGCGTGGAACTGAAGCAGGCAGTGGCTCATTGGTATAAGCAAGAATTTGATGTGGACCTCGATCCGGAGGAAGAAGTCGCGATATTGTTCGGCAGCAAAACCGGACTCGTAGAGATTTGCCAAGTCCTTATGAATGCAGGCGATGTTGCACTGGTTCCAGACCCAGGCTATCCGGATTATTGGTCGGGTGTTGCTGTCGTAGACGGACGGATGGTCATGATGCCGTTGAAGGCGGAAAATGACTTCTTGCCTGACTACAGCCAGCTCTCCCAAACTGATTTGGATCGAGCGAAACTGATGTTTCTCAACTATCCGAACAATCCGACAGCAGTTAATGCACCACTCGAGTTTTATGAGGAAACCATTCGTTTTGCTCGAAAACATGAAATCGTTGTTTGCCACGACTTCGCCTACGGGGCGATCAGCTATGACGGGAAAAAGCCAGTCAGCTTCATGCAGGTTCCGGGTGCAAAAGAAGTGGGTGTAGAATTTTATACCTTGTCCAAAACGTACAACATGGCAGGCTGGCGTGTTGGTGCTATGGTAGGAAATCGCGAGCTGGTTCGTCTGATTAATCTCATTCAGGACCATTACTTCGTCAGTCT
Source organism: Brevibacillus sp. HB1.2 (assembly GCF_013332495.1). Taxonomy (NCBI): domain Bacteria; kingdom Bacillati; phylum Bacillota; class Bacilli; order Caryophanales; family Paenibacillaceae; genus Brevibacillus; species Brevibacillus sp. HB1.2. Next base: position 70,990 of record NZ_JABMIU010000009.1, on the reverse strand, counting down.
GTTCGGAGCGGTACAGATGGCGGCAGCCAAAGCGATGACGGAGTCACAGCAGTGCGTTCGCGATCTCGTTGCTGTCTACGAAAGCCGCCGCAATGCTTTGTACTCCAATCTGCATCGGATTGGCTGGCAGGCGCCACCATCTCAAGGGTCGTTTTTTGCTTGGCTTCCTGTTCCAAGCGGCTTCACATCCGTGGAGTTCTCTGACCTGCTTTTGGAAAAAGCGCATGTCGTCGTAGCGCCAGGAAATGGCTTTGGTCCGACAGGTGAGGGTTATGTGCGAGCGGCTTTGTTATCAAATGAAGAGCGTCTCGCAGAAGCGGTTCAGCGAATTGAGCGGTTGGGGTTATTTACGAAAACAAAATAAAGGCGAGGTAATTGGGTCACACTACCATACAAATGGAGTGTGGCTTTTTTATTCTAGAATAAAAATCATTCTCATTATTGACAGATAATGATTTTCATTATACGATGGCATTGTTAATGATAATTAGTCTCATCGAGAGCGGGAGGGTACCATGCGCTATCAGATTAACGGTTACACGGATATGTATACGGTGATCGCCAACGAGCGGAAAATCGGCGGAGCCATTGAAGCAGGACAGATTCGCCTGCGGACGGGAGAAGTTTACGCCAATGCTGTTCTCACTCGTTTGGAAATGTCAGGTGCGCATTTTTGCTCGATCGGTTTTGTTACGGAAGAAGGCAAAAGACTGATTGTCCATGTGAATGATATCAGCATGATCGCTGATGCTCGTCACGTCAACGTTTGTGAGCTGACGAATGAAGGCATGAGAGTGGAGAAATCCGCAGAGAGACTGAAGCGATTGAAACGTCTCTGTGAACTGAATGAAGGCAGCTGTACGCCGACCTTCCAGGAAGAGGCATTGCTGTTGGCAAACGATATTGGCATGGAAGAAGCGTCCACGCACGTAGACCTCTCTTTCCTCCCACACACAGAGAAACCGCGTGTGTTTCGCATCGCCTAGGAAGATATAGCCCATACATATTGGACCCCTTTTCGTTTGAGACGAAGAGGGGTTTTTTGCATGCAGTGTGTCAAGACTAACGATTGAACAACCGCTCGACATAGTCAAAACCTATCCACTCATAGCTACCAAGGATTGGACTTACGAGAGGGAGAGTGATAAAACAAGGATAAGCAAAATCAAGGGGGAACGGAACATGGAGTACTCATTTTCAAAATCTGTCGAAGCATTATCCTCCTCGGCAGTCCGGGAAATCTTGAAGCTGACCCAAGGCAATCAAGTGCTCTCGCTCGCAGGTGGACTGCCAGCAGAGGATTCTTTTCCAATCGCAGAGATGCGTGAAGCGTTCAACCGCGCATTTGAACAAGGAGCAAAAGCTCTTCAGTACGGATTAACTGATGGATACTTGCCGCTTCGTGAGTGGATTGCATCCCGCATGAAGCAAAAGCATATGAACGTCGGTGTAGATAATATGATCATCACAACGGGCTCTCAGCAAGCAGTAGACTTGTTGTGTCGTGTATATTTAGACGAAGGCGATGTCGTTCTCGTTGAAAACCCTACTTATTTGGCAGCTGTTCAGTTATTTCAATTCCGGGGAATCAAAGCGATCCCTGTAGACGGTGACGCCGATGGGATGGATTTGGACGATCTGGCGAAAAAAATTGCCCAGTACCGCCCCAAAATGGTGTACGTCATTCCTACCTTTGCCAATCCGACAGGAAAGGTATGGAGTCTCGAACGCCGTCTCGGCTTGCTTCGTCAATGTAAGGCACAAAACATTCTCATCCTGGAAGACGATCCATATGGAGAGATCCAATTCGATGGGGAAGCACCGTACCGCTCGATTTTCTCACTGGATGAGCATCCGACTGATTCCTGTGTGGTGTACACCAGTACCTTTTCCAAAATTGTCGCGCCAGGCTTGCGTACCGGATGGGCCATCGGAGATACACGTGTGATTCAAATGATGGTGAAGGCGAAGCAAGCAGTTGATTTGCAGTCAAGCACAATCGACCAGTACGCTCTGTATGAGCTTTTGTCCCGCTTTGATCTGGAGCGCCACATTGAGAAGATTCGCGAGTCTTACAAAGCGCGCATGGAATGGATGCATGAGCTCTTGGTTGCGCAAAACTGGGAGGGCGTACAGTGGGAAAAACCAAGAGGCGGGATGTTCCTCTGGGTGAATCTGCCGGAGCATATCGATGCGGAGAAGCTGCTGGCCCGTTCCGTACAGGAAGGCGTCGCATTCGTACCAGGGAAGCCGTTTTATGCAGCTGAGCCTCAAGTTAATACGATGCGCTTGAATTATACACTCTTGAACCGGGAAGACACGGAGCTTGCGATTTCGAGATTGGGCAAAGCATTCCACGCCTACAGTGAATCTCTCGTGACAAATGTTTAATAGAAGCAAAAAGACAACCATTGCCATTGGAGCTGGTTGTCTTTTTTGATGCATATTTACAGGGAAAGCTCCCTTTGCGCCCGATCCAGCCATTCATTCACAAGCTCCGTAAACAAAAGTGGCTGCTCAATCTGCAAGTTGTGTCCCGCACAATCGAGTGCGGCAAAAGAAGAGCGGGGATAGCCCTCAATAATATCCCAAATATCGCGATAGCCGACAGAATGATCTTGTTTGCCCACAACAAAAAGACTCGGGTGAGGGAAGGGAGCCGTATCCAATGGGAAGGACACGCCGTAGGACTGTCTGATTTTACTGAGGAAAGAAGGGTCAGACAGCATGTAGCCGTCGACAATCTCTTTTTTATAGCGGTTCCATGTATAATTGGTAGCTACTACCGCCATCGACTCAAACTCTGCTCGTTCCGTCTCACTCAACTTCTCCCATAGAGAAGGCTCCTCTATTAAGACGGGTTTATCCGGCAGTGTGCGCTTTGCTTTTTCAGGAATGACGTTCGGGCAGATGAACAGGGCGCCCTTCACTCGATCCCGGCGCTTCTCGATAACTGCTCGTGTAAGATATCCGCCGTATGATTCACCCGCAATGAAAAAGGGTTCACCTGGAATGAGCTGATCGATGAACGCAAGGACAACCTCCAGAATATCGTCCGTGGTGTGGATATGTTCGTAGTTTTCCGTTTGTCCCATTCCAGGCAGGTCTATGTAAAGTCGTCGGTATCCTGAGCGTTTCTCAAAAATTGGTTCCAGACAACCAGTCATGCAGCGGTGATCAAGTGAAAAACCGTGAATCATCACGACAGGAAAACCGCTTCCGATCTCCTCATAATAAAGGTTAACCCCATTGACCTCGCATCTCATATAAATCCCCCCAACGACATTTGTGTCAGATTGTTTCGAAAGTTTGGAACGTACGTTCTTATTATAAGGGATCTGTTACATATTTCAAGGATGAAAAAACACACCCACAACGAGAATCGTCAATGGGTGTGCCAAAGGGCTTCCTATTCTTCTGTTTCTTCCAACGTGCAAATTGCGCTTGGACGCTTGATCCGCAATACAACGCACTCGTAAACACGGAACAGACTGTTCATTTGCTCGTCTCCGAGGAATGCGGAGTCGAAGTCTTCTGCAATCGCCAGGTCGAGATTATGGCGGCCAGTCGCTACCAATACGCCGGAACGGCCCTTAATGGTAGGAGATTGGAAGACACCATCTGTAACGAGATTGCGAACATGCTCGATCTCAAGCACGTTGGTGCCTTTGTGCACGCGATGCAAGAGTGAGTAGAGCTCAGGAGAAACAACCAGTGCATACGGACCGCTGTGGCCCATTTTCAACAGCTTGTTGCGTGCTTCCACGATATCAGCAAACGCATTGCCAGATTCCATCCAATCGCTCTTCAGATGAGTGAGACGGCCTTTTACGTTCATCAGACCTGGGAGGTCGAATTCAGCAGCACCGTTGAAGATCAGATCGTCTTCCATCAGTGCACCACCAGCAGCTGCATTGGCAGCCGCGCTCATGTCCAAAGGCATGCCCAGTGTGCGTGCTTGGGCAACATCACGCCAGTAGAGCATGAAATCTTTGTACAGGATTGGAATCGTCATGCTGACACGGCGGCTAGGCTGTGTCATTTCCAGTGATTCTCCGCGCAGGGAGAGACCGCCAAAACGGGATTCCTCATATACATCGTTGGTAATGGTTTGGATACCTTCACCTAATGGTCCATAAATATCGATAAAACGACGTCCTACCAGCTGGCGGCGAGCCATGTCAACGACAGTTGCATCCAACTGGTTCCATTCTTCAGTCGTCAAGGGAGAGTCTGGGTATTTACGAAGCTTGTCCATAGTGTAACCTCCATGTTATTTCAGGATTTCCGATTCTTTACATTCCTTTCAAGCTGCCAACTGTCAGTCCTTTTTTGCCAGAAACTGCAGGAGCGGAATGCTTGACCACGGAAGCAACACCGTGAGGAGCGGAAGCCGAAGCTTTCAAATGATCTACCTGGTGAATGTCGTGCCCCTCATCGTGATCAGTGAGATCAGGATGAGCCGCATCAGAGAATCGTTGGCTCATGTTCGCCATGATCTCTTTGACTGTCAAATAGTCTGTATGCGTCTTTTCACGCATGCCATCCAGAAGCTGACGTGTTTCGTCATCCTTGAATTCATACAGAGAGAGCTCCAGATGCTCGCGGAAATTGTGCAGTCCAAAACGTTCCAGATTCACATCGGACAGCATTTGCGAGAGGTCGCGATCACTTAGCTGATCCAGGCTTTTTCCTGAGGAGACCTTCTCCAGGTAGGGAACCAATTCCTGCAAGCGACCCATGCGCTGTTCTTCTTCTTCCAAAATATGATGGTAGTAAAGACGAGTATGCTCGTCCGTTGCCGCGTCGATAATCGGCTGGATAACGCCCATGAAGCTGTTGATATAACCTCTGGTGCGATCAAAAATGGCGTGCAGCTGTGTAATTTCTTGCACCCTACGCCACCTCCTCATTACAATCTATTTTTTCATTATACCGTTGGAAAAAACACCCGGGCAACACCTATGTACATTTTCTTATGATTACGAAGAATATGGTGCGGTGTAATTTGGAAAAGAGGGCGGGAGCACTAGAGCGCCGTGGCTTTGCCTAGAGGCTTCGTTTCTAGTTTTGTTTTTTGACAAAAAAGTTATCATGGAGAGTATTGTCAAAGTCAATTGGGAATGATAATATTTATCAATAAGAGTGATATTCATTATCAATTAACATTCTGAGAAGAAAACATAAATCCTACATTACCTAAATTTAAGGAGGTAACAAGTTATGTCATCCATTTTAGTAATAGGCGGAGATCGCCTGGGCAATATTATCGAACTTTTGCAAGGGCAAGGCTTCAAGGATATTCACCACGTAACTGGACGGAAAAGCTCGCAAACCGGGGTGAAAATTCCAGCTGGTATCCACATGATTTTGGTGTTGACTGATTTCGTCAATCACAACTTAGCCAAAACGGTGAAAAACCAAGCCAAAGATCGCGAGCTGCCCATCGTATTCTGCAAGCGTTCGTGTTCTGCGATTGCCAAAGCCTTTGATCTCACTGCGTAAATACATACTCTCCAGAACGGGCAGACTACGTTCGTGAGTCTGACACCAACGGAGGAATGACGCATGGAACAGAATCGTTTGAGTGAACTGCCTATCGCACAGCTTACGGCCGCTCAGCTGCAACAATTAAAACAGGCAGAAGAACAAATCAACACAGAAGGTCCAAATGTATATCTTATTGCATTAGAGAAGCAATCCCCGTCCTCCTAGACGGGGTTTTTTTGTTGAATCGTTTGCTTCTCACTTGAATACGTATTGCTCCAGTTGCATTTTGAGGGCGTCAATCCCGATGGCGAAGCCCAAGCATTGGCTGGATTGAATGATGAATGCATTGAGGCCAACGACTTCCCCATTCAAATTAATGAGTGGACCTCCGCTATTCCCTGGGTTAATGGCAGCATCCGTCTGAAAAATTTCTTCGTACATTCGCTTCGCAACCTGTAAGCGGCGGTTTTTGGCACTGATGATTCCCGCTGTCACAGAATTTTCCAAACCAAGTGGGGAACCACCTGTCGCCATACAGGCAAAATCAGGGGCAATTTTAGTGAAAAGACAATAGATGCAGGCAGACCTCTCGATTTTTCTGACCAGAGGCAGTGTCTGTTGCTTCCACATCAACACGTTGGATGAGTGTGCAAACGAGCAATCGCCGTTCTTTTTCATTTGCATACGTCCAAATCAGTTTCCAATTGGAAAGCACATCTAGATCCAGCCGTTGTCCTTTTGAAAAAGAGGAGTAAGCGCGTTCCTGTTCTTTTGCAGCTCTCTCCAACGCACTGATTTTCTCTCGTAAGGCAGGGAGAGTAAGGAATCCATCTTCATAAGCTTGTTCCCAGCGCTGCCTCCGAATTTGCAGCTGTTGCTCGGTTTCTTTCGCAGGAGCGCGGGAATTCGTCTGTAACACAATCTGATACACTTCCTTCAACGCAGCGATTGATTCTGGCGAATGCTGCATCAGCTCGTGCACAATGGCTTTTTCCAAGCGATCCTCACGTATAGCAGGAGCATCACACGTACCAGCCAGCTTGTTTTTACATAAATAGTAGCGGTGCGTGTAACGTTTTTCTCCTTTTCCCGTAATCGTGGTTGTTTTCCCGCGCATAGAGGAGCCGCAACGCGAGCAGTACAGCAATCCGGAAAAGAGGTAGCGGGAGCTGAGAACGCGGGGATGGCTTGTTCCGCGAGCACTCATCCGCTCCTGCACTCGCGAGAAACATGGCTGATCGATAATGGCTGGGTGAGTCGCCTCTTCGATAATCCATTCCTCCGGGTCATTGCGTTGTTGATCGGCGTCGGTGTAATTCCAACGCAACGCACCATGATAGACGGGATTTTTTAACAGTCGAAGTACGGCACTTGCACTCCATGAAGCGCCATTTTTCCCGCGCAATCCGGAATGATTCGCCCATTCAGCGATTTGGCGCGGGGACTCGCCTCGATCATAGCGCTCGAACATGCTGCGTACGCCAGCTGCTTCCCTTTGATTCACGACCAGCGTTCCTCGCACCAGATTGTATCCATACGGTGCAGGTCCTCCTGGTCGTTTTCGTTCTCTTGCCATCTGGCTCATTCCCAGCTTGACCCGTTCTGCCAAGTTTTCTCGTTCCCATTGTGCGAGGGCAGCCACTAAGGTAATAAACAGTCGCCCAATTGCCGTAGTCGTATCGTAAACCTCGGTGCAGCTTTTAAAGTGTACCGCATGTCGATCGAACTCCTGCAGGAGCTGATACAGATCAAGGACAGAGCGAGTGAGTCGATCGAGTCGATAGACGAGGACGACATCGATTTCACCCGTTCGGATATCCTGCAGGAGCTGACCGAGTGCGGGACGATTCGTATCTTTGGCACTCACGCCTTCATCTGCGTAGACGGCATGGACTTCCCAACCTTGGGAGTGAACGTACGAGAGCAGCTTTTCCCTTTGAGCGGGAATCGAAAATCCTTCACGTGCCTGATCCTCTGTACTGACACGAATGTAGACGGCCGTTCGCATCGCCCGCCCTCCCTTCACCTTGGGTTGCTAGAGTGTACAGCAAAAGGGAGGAGCTTATGCCTGACCGCACATAAAAAACCCCGCTTATCCGTCTTGGACAAGTGGGGTTATGCTACATCCATTTTTGGCCCCATTCGTGAATGGAATCAATGACAGGACGCAGATCTTTTCCTTTTTCGGTCAATTCGTATTCAATGCGAACCGGGATCTCTGGGTACACTTTTCGCTCCAAAATTTCCAGCTCCTCCAGCTCTTTCAGCCTTTCAGAGAGCATTTTATCGCTCATATGCGGAACCATTTCGCGGATATCTTTGAATCGTACAGTACCACGTAGCAACACATGAATAATCAGGCCGGTCCAGCGCTTTCCAAGGACGTTTATTGCACATTCATATTTTGGACACATGTGTTCGCCAGAAAAATCTTGACTCATATCGGCGTCACCTCTATCTAGCAGCATTATTGTTGCCCTTTATTCTAACAGATTAGCTTGAAAAAAGTAAGTAACGAAAAGTTGGAATGACACTTTGTCAATGGTTGAGTAGTCAAGCCCGTTTTCATGGACAAATGTTTCCCTATAAGGTGTCCACACATACACTAATCGCGAAATAAGAAGCGAAGAGGGTGTTACGATGCTTTCTAAACGGGTAATCGGTATTTTAACCTGGCGGGAGGGTGTACGCTTTGAGGAACCAGATTATTTGCGAAGGTTGGTTCAAACAGGGCAAAAGCTAGGCGCAGTAATCTACCTGTTTTCGCATCAGGACGTCAATGTTTCCGCAAGAAAGATCAAGGGCTTCATCCCCAAACCGAACGGGGGCTGGATAAGTAAATCTTTCCCTTGGCCACAAGTTGTAATCGATCGGTACCGACGCAGGGTAAAAGAGTATATCCGGCTGCGGAATAGCGATCTGTTTTTCTTTGCAAACAGTCCGTTCAGTAAGAAATGGAGAGTGACGAATCTACTCGCTTCCGATGATCGTGTCAAACGCTGGATTCCGGAGACACATATTTACGAAAAAGGCTTGGTCCGAAACATGCTCGCACGTCATGGGCTCGTCTATGTCAAGCCAGGCAATGGCACAGGGGGAAGAAGTATCCTCAGAGTGAAGAGCAGCGGCAAGGACTATAGCCTCTCCGGACGTGACAAAAAACATAACCATCATGTAGCTCGGATTGATACGGTGGAAGGCGTGGAAAAATGGGTCAAAACGTGGGTGGCGGAACAGCGTATTCGCGATGGCAATTTCCTGGTGCAGCAAGGTTTGAACCTGGGGCTGCTACGCAAGCATGTCGCCGATGTACGGTTATTGATTCAAAAGGACGAGCGTGGGGAGTGGGTGGTGACAGGCTGCGCAGTACGTATGGGGGAGAACGGCAGTGCTACTTCCAATTTGCATGGGGGAGGCAGAGCGATTCCCTTTGAATGGTTTATGTTCAAGCGATTTGGAGAGGAGCGGGGAGAGCTGATCAAGCAGGAATGTTATCAGCTTGCTTTCGAAGTAGCAAACACGCTCGAGGATTATTTCGGTCGCATGATGGAATTCGGTCTGGATATTGGGGTGGATGTGGACGGACGTTCGTGGTTAATCGAAGTGAACCCCAAGCCGGGGAGAGAGGTTTTTCGCCAGATGGGTAACATGGGATTATACAAAAAGGCGATCGCTCGTCCCGTTCAATTTGCGCTGTATTTGGCCCGGAACCAGGCTCGTTTTTTGTCTCTTTGAACACAAATGGTGAACCGACGCTGATGACCCATTCTCCTACTTTTGTATGAGAGGAGTTGCCTAGTGGCAGTGGATATAGCTTGCAGTCTGCATCAATTTTGATGACGGCGTAATCCCGGACTCGATCAGCTATAATGCGTTTGGCTTCAAACACTCTACCGTTATATAGCTTCACGAAAATGTTTTTGGATTTACCGATGACATGCTCGCTCGTCAAGATATACCCTTTCGGATGAAAAAGAAATCCGGAGCCAAAGCTTCGTTCCGTGGGTGGAGAATTATCCTCTTGATCAATAAGGCTGCGAATTAACGAATCCACGTCTTTGGAATGGGGAGCATCCTCGGTCACGATGGAGACTACTCCTTCTTGAACTCGCTCGACAATGGGAACGAAGAAATTGAATGGGTGCAGACTACTGCTGCTCACAGGGTACTTTACCCGCGTATATTGGGACCATTTTTTACTTTTCACCGATCTCTCCCCCTACAGCAGATAGGTATGTATCATCTTATGGGGAGTGGAGTGGGAAGGGACGCCCAATTTCTAGTCACGTGAAGGATATATCATTAATTTTGATTGATATAATAAAGAAATAGCATTGGTATAATTATTTAAATCCATTTATAATAACATGTAGTTAAAGAATATTTTGAACATAAAGGCTAAGTCCTAGCCGCTAGAGAGAGAAAAAGAACGGTAACGGAGGATGCGAAGAGATGGATGTTAAAACGATCATACTGGGTTTCTTAAGCTATGGGGAAATGAGTGGCTACGATATTAAGCAAGCGTTTACAAACAGCATTGGATTCTTTTATGACGCTAGCTTTGGTGCTATTTATCCAGCATTGCGCAAACTGGAGGAAGAAGGCTTCGTGACGAAGCAAGAAATCATTCAGTCTGGCAAGCCGAACAAGATTTTGTACCGTATTACAGAAGCCGGAAAACAATCTTTCCGTCAAGAAATCCAGACGCCTATCTTGCCGCCAGTATTGCGCTCAGACATGCTGGTTAAGATTTTCTTCGGCAAGAGCCGCACGATCGACGAACAAAAGGATTTGCTAGAGGGCTGTTTGGATACGCAACGTCAATTGCTCCAACAAAGTAAGGCCTCTTATAAAAAGCTGGAAGTGAATTTTGACGAATATCAACGTTTTTGCTGGGAGTATACCATTCATCATCTGGAGTCAACGATTTCTTTTATGGAACAAAAAATGACTTCCTTGATGAAACAACCAGCTTATTCCGTTTAGCCACATAAAGCGAAGGGCTCATGTCTTGTGAACAATGAGCCCTTCGCTTATTTTCATTTATTTAAGGTTTTCTGGATTGAGGCATTCAAGCTCTGGTACAACGAAACGTCCGTCTTTGCGGATCAGGCGATCGTCAAACCAAATTTCTCCTCCGCCCCACTCAGGGCGTTGAATCATGACCAAGTCCCAGTGTACGGAGGATTTGTTTCCGTTAAACGCTTCATCGTATGACTGGCCTGGTGTAAAGTGGAAGCTTCCATCGATTTTTTCGTCGAAGAGGATGTCTTTCATCGGGTTTTGGATGTACGGATTCACACCAATCGCAAACTCCCCAACGAATCTGGCACCTTCATCGGTATCAAAGATTTCATTAATCTTTTCTGTATCGTTGGCAGTTGCTTCGATGATTTTGCCATCCTTGAAGGTCAGCTTGATATTGTCGTATGTAAAGCCTTGGTAAGGAGATGGCGTGTTGTACGCGATCGTACCGTTGACAGAATCACGGACAGGAGCAGTGAATACTTCTCCATCAGGGATGTTGGCTTCGCCTGCACATTTGATTGCAGGAATATCTTTGATGGAGAAGGTCAGATCGGTGCCTGGCCCTACGATACGTACCTTGTCGGTTTTCTCCATCAGCTCGACCAGGCTGTCCATGGCATTATCCATCTTGCCGTAATCAAGCGTGCACACTTTGAAATAGAAATCTTCGAAAGCAGCGGTGCTCATGTTAGCCAACTGAGCCATAGATGCATTTGGATAGCGAAGCACGACCCATTTGGTATGCGGTACGCGAATATCCAGTACAGGACGCGCTAGCAGCTTGGAGTGCAGCTGCATTTTGTCTCCAGGCACATCAGAGAGCTCGCTGATGTTGTCGCCGCCGCGGATGCCAATGTAGCAATCCATTTGCTTCATGAAAGCCACATCTGCTTCACGCATGATACCCAATTGTGTTTCGTTGGCACCCATCAAAAGTTCACGCTGAACGGATTGGTCGATCAGTTGAACAAACGGATTTCCCCCAGCTTCGTATACCTTGGCAATCACGGCTTTTGTCAAATCGGTAACGTTGCCAATGGAGTAAATTAAAACGTTTTCACCAGGCTTGACAGTCACTGAATAATTGACGAGGACGTCAGCCAGTTTTTCAATTCGTGGATCTTTCATAGGAAGGGGATCCCTCGCTTTCCATATCATTCATATCCATTGTACACAACTCAAACAGAAAAAAGCTACCCACTGGCGAGGGTAGCTTGCGGAGGAAACGCGCTTGAAGGATTCGGTATTTCATGTATATGCAAGGACCTGCTGAATATGGCTATATCTTCGGGGAAGAAAGATTAGTCGCAGCTGCACCCGATAATAACCAGCAGGATGAAAAGAATCAAAACCAGAGTGAAGCCGTCGAATTCTCCATTAAAGATGCCGCTCATCGAATAAACATCCTCCTCATATGTGTGTTAAGCCTCTTGTGCTTACATCTACAACATATGGGTGATCGCATAGGACCGAACCGGGCATCCGCCCATTTTTAAGAAAATTGTTTGGGGAATCTCTCTTTTTCATACTCTTGCAGTTCTCGATGTTTATTATTCTGAAAAGCAGGAAAAGCTAGAGGATACCAAAAGACTTTGCAAGTATGAAAGGATGTTTATGTGATGCAAAGATCATTATCGAGCCTGCAGCATGAGTTGGTCCAAATTACGATTAATGTTGGCGAAGACTTTAAATCCATTGTGTGGAAAGCGCAGTACGATATGGACTTCAATACAGAATGTCTGTTTTGTTTTTCCGAGCAAATTACTGGCTATCGTGTAGAAGATGAAGACGGAAAAGCAGGGAAAGTCGCTGTTTGTCCGCATTGTGAAAAAGTAAACGCTATCTACGCGTGAGATTGAAGTTTGATCGCAAAGGAAAGACGATGCTGCTTGCTAGCATCGTCTTTTTTAGTATGTTTAAGTTGTTGCTAGTTTTCAAAGGTACCGATGAACGCACAAAGCTGGTGGAGAAGAAAAAGCACAGGGCTCGTAGACCTTGACAACGCCTACCCAGTCGGAACTTAAAAAAGGGGACCACGCTTGTCGAACACTTCTTCCTTGAGAATCTTCCGCCCGTAGGGTGGCTTTGGCTCGACGGTCCCCTTTTTTAAGTGTAGACGGACAGTTCCCCCCATGCTGGCGTGTCAGAGTCGAAGAGAACTGTGCTTTTTCTTCTCCTCCACTATGTTGACTCTAGTCTATATCTGACTCTATATCCACCAAGTACCACCTGTTCTTTAGCAGGATTGAAAGGAGGCTTCTCGAATAGTATGAGAGGCATACATAAGTAGATATAGGGGTGAACACCGTGCAAAAGAGATGCAGCCGCTGCGGGAACGAAATGGAGATCGAGCTGCGCAACGTCGTGTACCGGAAACGGGTTAAAATTATGAATGTACCTGTACACGTCTGCGTGGACGAAGACTGTGACCATTCCCAAGTGGTAGATGTGATTAAGGATGATTTGAAGTCACTCATGGAGGAACTGGGCCAACATCCGCAGCGCAAGGCAGTCGAATTCGAAGAAATGTCAGAGTTATCCAACTTATTGGTATTGATTGCTAATGAGAAGGTGAATTCGACCGTAAGAGAATTACTTGGTGAAAAAGTCAACGAGCTATTGGATCTGTTTTTGTTGGCGCAGTCCCTTGGCGATGAAAAATGGATGTTGGAGCTACGCGAACGTCTCACGAAAATTATGGTGTAAGGATAAAGAGATGCCTGGAAGAAAGGTATCTCTTTTTTCATTTCTCCACTGCACCGCAAATGTAGACTTTGCTGCTTGGACTTATGTATACTGATAGGCACATAAGATAAGGAGAGATGAATCATGTCACAAATACAGCTTCACTCCATTGAAGAACTGGATGAGTTCGTAGCGAAAAATGGGAAAAAGCTTTTGTTTAAGCATAGCACGATTTGCCCAATCAGTACGTCCGCTTATGAAGAGTTTCAGGCGTATTTGCTGGACAATCAAGTGGAATCTGCGGTCATTCTGGTACGAGAGGATCGCCCTGTCTCCAACGCCGTAGCGGATCGTTTTTCCATCAAGCACGAATCCCCGCAAATCTTTTTGCTGGAAGACGGCGAAGTAAAATGGCACACGTCTCACTGGAAAATTACAAAGGACGCGATTGGCCAGGCGCTCAACGCATAATCATTCATAACAGGAAAAAAAGCTACTGACGATAAATAAAGTCGGACAGCTCTTGAGTAAAGCAAAAAGCCGGGACACCCGATAAGCGAGGTGAATCCGGCTTTTTGCATGGAGAAAAAGGACGCTGGATAGACTATTCCCAGAATAACTCCAACTTGTCTCCACTTTTCAATTCTGTCTGGAAGTTGGCTTGTTCGCCGTTGACGAGCATGACGAATCCGGAGATACTCTCACGGTCGGGCTTTTCCAGGGAAACATCGACAAAACGGAAGACGTCGCTAAACACAGGTGTAGACGCAGGTGAGGATTTTACCGTGATGTCGGCACCTTCGCTCACGGGATCAGAGGCATTCGCCGCTTTTCCGTCTACGGTAATCGTTACTTGTGCGACAGGCAATACGACCCGTTCACCGTTGAAGTGTACAATCATTGTCTCCTGTACCCATTCTTCCAAAGGGATGACATCTTGTATGGAAGGGGCAGGGACTTCATCCAGCCGATATACGAGGACATCACCTTGTCGGACGATATCTGTCAAAGCTGCTGGTCTTCCGTTCAGCTCGAGCACCTCCATACGGGACGGAACCGAATAATCTTGTCCATTCACAGAAAAACGCAAGCCTGATTCCGCTGACGTTTTCAGTTCTGCGAGCTCGAGTACTTCATAGACAGTACGTGGAAGGCGGATATCCACCTCGGCACGATCAGAGATCCATGTATCGAGAGTAGCAACCGCTCCGTTCACATGTACGACTGGACCGAGCGAGTAGGGACGGTCATTGCAGATCACTTCAAGCGTGTCCAGCTCATCGAATAAATCTTTGGCAAATACACGTGCATCATCGCCATTTGTACCTGCCACTACGATGATGTGGTCCCCGTCATTGATTGGCGTGTCAAGACTGACGCTCTCTTTGTTGCGCTCAATCACCGGCGCCGTCCCATGACCACCCGGAATCATTTTCATCCGTCCGTTTACGGTGACTGTCATCGCCAATCCGGGGCGACCATACAGACGGCGGATATCCAATCCAGATGCAATGAGCGCATCACCCAACGTCATTTTTCGCAAATCGAAAATGCGCACAGGAGTATCATTGACCGTAACGGTTACATAGCGCAATGGATGACGGCGCGCAGCAACAGCGATACCGACTGGCGTTACGAACTCAGGTCCACTGAGCGCAGGATTGTCTCCGACGTACTGTTTGATCGCATCGCCGCCTCTGACAGCAACACGGGCGGCAGGAATATTCAAGACCTGAGCGACTTTTCCAGTAAGCCCAGGGGTGAGGCTGCCGCCGCCGATCAGCATGACCGCTTGCGGAGCTTTTCCGTTGAGCTCCAATATTTTAAAGGCAATTTTGTCGGCGAGTTGCTGGATGTCTGCTTCAATCGCACTCGTTACCTCGGTAGCGCTTATCGTATGCTCTATGCCGAGAATGTCGGTGAAGGTGACGGACTCCTCGGTAGATAAAAGACGCTTCACTTCTTCTGCCATCGGAAAATCCATGAGAAAGGCGTTCATGAGCGCATCCGTGATTTCATCACCTGCAACAGGTACCATGCCGTAAGCGGTAATCGCCCCTTCCTCAGTCAGCGCTACGTCAGAAGTACCTGCCCCGATGTCCACCAATGCGATATTCAGTCGGCGCATGGTCACAGGAATCAGGACATTAATCGCCGCAATAGGCTCAAGTGTCAATGCCTGCATTTCCAGATCGCATCGTTTCAGAGCAGCAATCAGCGAGTCGACAACCACGCGTGGAAGGAAAGTTGCGATCACATCTGCGCTTGCGATGTCACCCCGCTGGTCAATCAGACTCCCGATCAACTCGCCATCCAGATGGTAATTGACGACGCTGTAACCGACGCAATAATAGCGGGTGACGTCTTGATCCTTTAGCTCTTGGGCTAATGCGGCTTGGGCCTCCTGTACAGCGGAAAACTCCAAAGCGACAACATCTTCACGAGAGATGAAGGCATGTCTGGCTAACGGCATGTCCACACGAACGCGGCGGGTGCGCAATGACCGACCGGCAGCAGCGACCGCTACCTGATGTAGTTTGCCATATTTTCCTTCCAGCTCTTCTTTAATTTGTTGAATCACCTTAGCTACGGCGACAATATCGTGAATTTGCCCATCGAGCATGGAGCGTTCATCATGCTCTCGAATTGCGCAGTCCAATACGCGGTACTGCTCGCCGGTCGTTTCTACGATCAGGCCGACGACGCTGCGCGTTCCAATATCTAATGAAAAAATAAGCTCAGGGGCTGTGATGTCAGACAAAAGTAGGTCACTCCTTGTAAGAGGTTGTTCAAAAAGTCTTTACAATACTTATCGGTGTATCGGAAAGGAACAATCACTTTTAGCTAGAACATATATCCAAAACTATTCGATTCAAAAGGAAAAGAATCCTGTCGAATCAAGGAATCTTCTTCGGTTTGACGAATAATTTGAAAAGATAAAAAAACAGAAAAAATTTACTTTCGCGCTTTTTGGCGCTAAACTGCTGACAAGGGTGTTTGAATCGATTATAATTACCCTAATTTATCGATAAATCCCTATATAAAAAGAGGAGAGTGGAGAGAGATGGCACACGATCAAATCGAAACCATGCGCAAGCAGATAGACGAGATCAACCTGCAAATTCTTGAATTGATCAACAAACGAGCTACCTTGGTTCAAGAGCTCGGCAAAGAAAAAGAAAAACAGGGCAGCAACCGTTTTGACCCAGAGCGTGAGCGCCAAATGCTCAATCTGCTCGTTGAAAACAATAAAGGTCCTTTCAATGACAATGCGATTCGTCATTTGTTCAAGCAAATTTTCCAAGTTTCCTTAGATCTGCAAGACGACGATAAGAAAAAAGTACTCCTCGTTAGCCGTAAGAAAAAGGCAGAGGATACTGTTATCACTGTAAAAGGCGTTGAGTTCGGAGGGAAAAATCCGATTCTTATCTCAGGTCCATGCTCCGTGGAAAGCTACGAGCAAGTAAGAGCAGTAGCAGAAAACCACGCAAAACGCGGACTGCGCACACTGCGCGGTGGTGCGTACAAGCCTCGTACTTCGCCATACGACTTCCAAGGTCTGGGTGAGGAGGGCTTGCAAATCCTCAAGCGTATCGGGGATGAATTCAACCTCGTAACGATCAGTGAAATCGTGACGCCAGCAGATCTCGAGATGGCGACGAAATACATCGATGTCATCCAAATCGGTGCTCGCAATATGCAAAACTTCGAGTTGCTGAAGGCAGCAGGTCGTGTGAACAAGCCGATCCTCTTGAAGCGTGGCCTCTCTGCTACGATTGAAGAGTTCATCTACGCGGCAGAGTACATCCTGTCCGAAGGTAACACACAAGTCATGCTGTGCGAGCGTGGAATCCGCACGTATGAAAAAGCGACACGCAATACGCTCGATATTTCTGCAGTACCACTCCTCAAGCAGGAGACGCACTTGCCAGTATTTGTAGACGTGACGCACTCTACAGGTCGTCGTGATCTGCTCTTGCCTTGCGCAAAAGCAGGCTTCGCAGTCGGTTCTGATGGAATCATGGTAGAGGTTCACCCAGATCCAGATGTGGCACTGTCTGATGCAAAGCAACAGCTGAACATTCCACAATTCAACGAGTTCGTTGATGAACTGCTTGCTTCTGGCCTGTACAAAGGTGAGATTGTGGCAGCGAAAGCATAAGAATACCTTTCGGGTACGTTTTGAGGGTCCTTCCTGCGCGCGGGGAGGACCTTTCTCATTTGACGAACCATTGGCGACCAAGTAAGCTAGAATTACGTGCTGATATTGGTGAAGGAGGATAGGCCATATGGAAGACAACCATCAATGCTGCTCGACTGATCGGTCCACCGAAAGGCCGGATAAAATCAAGTCTAATCTCATCTCCCGTCTGAATCGGGTAGAGGGACAAGTTCGCGGAATTCGTGGAATGGTAGAGAAGGATGTCTACTGCGACGACATTCTCAATCAAATTGCGGCGGTGCAATCTGCACTAAATGCGGTTGGGAAAATGCTCCTCGAAGGACATATGAAAAGCTGTGTGATGGATCGCATTCAGCAAGGCGATCATGAAGTAATTGATGAGCTTTTGAAAACGATGAACAAACTTATGAAGTAACGGGTGCGCAAGCCGTCAAAAACGATTGCAACGGCATACGGCTTGTCGTATCATAGGTGCATATATTTATGAAAACGCTTATGAAAACCAAAAAATAGGGAAATGAGGGTGCATGATGCCGGTTACTATATACGACGTAGCAAGAGAAGCGGGGGTGTCGATGGCGACAGTTTCCCGCGTAGTCAACGGGAATCCCAACGTAAAGCCTTTGACCCGAAAAAAGGTATTGGCTGCGATTGAGCGCTTGGGATATCGACCAAATGCGGTTGCTCGTGGACTCGCTAGCAAAAAAACGACAACAGTTGGTGTCATCATCCCGGATATCTCCAGTTTGTTTTTCTCCGAATTGGCGCGAGGGATTGAAGATATCGCTACCATGTACAAATACAACATCATCCTGTGTAACTCTGACCAACGGATGGAAAAGGAATTGCAGCTCATTAATACCTTGCTCGAAAAGCAGGTGGACGGGCTTCTGTTCCTGGGCGCAGAAATCAAAGAAGATCATTTGCAGGCATTAACAAGCACGTCTGTACCGACTGTACTCGCCGCGACTCGCGATGCAGACAACGTACTGCCGTCGGTTAGCATTGACCATTTCCAAGCCGCATACGATGCGACAGAAGCATTGGTTGCACGCGGGCACAAGCGCATTGCGATGATCGCGGGTCCTGCAAACGATCCATTGGCAGGGTTAATGCGCTATGAAGGCTATAAAAAGGCGTTGAAAGATGCGGGTATCGAGCTGGATGAAGAGCTGATTGCGACAGGCAACTACTTTTATGAATCTGGCTTGTCCACTACAAAAGCTTTTCTTGCCCTTAAAAATCCGCCAACGGCGATTTTCGCAGCGAATGATGAGATGGCCATTGGCGCGATCCACGCCATTCAAGATTCTGGCCTGAACGTGCCAGGTGACATCGAAGTCATTGGTCACGATAATATTCGTCTGGTTGAAATGGTACGTCCACGACTGACTTCTGTCGTACAGCCAATGTATGATATTGGTGCGGTGGCGATGCGCCTGTTGACCAAGTACATGAATAACGAGAATGTCGAAGAGCATGTCGTGCTGCTGCCGCATCGAATTGAGTATCGGGAGAGTACTAAGCCCGAGCAAGCTTGATTGCAAAGTTGACAGCAAGAGGAGGATGGGAAATGCGTTACGGAATTATCGGCGCGATGGATGAAGAAATCGCGCTTTACTTGGAAGCGATGCAAGAGACGACTACTGCGACCAAAGCAGGCATTACCTATTACACAGGTAAAATGGAAGGCAAGGATGTCGTGCTGTGCAAATCAGGTGTCGGCAAGGTGAATGCTGCCGTGACGACACAGATCCTCATCGATTCATTCCAAGTAGAACGTGTCATTTTCACAGGTGTGGCAGGAGCTGTTCACCCTGAATTAAATATTGGTGACATTGTCGTTTCGACGGATTGCATCCAACATGACATTGATGTGACACCGCTTGGCTTTGAGCCAGGACAGATACCGTTTACAGAGCAATGGACTTGGCAAGCGGATGCTGGGCTGATGCAGCAAGCGATCGATGCGGGCAAGGAACTGGAAGCGGGAGTTCAAGTAGTGAGCGGGCGTATTTTGTCCGGCGACCAGTTCGTTGCCAGTCGGGAAAAGGTGCAATGGCTGTATGAGCAATTCGCAGCACATTGTACCGAAATGGAAGGGGCATCTGTCGGACAAGTATGTGCGATGAATGGCGTGCCGTTTGTCGTTGTTCGTTCGATGTCGGATAAAGCAGACGGCTCCGCGCATGTAAACTTCGTGGAATTTACCAAGCTGGCTTCCCAGCGCTCGTATGCGATTGTCCGTAACATGCTGACAGCTTCTCAAGCATCGACAGCTGCGGGAGTGATCGTCTACTCGACGAAAAACTGTGTGGATTGCGATATGGTTAAAAATTGGCTGACAGCAAAAGATGTTTCCTTTGAAGTGCGCGATGTTATGACGAGTCGTGCCTATCAAGAGGAAGTGGAGCGCTTTGGTTTCATGGGTGTGCCTGTAACAGTCGTAGGCGATAAAGCGGTAAAAGGCTTTGCACCTTCTGAGCTGGAAGAGCTAGTGAAATAGGGTTTGGAATAGAAAAAGCGTGCTGACCAGTACCCAAAGGTACGAGGGCAGCACGCTTTTTTTACTTTTCATCCAATAGGTGCGTTCAGCATCGCACGTTCTAACGTAAGACGATTTTTTTCCGTGATCTCTGCTCGCCGTGGGATTGTTGGGAATGATTCGTCAAAAAGCCGAGGTGGCAAGGGCAAATCCGTCTCAGGTTGCCAGCGCTTGAGCCAAGCTTCGGGAAGATCACTGTCTGTCAGAGGCTGATCGCTCATCTCACTCCATACCAGCGTCCACGCCCGCGGCACCACCCGCCAAATATCGTATCCCCCGCCGCCTACAGCGATCCAACGACCGTCGCAATATTCATGAGCAAGACGGTGGGCAAGACGAGGAATGGCTTGATAAATTTTCATTGAGCAAGACAAATGGGTGAGGGGATCAAACGCATGAGCGTCACAACCATTTTGGGTCAGGATGACATCAGGCTTGAAGCCAGCTGCTAGCTTTGACACTAGCTCTTCATATACTTCCAGAAAAGAATCGTCTTCCGTGAAGGCATCGAGCGGAACGTTGACAGAATAACCGTAACCGGTTCCATCTCCACGTTCAGACAAATTCCCCGTTCCCGGGAAGAGATACTTTCCCGTTTCGTGAATGGATACAGTTAGTACAGAAGGGTCATCGTAAAACGCCCACTGTACCCCATCACCATGATGGGCATCTGTGTCGATATACAGCACACGCGCATTCCAGTTTTTTCGCAAATAAGCGATCGCGACGGAGCAATCGTTGTAGATACAAAATCCAGAGGCGCGTCCACGAAAGGCATGATGCAGTCCGCCAGCGGGATTGAAGGCGTGTTCTGCCTGTCCACTCATAACCGCGTCCACTGCGTTTAACGTACCTCCTACGATCAGTGAGGACGCTTCATGCATGTTCGAAAAACAGGGAACATCCTCTGTTCCCAAGCCATAGCTGGCTGCCTGCGGAAGCTCGTGTTCACTATGGCCCTGATCGCGAACAAATTGGATATAACGTGGGTCATGCACCAGGGCGAGCTCTTCATCTGTCGCCGGTCGGGGAGTAAGGATGTCTGAGTCTTTGAGTATTCCGTAACTGCTCATCAGATCGTGTGTGAGGAGCAGACGACGCTGGTTAAACGGATGATCATCATGAAAATAATATTGCGTGTAGTCTGGAGAGTAGATCAGACGAGCATTTCGGCTCACTGGGGTATCCCTCCTTCCGTAGGTCCGATTACGGAAAAGCCCTTTTCAAGGAGTAATTGCGTCACGATACGTGGATCAATTGTCTGTACCCGAAAAACAAGGTTCTTTTTTGCAGGCTGTTTCCCAGGAAAGACCACAACGCTCGTAACATTTACTTGTGCATCGCGAAAGACTTGACTGACTTCTGCCAGCATGCCGACGCGGTCATCTACTTCGACTTCGATATGGGAGCTAGGTTTGTTAACGCCGAAAAGTTCGATCAAGCTAGAGAAGAGATCCGATTCTGTGATCAATCCTACGAGCCGATTCCCTTCGACGATGGGTAGCGAGCCGATTTTGTGCTCATATAGTTGGAGGGCTGCGTCTTCGATGAAATCCAGTGGGTGGGCAGTGATAACTTGTTGATTCATGATATCGGCTACAGGCTTGTGCAGGACGGTGTCGTCATCGTCATGCGTCAGCAGGCGAGAGGGGAGAGCGTCTCGCAGATCACGGTCCGAGACAATGCCTACGAGTGAGTCGTTTTCAATGACAGGCAAATGCCTGACTCTGTTTGCACGGAGGAGAAGAAGCGCTTCTCCGATGGTAGTGGATGGCTGGATCGTGACAATTTTTTTTCGCATAATCTCTTCAATACGCATAAGAGTGACCTCCTGGAATCAAAAGGCATCCAAACTAGTAAAGAAAACGATTTTGAAACCGCATAGCATCAAAGGCAACGACTGTTTCTGGCGGTACACGCTTGCCGATTTTGGCCATGAGACAGTTGGCGGGATGTGAGCATATTTCCGGATCGTCTGTCGCCATCCAGCTAAGGCCTGCGCTGCCCATGACCTTTTCCATAACCTTTCTGTATTGCCATACATCGAGTCCTGTTCCTTTCAGATCCCAATGCCAGTAATACTCCGTTGTAATAATGACGTAGTCTTCCATGGCGTCGTCCATGAAGCTGACTTCCAGCAGCTTTTTGCCTACGCCACCTGCTCTCACTTTATGACTGATTTCAATCGCGCCGAGCTCCAGCAAATCGGGCAGTTGCGCTTGTGACCATCGCTCCAGTGGATCGGGGTGCAGAAAGGTAACGTAGCCGAGGACGAGGTCTCCTTCGCGTGCAATAATAATGCGTCCTTCAGGCAAATCTGCGATTTCGATGAGAGCTTCATGCTGCTGTTCAGGGATACGAAAAGCTTTCAGTCCCTCATCAAAGCGTAATGAGGCCAGATGACTTCCTGTAATCGGTCCTTCGACGAGCAGCTCCTTGTTGTTCACCATTAGGCTCAATGAATGATAGCGTTTGACGTGCTCCATCAGTTCCCCCCCTTACGATTGTAGAAAAACAGAGATGGCGTCTAACCATCTCTGTCAGTTGTTATCCCAGTTTATTCTGTGGTGTTGGCAGTTACGATGTTAGAATGTGGCGATTCTCCGTAACTGTTGACTGCGGTAATGTAATAGTTGCTGCCATTCGGTACTTCTGCTGCGTGAGTAAAGCTTGTGCTAGAGACTGTACCGAGTAGCAAATAGCCGCTTGCTGAGTCTGGGCTAAAATATACGTTGTACATCTGCTCAGACGAGCTGCTGCCTTTCCACTGTAGCTGCCAACCGTTTGGCGTATTCTTGATGGACAAGGATTTCGGAGCAGCAGGTGGTGAAGCGGAATCTGTGTTTGTATTCGTGCCTCCTGATCCATCTGGTGGGTTCGTCGCAGTTCCACCTGAATCTGTTTGACCATTCCCGTTATTGTCCGTCGGATTCGGGAGACCTGTTTCCGTACCTTGATTTGGATCAGGCAACTGCCATGTCTGTGTAGATCCGACAGAAGCGATTGCGGAAGGCTGCGATTCATTGCCAGCGATATCCACAGAAGTGACATAATAGCCTAAATCTCTATGGGTTGCAGTCGTATCGGCAAAAGTCAATTCGGATGGATCTTTCACAGTCGCTACTTTGACAAAGCTGTTCTGCACATCAGCGCGGTAGATGCGATAACCGACCAAGTCAGCTTCTTTGGCTGATTGCCAGGTAAGCGTAATTTGCTTGCCTGAGCCCGTAGCTGTTACACCGCTTGGCGAAGATGGTGTTCCACCTTGCTCTGTACGAGGGTCTTCCTTATCAGGCAGGCGTTGCTCCCAATCTGGTGGTTGGGTGGCGACCCTATTGTTTTTCGCTTGAATTTGCTCCTTAGTAGGGAGCGGATCAGGTGAGCGGTAGAAGACGCCTTCGGTAACAAAATCTTCAGGTGTTCCTTCCTTCGCCAAATACCGTTCGCCATTATACGAAATGAGTCGTGCTTTTTGGTGGGTGTCGTCCACCTTTGTTGGAACGAATTTGCTGTTGAATATATCTGTGATCAAATGGCCAGCTTCTTTTGAAAGCTCACTTGGCAAAAGGCCTGATTTCGAGTCAACAGTCGCGCTGACAATTCCAGCCGGCTTTTTAAAGGTGGAGTCAGGAGGTGAAAGGTTCGGATGCTTCGCAATGACATCCTTCATGACCTTACCCCATACGACCATCGGAACATATTTGTCCGCGTCTGGCATTGGATATGGCTCGTCAAAGCCAACCCATACCCCCATGGACAGCTCTGGCGTGTAACCGACGAAATAGAGGTCGTTGCTGTTGTTCGTTGTTCCGGTTTTACCTGCCACATCGACTTTGCGCGGCACGTATTTGCGGATGTGTGTACCTGTACCGTTATTGACAACGGAACGCATCATATCAGTGATCAAGTATGCTGTTTGCTCGCTGTACACTTGCACAGGGCTGGTTTCATGACGATAAATGACTTTTCCAGTGTTATCTTCAACTCGGTCAATCAGATAGGCATCCACGAAAGAACCGTGATTTGCGAATGTCCCATAGGCGTTTGTAATTTCCTCGACAGTTGTTCCGTAGGTAAGACCGCCAATTACGCCGGTGGCTGCATAGTTGTCAGCATCCACCAATGTTGTGATTCCCATTTTCTTCACGTATTCAAGAGCCGTTGGAATGCCAACTTTCAAATACGTCTTGATCGCCGGAATGTTCCAGGACATCCGCAGTGCTTCGCGGGCACTCATCATCCCTTGCCATTTGTTGTTCCAGTTCTTAGGTAAATGGGAACCGTTCTGGCCGTCAGCGAGTAGCACCGGAGCGTCATCGATTGGGGATGCTGGCTGGAGCAATCCCAGTTCAAAAGCAGGAGCATAAGCTGCAAGTGGCTTCATGGCCGAACCAGGCTGGCGTGGTACGGTGGCGTGGTTCGTCTGTTCCACCTTGAAGTCACGTCCCCCGATCATGCCGAGGATGGCTCCTGTTTTGTTGTGAATCAGCATTGCGCCGACTTCTTCCAGAGCATTTTCGATTTTTTCTGTTTTGCCGTTCGAGCGACGAATCGTATAGGTACGATTCTTACCGAAGTTTTTCGGATCGGCTGCAACAGCCTGCATGATGTCATATACGCTCTTGTCGATTGTGGTATGTATCTTGTACCCTTTTCGCAGTATGTCGCGACGTTTCTCTTCAACCAGCTGTCGGTATTCGTTGCGGCCGATGGTTGATTTGTCTCGACCTTTTTCCAAGAGGTCTGCATCCACAAGTTGACGTGCGGCACGATCTTCAATTTCCATCATCAAGAAAGGTACTTCTCGATAAGCTTGCTGCGTCGGTTTTGCTAGCTGTGCCTTCAAATCACTGGCGAGAGCTCCATCGTATTGGGTTTGTGTGATGTAGCCATTTTCCAGCATGCGATCCAACACCATTTTTTGGCGTTCCTTCCCGCGTTGATAGCTTTCTGCACGGAATGGAGAGTAGGCACCTGGGTTTTGAATCATGCCCGCAAGATAGGAGCCCTCAGCGAGCGCGAGCTCTTTTACATCTTTGCCAAAAATCCCTTTTGCGGCAGCCTGAACGCCGTATACGTTTGATCCGTTGGCGTTTTTCCCGAAGTAAATTTCGTTCATGTAGGCTTCCAGAATCTGATCTTTGGAAAACATGCGCTCGATCCGAATCGCGGTAAAGATTTCACGGGCCTTACGGGTGTGGCTAACTTCAGCAGAAAGGATTGTATTTTTTACAAGCTGCTGTGTAATCGTACTACCACCTGTTACGACAGGCTGGTTGGTAATTTCCTGTATCGCTCCACGCATGGTAGATTGAAGCGAAACTCCAGAGTGGTGGTAGTAGGTTTTGTCTTCAGTTGCAATGATGGCATTAATTAAATAGGGAGAAACGTCTGCTTTCTTCACCAAACGTCGATCGCCTTCTTCGGCCCGCAATTGGCCGATCAGAGAGCCGTCGCTGTAGTAGGCGAATCCAGTCAGATAGTTGGTGAAGATTTTATTCTCCAGTTCCTCCTTGCTGCGCACAGGCTCGTCCTTCACGAGTGCGGCAACATAACCTGTCACGATTCCTCCCGCGACTGCAGCTCCCATTAGCCCGAGTACGAAGACGATTTGGAAGATGATCCAAAACGTTCTACCACGGCTTCTGCGTCGCTTTTTCTTCGTCGGTTCAGAGGAAGATGTGTGGTTATTCGACATAGTCTACGACCCCCTAGCATACCACCTGATTATACCATACGAGGAACCTAGAGGATAGAAGATGCGAAGGAGATAGCAAAATGTGTCAAAAACCGTTGAAAGTTGTCGGGTGTATGAAGGCAATAAAAAAAGAGCAGGCCGACAAGCGGCACTACTCTTTTTCTTTTTATCCTCAGACGATTAACGGCTGTAGAACTCAACGATCAGAACTTCGTTGATTTCAGCTGGCATTTCTTCACGGTCTGGCAGACGAGTGAAGGTACCTTCAGCAGCAGCATCGTTGAATGTAACGTAGTTCGGCAGGAAAGTACGGCTTTCCAGAGCGTCCTTGATCAGTTGCAGACCACGGGACTTTTCACGAATGGAGATTACATCACCCGGTTGTACGCGGTAGGATGGGATGTTTACTTTTTTGCCGTTTACCAGGAAGTGACCATGGTTTACCAACTGACGAGCAGCTGGGCGAGTTGGAGCAAAGCCCATGCGGTATACCAGGTTGTCCAGACGGGATTCCAGCAATTTCATGAAGTTTTCGCCCACTACGCCAGCCATTTTGCTTGCATTGTCGAAAGTGCGGCGGAATTGTTTTTCGTTAAGGCCAAACATGTGGCGCAGTTTTTGCTTTTCTTGCAACTGGATTCCGTACTCGCTCAGTTTACGACGGTTGTTGTGACCGTGTTGACCTGGAGGGAAGTTGCGTTTGATGTCTTTTCCTGTACCATCGAGAGAGATACCCAGACGACGAGCAAGTTTGTGACGAGGTCCTGTGTAACGTGACATGTATTCATTCTCCTTTAATATGGATTCGCAGGTGTTTACTTCCGGCAGGTTAGTTCCTACTTTATCTACACGAACTTCGGACGGTAGCGTTTCCGCATCGTGCTCCTCACAGATGATCAGCCGCAGTCTGTAAGGGAGGGAACTAAGAGGGTACATCCTTCCGTTTTTACCTACAATCAATGCTACCCTGTACACATACATTCAATAATACTAGGCGCGATATAGTAAAGTCAAGGGAAAAGAAGCGCGCCATCCGCCGCAAGAAGTGGGATGGATGGCGCTTTTTGGGTTTATTTTCGCAACAAAGTAACAGGACCGTCTGGAGTATCCCGTTTTTCGAGGAAACGGGTAAAGGTAATGGCTGCATCGGCACGAGGGACGAGGCTTTGCGGCTGGAACTTCTGTTTGTCAGTCGGCACGATACCGAGTGTAGTCGCGATGATGATCGAACCGCGGTACTTCGAATTGGCAATGTCTGAGAGCTCAGATTGGAACATGCCAGGGAAGTCCGTCAGTTTTTTGTAACCGAGTGCACGAACAATCATATCCGCGAGCTCTTCACGTGTAATCGTCTCATTTGGATTCAGCTTGGAAGCATTTTTATCGAGAAGTCCGCGATCAACAGCACCTTCTACGGCTGAGAAGTAGCGCGAACCATTTGCCACATCGCTATAGGTGGCCTTGCGTTCCAGAGAGTACTGTGGATAGTGTCTGCCCTGGTTGAGACTGATCATGAGCATTTCAATCATTTCGCCACGTGTGATCGGTTTTTGCGGCATAATATTGCCGTTTTCAAGCGATAGTGCGTCATATTCATACATCAACGAGAGTTCCTTCTCTGCTGGATGACCTTTCAAATCGGCAGGAGCCGGGCGATGCAGCGCAATCGTTTTGCCAGTAGAGGTAGAGCTCCACTCGCCTGTTACAGCGTCAAGGTAGTACGGCTGCTCAAACGGCGTCATTGTTGCGCGATAGACAATCTTGGCCGTTCGCTTCGGTGTGTAGGAAGGCTGCTCTTTTGCGCGTTTGGCATCCTCAGGAGTAAGGGGGACGAGGGCGAAAACGGCCTCTGCTTTTGTCTCAGTCCACCACTTTTCACTCGCTTCGGCAGCAGGCAGATGCTTGGGAACTTGTGTCGGGTATGTTTCGTTGCCCAATTCAGCACTGTAATTCAGCAGATCGCCTGTTTCGATGTCAAACGTGAAGTGGGCAGAGCCGCTAGCTGCAGCTATTCCATTGATAAAACGCTCAAATCGGATCTGCGTCCGCTCGGAATCAACAGGTTGGTTTTGGTTTTCCTCTTCAATAGGCTCTGTCCAGTAAAGCTGGTGGGCCATGGTTGGCGCCAAATCACGAATTGTTTCCATCGCTTTTGCCTTGAATTTTTCCATGTCTGGTTTTTTAGAAGCGGTTGTTTTTTCTTTATGGCCACGGAAGTCCTTGTTCAATCGGTAGATGTCCCCGGTTACAGCATCCACGGAGACATACGCAAATCCGTCTTCGCTATTGCCCTTTTTGCCGAATTCGAGATCCCAGATGGGACGATTGCCACGGTAGTCTCTTTCATTGTAATTGGCAGAGCGAAGCTCGTAGTTGGACAAATTCAACGCTTTCGATGCCCATTGTACAGCTTCCTCTTGGGAGAGCGGTTGTCCGCTGCGGCGTGCAGGAAGGACTTTGCTGCTTACAGGCTCAGGATCTTTCGCTAGTTGATACGAGGTCAACGATTGTGTCAATGCATTGCCAGTCTCCGCATCAATGTAGAATGTGAAGGGATTCATATACCCGAGAGACGGCTTGTTATTTTGAGTTTCCATCCGCTCCCATGGCAGCAGGTAAACTGGTTTTGGATTCGCTTGTTCTTTAAACAGTTTCTCAGCTTCTTCTTCTGAGATTTTCGTATCCGTGTTCTCGAAAGTCACGTCGTTCCAAGACAGAGAATAGTTGGTCACTTTGCCGGAAGCATCTACCGTGATATCTGCGCCGTTGTCAGGAAAGAGAATGCCGTCCACGTCACGAACAAAGCGGAAATTATAGTAGACTTCCGAGTTCAGCGGAGTTTTTGGTTCTGGCATATCGCGCGTATACAGTCTTGTTTCCGCTGCTTTTCCTGCATTGTTTTTCTCGAAAAAGCGCTTCGCCTGCTCTTGCGCCTCTGTATAGGAAATTCGTTTTGCATAGGGAAGCTGGGATGCTTCCTGCTCTTGATGCGAATAGGAAGTCAGCTCGCCTGTATTGGCGTGGATACTGACGCTATAGGATAGAAGGACGTTGCCGTTTTCTGGATCTTTCTTCACCCAACTAAACGACCATTCTGGAAATGGGCGCCAGCTATCCGCTGAACGAAATGACACATTCTGCACCGTCATCCCGGCGGTAGGCACTATTTTTGTAGCGAGGGCCAAGGCAGCTTCCTTGGACAGCTTTGCTTTAGCTTGTGCCACAGTAGTCGCCATTTTATTGGTACTCACATAAGGTGATTGTGCATGCGCTTGAGCCACAGGCAGCAACAGACTGGCAGATAGAACAAAAGAGCTAGACCGAATGATCCACGGTTTCATAGGAACCCCTCCAACGATGTCATATTCTTCTTATCACCTCTGACGAGAGGAAGTGAAAGTTCGTTTCAGTTCAAATTCATGAAAAAAAGTATCCGCTATTTGCAGAAAGGAATGAAATATAGGAATTTTGTACCAAATGTTTTTTTATCAATCTAGAATTGTGAACATGCATCTTATATAATAAGAAATACTATCGAATAGAATACAGAACGGTAAGGAGATAAATTGTTTTGGAAACCATCATGTATCTCATTCGTCATGGAGAGACGGAGTGGAATCAGATTCGTCGTATACAAGGCCACAGTGACATCGCATTGAACGAGCTCGGGGTACGTCAGGCCGAGCGAGTAGCAGACAGGTTCCAAGGCGAGAAGATTCACGCTTTTTATTCGAGTGATCTCAGTCGGGCACACGATACGGCTGCCAAGATTGCTGGTAACTTCCAATCCTCTGTTTCTACGCGGACAACCTTGCGGGAGCGCTGCTATGGGGAGTGGGAGGGGCTCACCTATGAAGAAATACGTGAGCGATTTGAGAATCAGGATGAAGCCTCCTGTGGAATTGAGACATTCGAAGACATGCAGCGACGAGCTGTAGCTGCCATGACAGAAATAGCAGGGAGCCACCCAGGTGAGGCGATTGTCGTTGTCTCGCACGGCGGTCTCATTAATAGCTTCTTGCATTATGTGACGGTAGGAGAACAAGGAACGGGTATCACACGTATCGATAATACCAGTATTACGATATTTCGGTATGTAGATCGTAGGTGGGAAGTTCTATCCGTTAATGATACAGACCATTTGAAAGCTTGAGAAAATGCTGAGAGAGGGAGTTTCTCGTGTCAAGTAAAATGTTGGGGAAGTTAGAGACGGTCTTTTCCTACACGGCCCATTTTATCTTACAATCTTGGCCGGAAAAGCGCCCAGGCATCCTTTTCTTGACAGATTCCGGGGGCCGCGTAATCAACTTCATGGAAATGCAGGTTGGTCCATCTCGGAATTCTCAAGGGCTTACCCTGCAACACGATGTATCGATTGGCAAAGTCTTTGATTTTATTTTAGAGGCACTTTCCTCCAAAGAGATCGTAGTCAAAACGAGAAGTGAAACGAACAACGTGTGTGGAGCCTTTCCTTTGTGTGAAAAAGATGGAAGGGTTCGAGCTGTCATTGGCATGATAGCACCCGGAGACCATATCCATTTCGATTTGTCATCCTACATGCGCGGGCTAGAGCCGTTGATTCGCATGGGATATGATGCTTATATTCAACACGTCACAAGCCAGATTGTCATGGATTTGACGTTGCATGATACGACTAAAGAGCTGCTGCAAAGCTTGACGGGTCAGATCAGTGACATTATCCAAAAAGGCTATTGTTCGGCCGTGAAGCTCGCGGACAATGCCACATTGATTCCGCAGGAGAGCGTAACAACGCAAGCGGTCGAAGTTGGACAAACCCACATTGCCCAACTGGTTTCCAGATTCGGTACGACGCCGATCATGCCTTCCATTTTAGACGACCACAGGCTTGTCGTCGTTCCTGTCTCCTTGAACCAAACACCGCTCTACGCACTTTTTTTGCATCTGCCACCCGAAGAGTCAGATTGCGTGTACGATGAACGGGATGTTGCTTTTTTGCAGGAAGTAGGCGCGAAGGCAAGCTGTGCGCTTTGGCGTTCGATCATGTCGGACGACCTACGCCGTGAAGCGAGCAAAAAAGATTTGTTGTATCAGTTGATGTCAAAGATTCAGGCATCGATTGATGTGAATGATGTTTTGCATGAAATCGTGACGAGCATTCCCAGCCTTTATCCGTACTTGTCGGCAGAGCTTTTCCTGACGGTTGAACCCAATGCAACCACCCCGGTCAAACAGCTTTCTTTTCAAGAAGTAGAGCCGTCTACCAGTACCAAGGCCTATTTGGAAGGACGTCTCATTGCCGAAGAAGTGGGAGAAGGGGAGCAACAGGTGACGGTGATCGCAGCGCCACTCTTAGGCAAGCAGGGAATCTACGGAGTATTGCAAGTGACGTCCGATCAGCGAATCACCTTGAATCAGCATGAAAAGGATTACATCTCAATCTTGGCGGATACGGCTGGCACTGCGTTTGAAAACGCACAGCTCTATCAGCAATCGCGCAATTTGATTCGAGAATTGCGTTTGATTAATGAGATGGCGCGCCAGTTGAACAGAAGTCTTGATTTAAAGGAAATTCTCGATTTTGTTACGACGATGATGCGGGCTACCTTTGATGCAGAGTTTTGTGCTATTTTGCGAAAAACGCCAGGAGAGGATTGCTTCGATGTGCTCTCTTCCTCCATTCCAGCGTTCAATGGCATGGCTATCGATTCTACAGAAAAGCCATTTCAGCAAATCTTGCAAAACAAGCAGGCATTGCTGCTGGCACAACCAGGGGCAGGACCGCTTCCTTTTTCGCTCTTTTCGTGCTGTTCCTTCATGGGGGTACCGCTCGTTGTTGAGGGGGAGATTAGTGGAGTCCTTTTAGTCGCAGATTCCCGTTATCATTTTTTTAGTTTTGACGACTACAAACTCCTCGAAATATTTGGACAACATGCGAGCTTGGCAATGACCAACGCCGTCCTGCATAATGAAATGGAACGAATGGTCATTACGGATAATTTGACAGGTCTGTACACGAGAAGACATTTGAATGAACGAGTAAGAGGATCATTACAAAAAGACAACTATGGCTCGTTGATCTTGATCGATATTGATTATTTTAAAACCGTGAATGATACATTTGGCCATCAGGTAGGGGACGAAGTGCTGATTCAGGTCTCCAATCTGATTCGACATAGCATCCGAGACAGTGATATCGCGGCAAGATGGGGTGGAGAGGAACTCGCTGTATATTTGCCGCGTGTGGACAAAAACACCGCGCATTCCGTGGCAGAGCGCATACGGGAATGCGTCGAGCAGGAGACGTCTCCACAGGTCACGATATCGTGTGGACTAGCGAAATGGAGCAGGGAGATGGATGTAAACCTGAGTGTAGAAGCGCTGTTCCATCAAGCAGACATTGCTTTGTATGAAGCCAAAAATTCAGGTAGAAATCAAGTTGTTCTCGCCTAGAGCCAAAACAATGGCTCTTTTCTCTTTTCGGAAAAAAAGGCAAAAAACTTGAGGGGTAGATAAAAAATGACAACGAACGATGGCAAGCAAACGATCGCGACCCTAGTAGCACCTGATATTTTTTGTCTGGAAATACCTACACCTTTTGATGTGGGGGCAGTAAACGTCTACTTGTTAAAAGGGGAGCGCTTGACCTTGGTTGATGTGGGTCCATTGACCGACGATGCGTGGGCGGCCTTAACAGAAGGCTTAGAATCGATTGGGGTCAGCGTGGAAGATATCGAGCAAGTCATACTGACGCATCATCATGTGGATCATTGCGGGCAGTTAGAAAAAGTACGGGAACGATCGGGAGCGAAGACGTTTGCTCATCCGCAGGCAACACCTTATGTACAGCAGGATGAGCAGTTTATGACTTTTCATGATCAGTTTTTCGAAGAGCTGTACATCCAGAGTGGCGTACCAGAAAAAATGATGGTCATTATCTCGAAATTTCACAAGCTGATGAAGACGTTTTCTGCGCCAAGCCAGATTGATTTTCATCTGAAGCATGAGCAAAAGGTACCGTACTTGGAGGACTGGCAGGTACTGTATACCCCAGGACACAGTCAAAGCCATCTGTCGTTGTATCGGGCAAAGGATCAAGTCATGATTGGTGGAGACCATATCATCAAGCGAATATCATCCAATGCCTTCATTGAACCACCCCGGAATCGTTCGAGTACAAGACCACTGACCTTGATTCAATACCGCACAGCGTTGCAAATGTGTGCGGACATGGAGATCAAACAGGTCCTCAGTGGACACGGTCAACCGGTTTACAACCATCGAGAGCTCATACTCGCTCGACTGCAAAAGAACTGGGAGAGAACAGACACGCTCCGCAGGCTTCTTGCAGATGGAGAAAAGACAGCTTTTGAACTGAATGCTCTCTTATTTCCAGGTTTGTACCAAAAAGAATTGCCATTGACGCTATCCGAGACATTAGGGCACATAGATTTGTTGATGATTCTCCACCAGATTGAAGTGAGAGAGCAGGATCGCATCTTGTATTTCCACCTGTAAAACCTGATCGTACAAGAGAGGCTTGCAAGTAGAATAAGCCTATTCCTCCCCGGAAACGCTAAAAGGGACTATTACTCTGGGACCCCACATGAGGTTAACCCAGGGTAGCCGAGGGAGGGTAGCATCTATGCAGAAGTATTGGCCCATTTGCGTGATGGCTCTTGTGTGTACAGTTGTTGTAGGTGGCTGTAATCAAATGAGTGTGAAGCAGGATGCGAATACAACGTTTGAGCAGGTACGTGACAAGTTCGATGCGCAGAAATCGTATGCGTTCTATGGGCAAACCAAGCTGTTGACGGCGAATAGTGCCAATGCGAACATGGTTAACTTTTCGGGCAGAAAGGACGGAGAGGCT
This sequence comes from Brevibacillus sp. HB1.2, assembly GCF_013332495.1. Taxonomy (NCBI): domain Bacteria; kingdom Bacillati; phylum Bacillota; class Bacilli; order Caryophanales; family Paenibacillaceae; genus Brevibacillus; species Brevibacillus sp. HB1.2. Next base: position 37,509 of record NZ_JABMIU010000009.1, on the reverse strand, counting down.
GTTTACATGAACGTGAAGCTCTCTGTCCCAGAAGAAAACAGAGTGGACAACTTATCCTTACTTAGTCATGGGAACAAGCTGTATACCAAGCATGGTCAAAACGAAAGCTGGAAACATGTCGCAGGGGATAGTCCGGCCCTGCATCAAGAAATGAACAACTGGAACCCTATGGCTTCCTTTCAGCAAATCGACAACATGAAAAGAAACGTTCGAATGCTGCCTGATGAGAATCCAAAAGACGATTTTGAGGCGTTCGGAGTTGTATTGGATTCTTCCAAACTAAAGAGTTGGCTTGTTTCCCAAATGCAAGAACAAACAAAGTCGGGAGCAAAAGTCCAATCGATAGCAGGGCGAGAGAAACCCTACATACCGAAGCTAAAGATAGCGATGTCACTCTCGGAAGGCAATTGGAGAGGGACACCTGCACAACATTCTGGACCCACGATTCAGTCCAAGAAAAAGGTGGACGTAAACGAGCTCGTGAACCAGATGGAAGTGGAGGCAGAGTATACGATTCACTACAACAAAAAAACGATGCTCCCCACGAACATGACGATGTCCATTCGATCAGCGTACGATTTGAACGATCAGCGTGTAAAAGAGCATACGCAAGTAGAAACGTATTTGCAGCAATACGGAGCAGTAGCCCCCATCACAGCTCCATAGGAAAAAAGCAAATAGGGAGTAAGAGTAATCAAGTGAGACGTTCCTCTTGCAAAACAGACAGGAGCGTCTTTTTTCTGTCAGGGAAAATTTAAAAATAGAGGTAACGTGTTTGATGCTTTTTACGTACTTCTTATGTGGAAGAAAATCTATGCGATAGCGGTTTTTTTCGATGGAATCAGCATTTCTAGAAGGAACTCTGGAAAACATTGTCGAACATACAACAAGACTATCTTTTTTCGTCGAATAATCTGTACAATGGGAAAGATGCCTGATGGATCAGACGAAAATGCGTATTTTATCCGCAGCAGCGAAGCTTTTTGATGTTCATGGCTACAAAGGGACCTCCGTAAGACAAATTGCCTCTGTTGCTCAAGTAAATTCCGCGCTGATTTCCTATCACTTTGAAGGGAAGCAAGGAGTCTTGGAGACGTTGATTGCTTCTTACTTTGAGACGTTGTTTCGCCTTTTGGAAGAACTGGAAAACGAGCAGGAAAACATCCCTGCCTATCAACGATTGGAACAAGTTGTACAGCTGTATTTGCAGTTTCAATGTGAGCATGCGCCTATCACGCGTTTGATTCATCGTGAGCTGAGCGTAGAATCCATGCTTGCACGTGAAGTGATGACGCTATATATGAGCCGCTGGAAGCACGGTCTTTCTCGTGTGATCGAGTGCGGTGTCGTCTCGGGTGAGTTTTTGCCCGTCTCTATTGATTGTACAGTGCTGGCTATGACGAGCCAGATGATATATCCATTTTTGCAACCACAAATGGTTCGCCAGGTCTATGATCTGGAACCATCTTCCGAGGAGTTCGTCCAATGGCTGCAAACCTCGATTATGTGTTATCTGCGAGGTTCTTTGCTGCCCGTTTAGGCGTGACCTCTCCCAATGAATGATTCTAGTAAGGGGATGTATGACAAGTGAAACGAAAACTATTCATGCTCTGTTTGGCAGGCATGTTGTTATATACGAATCCGGCTTATGCGACGCCGTTTCCAGATAAAAAAGAAGAAGTTATTCAGGACGCTGACAACTATTTGAAAAAAGAAGACAGGACCACCTTTGCCAATTCATTGAACGGCATACCGGGCAGCTACAAAGTCGTGGTAGTGGAAAGCACTGCACCAGAAGCTGAATCTCCGGATATCTACGCGCAAAAGCTGTTTGACAATTACAATTTAGCTGACGATGCACTCATGATCGTACTCGACATAAACACCGAACAGCTGGGGATTTATGCAGGTCCTAGCTTACAGGCAAGAGGTGCCACAATGGCATTGCTGCATGACAAGATCGCGTCTTTCTATGAACCATTCCGTACACAAAAGCAGTATTTGACCGGGATTCAGACCTTAATTGCGGAAGTAAACCAAGAGCTTAGCCGCATGGAAAGCAAGCAAGCAACAGCAAAACCGGGTGAGACCGACGCAAGTAAAGCGGGAGAGAGTGAAAGCAGTAGTGCTCTCGGAGGCATTCCATGGTGGATCTATCTGGTGGGGGCGGTATTTGCTGGCCTATCGATTGGCTTGATTTATGCGATGATCAGACGCCGTGCTATTTTTGCTCAAGTAGACGATGTAGAGGATTGGAAGGAAGAGCTCGTTGAGAAGCTCAATGTCATCGAGGTGGAAAAACCGCTTCGCCGTTCCAGCGGCATGACAGAAGTACGTTACCACCACTTGGCTGACAAAAAAGAAAATCTGTTGCGCATTCGCATCCCTGATGTGGAAATGATGATTCTCGATGCGGAAGAGGCTTGTGATCGCTTCCGTTTTACGTTGGCACTTGGCATGCTGAATGAGGCGAGAGAGGCCATTTCAAAAATTGAAGAAGAGCTGAATGAGCTAAAAACAGACACTTCCAAAGTGGCCGTTACCAAGCAAGAAAACAAGGTTGTTGTTCCAGAGATCGGAAAGCAAGTGGAGCAGATGGAACGACGCTTGTCCGATTTGCGTCTGGAATACGGATTGTCTTTCCATGAGCTGAAAGCATCGCTCGATGAAGTAGACACAATGCGAAAACTCGTGAAAACTGCGCGTGCGGCAGGGGACGACATTGCTGCGTACGAAACCACACAAAAAGCGCAGCAAGTACTGGAGCAGGTAGGACAAGCAATGGAGCTCATTCCAAAGCTTGTGCAACGTGTGAAAAAAGAAATGCCGGAAGAATTCAAGCATCTGGAAGAAGGAATTGAGCAGGCCTTTCGTGACGGCTTTGATTTAAAACAGGATTCCTTGGACAATGCCCTTTTGCAGGCGAAGCAATTGGTCATGTCCGCGAAAAGCTCTTTGGAAGAGGGCAGCCTGGAATTGGTGTTGACCCATGTCAAAGCGTTCGAAGTACTCATTGATGCAACGTATCAAGCGATAGAGGATGGCGTTCTTGCCCGTGATGAAGCAGCAGCGACGGTATATACAGAAGCGGAACCGCAAGTAGAAGTGAATCAAGGCAATGATGAAACAGAAATTGTGCAGGTAGAAAAGAGAGCAGAAGTAGAAGAGGTGGAACAGGATGATTCGCTACAGGAAGTAGCTGCGACATCCGCGCCTGTGGAGCCGGAGATTCGTATACCTGAGCCGACTCCAGCTAGCAAGATCGAGCATTCTACCAGCGAAACAGATCCTGAAAAGCCGACTCATCTCCAGCAGTCGAAAGTGGAAGAAGAGCCACCGGTGCGAGGAAAATCCTCAGAGCTGAGTGAAGCTGAACGTTCCGTTTTGTTGCAAGCAATTCCTCAGCTTTTCAATAAAAAAGCACAAAAGCCTGTGCCAGCAGTTAAAGCAGAGGAGCCTGCGTACGAAGAAGAAGAGTATGAACTGGTCATGCCAAAGAGTCAGCCTGAACAGGAAGAGCTGATTCCGGAAGAAGAAGAGCAAACGTATTTGGTCATCGAAACGGAAGACGATGCGCTGGATGAACTGGAGCGAATTTCTAACACATTAGTCCGCGTCCGTCAGCAAATCAAGCGCAGCTACTTGCCGGGGATTCCGGATCAATTGAAATACATGTTTGAAGAAGTCGTGCAAACGTTGGGCCGCGTGCAAACGATCATGGAGCAATACCGCTATGATCTGGAAGAGGTGGCTATGCTGGTTCAGGACGCAAGTGATTTGGTCGGCGAAACAGAGCGGATGGCAGAACGCATTATTACAACTTGTCAGATGGCAGAAGGTGCCATTCAGTATACGAACCGTTATCGCCGCCAAAATCGCCAGGTCAATGAATTGTTGACGAAGGCAGAGATATCATTTCGACAACTAGCTTTTGCGGAAGCCTATCAGCTTGCCGAGGAGGCCCGTCTGGTAATCGAAGGCGCACCAGCCGAAGAGGACAACCGCTGGCTTCTACGTCGTAAGAAAAAGGGATGAGTCCGATGATGATCTTTCCTCTCTTCTTACTGGCAGCTGGCATTCTCGTCATGGTACAGCCGAGGACAAAACGCTGGCAATCGCGGATGAACGCTCATTTTCAAGGAGACGAAAGGCGTATTAAGCAGCGTGCCAACACGTTTTTTCTGTTGGGCCTAGCCTTTTTTTTCGCTGGGTTTGCGTATTTGTTCCGCCTTGTCGGATAAACCAATTACGACGAATAAAGCACCTGCTATGAAAAGATGGCCTAGCCTTCTTTTGTAGCAGGTGCTTTTTGTTGGGCAAAAAAAAGAAGCATCGCTCACGCAGGCGATGCCCATCTAGGAAGATAAAGGGAGTAAGGTCTGTTAAACCAGCACATTACAACTAGGGGGGAGTAATGTGCTGATTTCTCTTTTCATGAAAAGAGAACCTGATTCATAGTTTCCCCAATCCCACTTCATCTAAACGTCATTCTCGTAAAAAAATTCAAATGCTTCCTGCGCACTATGCGTACCCGCAGAATGGCCGGACGAAAAGGCGATGGTGATGTTGTAACCACCGGTATGGGCGTGGACGTCCATAACCTCGCCAGCAAAATACAACCCATCCATGAGCTTGGACCTCATCGAGCGTGGATCGATCTCTTTTACGCTTACACCACCACCTGTAATGAACGCTTCCTCAAGAGAGAGCGTCCCCGTAATGGTGAGTGGAAAAGCTTTGATCAAGCTCGTGAACTTGCTCCACTCTTGTTTTTTCATATGGCTGTAGGTCGTTTCTTCCGAAATTCCTGCCATCGCAAGCAAGAGTGGGATAATCCGTTCGGGGAGGAAGCCTTTGATTGCATTTTTTACTGCCTTTTTTGGCTGCTCCTCTATCAACTGCCAGCTTTCCGCCATGATTTCCTCGGCTGTTCTGTCAGGCATGAGATCGATCGTCAGAGATAGAGGAACCGCACTGTATTTTCGTTGCGACACAGAGACATAGTGTCCCATGCGCAGGGAGGCGGGGCCTGATATTCCGAAATGAGTGAAGATCATATCGCCTTCTTGGGTGTTGATCTTTTTCCCATTGGGCGCATACAAGGTCATCGTGATGTCACGCAGCGATAGACCCTGAATTGATTTGTCGCGAATAAAAGAGTCATTGGCTGTAAGCGGTACTTCAGTAGGATACAGCTCTGTGATTGTGTGCCCGGCTGCTTTCGCCCATGTATAGCCATCGCCTGTAGACCCTGTCTGTGGTACAGAACAGCCTCCGACAGCAATAATCACACAAGGCGCGGTGATTTTCTCACCGGACTGGAGCATGATGCCACCGACTCTCCCTTCCGAATAGAGAACTTCTTTTACAGCGGCATTTAAATGAATGGTGGCACCTTGGCGCTTCAATAAATTAATCAATGCTTGAGCGACTGTCACTGCTTTATCTGTGACAGGAAACATACGGCCCCGATCCTCTTCTTTTAACGCGACACCCATCTCCTCAAAAAACTGGATAATCTCTCGGTTGCCGAATTGGGTGAGAGCACTGTACATGAAGCGTCCATTTCCTGGCATTTGTTTGATTAATTCATCTTGTTCCTTGGCATTGGTTACATTACAGCGTCCGCCGCCCGATATGATGAGCTTGCGTCCGAGCTTCGAGCCTTTTTCCACGAGACAAACTCTCGCTCCTTGGCCAGAAGCAGCAATTGCAGACATCAGCCCAGAGGGGCCGCCGCCTATGATGATAACGTCATAATTGTATTGTGATCGATTCATTTCATTCTCGTCCTTTGTTGTATAGGGTTGGGCAACCACCATTTTACCACAACCTGATCACCCGACGCGCAATTCTAGCTAAGATAGAGAGGACGAGGCACCTAAAATATCAGGAAATGGCTGCTTTTCTAAGGCGTAACGAACGGTGGATGGACCACGGAGGATATTCGTGACAACATATCCTTTGGCAAAATACGACGTGAACAATTCGCGCGTCATTTCTCTCCACAAGGAAGCGACGCTTATATCCGCTCGTTTTACATCTTGGAAGAAGGCAGGGACAGGGAGCAGTACTGCAGGCTCATCGCGTGACAAATCGATTTCGATAGGATGTGGAATACCATCCTTGATTTCAAAACGCAATAGGTCTGGCGCCTGTTGAAAAGAGGGAGCAGAGCTCTTTCCAGACTGACGCGATTCCACACGATTGCTTCCGATAAACCATTCCACGAGGAAACGGTCTGTCGGCAGTCCACGATTGAAGTCGTCATCGAGCTGGCCGTAGCAGTTTGGCAAATAAGTTCGAACGATACCTCCCAGCTTGGCGATGTTCAGAACACCGTTTACTGTCTCAAGCGGATCGTACGTCCATGTGATTTTGGAATAGCCCGCTGCTGCTGCTTCTTCTTTTTGCAGCCATTTCATTTGTACACCTAGCCCCTGCTTGCGATACTCTGGCAAAAAGCCGAGCATGTGCGAGCAAAGATGGGATTCTCCGTTGGTGAAGCCCGGGAAGCTGTACAAGAAGCCGATCATTTCCTCGTCATCGAATGCCCCTAAAAACAGACCACCAAACTTTTGCATGGTAAGTGTCATATGGTGGGGAATAGCAGTAGAAGGGTCCCATATTTTCCCCTCCATTGCTTCTAATTGCTCAATCTCACTGAATTCGGCCAACTTTCGCAACGTGATTGTCATCTACTTTTTCCTCCTCAAACGATTCGTGTTTTTTTCTTCATTCGGGACAAGCGCTTGCATTCCTGCTTGGGAGTAGTTGCGTCTGAATTCTCTCTCGCGGATAATAGAGAAGGATAATAGGCATGAAACTAGGGTCGAGGAGGATTTTTGGCGATGGAAAATAAATTTCAAATGGAGCTGTGGAACCGTTTGACGCAGGCACCAGGAGCGCCTGGCTTCGAAGGTCCGGTACGCGAGATTATGCGGGAATACATAAGCAGCTATACGAGTGAACTCATGTACGACAATTTGGGCAGTATTTTTGGCGTTATGCGTGGTGACGAGAACGGTCCCAAAATTATGGTAGCGGGTCACATGGACGAAGTGGGCTTCATGGTCACCCGAATTTCTGATAAGGGATTTATTTCTTTTCAGACGTTGGGAGGCTGGTGGGGGCAGGTCCTGCTCGCGCAACGTGTACAAATTATTACGGACAAGGGACCAGTCGAAGGCGTAATCAGCTCGATCCCGCCGCATGTCTTGAGCGACGATCAGCGCAATCGCCCGATGGATGTACGCAACATGTACATTGATATCGGCGTAGATTCACGTGAGGAAGCAGAACAGGTAGGAATACGGGCTGGCCAGCAAATCGTTCCGGTTTGCCCGTTGCAGGTCATGGCCAATCCACGCCGCATAATGGCTAAAGCATGGGATAATCGCTATGGTTGCAGTTTGGCAGTGGAGCTCGCAAAAGAGCTGCACGAAAAACCAGATCATCCGAATGTCGTCTACGTCGGGGCTACTGTACAGGAAGAATTGTCCGGGCAGCGCGGCGCGAAAACTGCGGCTGCGTCCATCGATCCGGATTTGTTCTTGGCTGTGGATGCGAGTCCAGCTACAGACATACCAGGTGTAAAAGACGATGGAGGCATGCTCGGCGGTGGACTTTTGATGCGCATCTACGATCCGATGTACGTCATGCCGGTAGGATTGCGTGAGCTTCTTATCTCCACGTGCGAAGAAGAGAACATTCCGTACCAGATTTATGTGGCAAAAGGCGGGACGGATGCAGGGGTCGTGCAGTACCATGGCAAGGGAGTACCGTCTGCCGTTATTGGCATTCCTTCCCGTTACATTCACAGCCATGCTTCGATCATTGATCGCGAGGATTACGAGGCAGCCAAGCGTCTCTTGTTCAGTGTCATTCGCAAGCTGGACCGTGCCACGTGGGAATCCATTTTGCCTAGATAAATGGCCTGGAGAATATCGTCGAGGAAACAGAAAGCGGAGGAGTGCTTTTGAACGCGATCAAATTGTATACACGGCGTCAGGGCGAAGCTACGTCCTTTGAATTTAATGTATTTGACAATCAATTCGCTACGGAGAATCTGGCAGTGCGCAAGGTGCTGATGGCAATGCTTGCAGCCGTTTCTAACAACTTGACCGATCTGGAAGTGGAGTACAACGATAGCATACTGGTGGAAAAGGTCGGGGCGAAGCGTGCTGGTGAACTGCTTCGCTTTCTCGGGGCAACAAAAGAGAACATGCGGGAAAATCTGAGCAATGGTGTAGTCGTCAGCCGGATCTTTCAAGTGCCTTTTACACAGGAGCACTATGAATACTTCTACAACTTGACGGACATCGCACAGCTGTCCCACTATCGCTTAAAAGAGGGCAATGAAGATCGTATCGTGTTTTATTTCACGCGCTATCTGCAACTGATTGCGCCTGATGAAAAGTCTCGCCAAGCATTTTTGGAGAGATTGGAAGGATTTTCTTTGCCGTACATGCTCGTGCCGATTGCGTAAATGAAACGAAAAAAGTCATTTTGCCCTTGCATGAAGGCGCAAAATGACTTTTTTTATTGATTGCTTGCCTGAGGGTTAGGTGGACGGACGATTTGGCCCCTCCAGTTTTTTGTCTCCATAGCCCGGTGCATCGTTTTGAACAGTTTTGGGCTGGCGATTGCGCTCATCTGGTCGATTTTGCTGTACAGAGGAATCCTTGCTTTGCTTGGTCATGTAACTACTCCTTTCCTAGAGCCATGGCTGCCAAGGCGAATTTGTTTTTTGGCGATTGCGGGAGGATACATTGTCCTCCAGTTGGATGAATAGGGAGGTGAGGGGCACTCGCCTAAGCACTTCCATTTGCTTTTCGGGTTGATACTGTGTGTGTTCCTCTGCGTTCATGTGGCACCTTCCCTTCTACGATTTTTTGAGGGCGAGTCAAGCACATTGTTTTTGTGGCGAGGAATTGCATATACGGCAAACAGACCAAGAATGGCCGCTAAAAACAGCGTAAGCACTCCATAGCCGATCCATGGATAATGGCTGCCGACTCCTCCTAGCTTTTCAACCATCGCTCCACCCAATCCCGTCCCAAGAGCCGTTCCAAGACCAGATACGAAATTGGAAAAGCCAAAGTACGCTCCCAGCCATTCTTCCTTTGCGAAATGAGTGACGAGACTGTCCAGCATCGGCATAAACAGCATCTCACCCAAAATGAAAAGAATCGCAGCCCCGCACAGTGTAAGAAAGTGGTTCGCCCATCCCATGAGCGTAAGCCCTGCACCCAACAAGATCGTTCCCATCGTTACAGACAAGTACGGATTGATGCGCTGTAGAACAAAACGTGAGATAAACCCTTGCAAGACGACGACACTGAGCGAGTTGATCGTCCAAATGAGGCCAATCATCGTAGCGGAATGCAGGACATGCTCTCCCCGCAGTGGCAGGATCATGGCGAATTGAGCGTAAAGCGCCCAGATTAAGAGCGAGATCCCGGAAAAAAGCAAAAAGCTGCGATGGGTCAAGATGTGACGATACTCCTTGATCGGCGTTTGCTTGCAATCTGTTCCCACACACCGATCATCGGGGAGGATGAAGCGAGAAAAGACAGCAAGTGCTCCGTACACAAAGGCAGCTACGAGAAACGGTTGTTTTCCACCCGCAGTCATCCACGTAATGACCAAGCCAGCGACAATGATCCCGCTATGAGCGAGTATCCCTCTCCACGAGAAGGCAGCGGTTCTTTGGCTCTCATCCACTTCATCCGCGATCATGGCTTTAATGGTAGGAGCGAGCAGGCCAAGACCTAAGCCGTTGACAGCGGAGAATAACAAGAAGAAACCATAAGAATGGCTGAAGTGATAGCCTGCCATGGCACATCCTTGAAGGAATGCCCCAAAGGCTAGGATGGAGCGTTTGCCCCAGCGATCTGACATCAAGCCGCCTGCCAAGCTTCCGATTTGGTATGTGATGCTTCCCGCTGCCAAAATGATGCCGACTTGGGAGAGAGAAAGAACCCGTACCTTTTGCAAAAAGATTGGGAAGACGGGAATGACCAGATAAGAGGCCATGTGCATGAAAAAGACGACTATCAGTAATAGCAAGTAAGGCTTGTTGCGTAACAGTGATCCAGTAGAGGCTGTCATGTTCTTCTCCTCTTTGATTCATTCCTCCCTAGTATGCTCATCCTGTTTTATGAAAAACGTCTAGCCGTTTTCACAAACAAAATATAGGCCAGCACACAAAATCGATATGAAGGCAGGCAAGCGTCCAATCCAACAAGCGTGGAACGACATATACCTATAGGGAAAGGTACCATGGGCGGTAGGGAATGGTGCGAGGAGCGCGGCAGGATGAAAGGGGGATCTGACGTGAGAGGATTTGGTTTTTTCAACGAGGAAGGTTTCGAAGTGATCATCTGGATCATCGTGATCGTTTTTCTCCTCGTTATATTTTTTGACGAAGGGATAGATTAAGATGAGCGCATATCGGCCGGTTCGTCAATTGAATGACTATTACAAATCAAACGACGGTTTCAAGAAATGGATTCGTGCCAATGAGCAATGGTTCAAGCAAAATCCAGAGGTGTTTAAGCAGATGCTGCGCAATCCGAAAATGGTCAACTTGTTCACGGATCTTATGATCATGAATTCGCCGCGCATTGAAAAGAAACTGAAGAAATGGAGAAGGAACCAACGCTGACCGATCCGGCATGCTGCCAAATAGAGCATGCCGCTTTTTTATTTGGAACGCTAACAAGTCCTGTTATAAAACCGGGATGACGAGCGTAGGGATAAGCATGTGCAGCTTGTTCGAAGAAAGGATGAAGCACAACATGGCACAAGTCATTTTGACGTTTTTCGTGGCTTATGGCATTGTGGTCGGCGGCGCTCTTTCAGGTGGGGTGGGCGCATTTCTCACAGAAAAGCCCCCGCTGTTATCCATGGCCCAATTGGCTGACCAGCTCAAAATATGGGGATTAGTTGGGGCATTGGGCGGAACCTTTGATTCGTTTTTGCAGATCGAAAAAATACTGATGGGAAATTTGACACCTGTCTTTAAGCAGCTTGTGATGATCGTCGTCGCATTCTTAGGTGCCCATATCGGAACGATTTGTGTGCATTGGCTGGTACAGGTGCGCTCATGAAGGTGACTCTTTGGAAACGTTACCTCGCACTTTTGCTCATGGGGTGCGTCTTGGGCGGAAGCGTGATTTTATTTACATACGGACGCGAAATGGAACAGATGATGCTGATCAAAAAAAGCTTGGAGCTACAAAATAAAAAACTGTACGAGGAAAATCTGGAGCTGAAGCAAAATCAGCGGGTCTATCGGAAAAAGCAAGAGACCGTCATCGAAGACGTACGCGCTTCTGTACTCACTGCGGATCAGAAGCAGCCACTCCATGCCACCATTGTGGTACAAGTAGTCGATCGCGTGGAAAAGGATCTCGCTTCGTTAAAAGGGAAGAAGGTTGAGCAGGTTGCGGAGGTCCATCAGGTCTTGCATGAAATGCTGCGACGCCGCGAATACATTTTGTCTGATCGAACGACAGTGGAGGTACGAATCAAAACGGTGGTAATCAGTAGAACGCTGCATGTGTTCGTGACAGCGGACGTTATACCTGATGATGTTTGGCAAAAGATTGCGCGAAACTTTCTATTTCTTCCGCCGTATATTTCAATATAGAATATCTGATAGCCAGATTATGTAGGTCTGGGTCGGTATAAAGGAGAGGCGAACACATGTCCATGTTCAAAAAATTGTTGGCTAGTGTAGGTATTGGCTCTGCGCAAGTAGATGCACGTCTTGAGCAGGATTCACTCATTCCCGGAGATACGGTCAGAGGTGAGGTCCATATCAAGGGAGGAGATGTGGCCCAAGAAATCGACGAGATTTACATGTATGTCGTCACACACTATGAAAGAGAAGTCAACGACACCAAGACAAAGGAAGAATGCACACTTGTAAAATATCGTCTGTCTGAGCGGGTACAATTGAAACCGAAAGAAGAAACCGTTCTGCCATTCGCTTTTCAATTACCTTACGAGACGCCATTGACGATGGGGCGCCAACCGGTTTACTTGCGGACAGGTCTCGATATTAAAAATGCGATTGACCCGGGGGATTCCGATTTCATCGAGGTTCGCCCACATCCGTTAATGTCTAAAGTGTTGGATGCGGTTCAACAGATCGGATTCCAGCTGTATAAGGTAGACTGTGAATACAATCGCCACCTAGGTCGCAAACATCCGTTTGTACAGGAATTTGAATTCCGTCCGACAGGGCCTTACCGCAGCCAATTGGAGGAACTCGAAGTAGTCTTCTATCTTCGCGATGGCGAATTGGAAGTTTTATTGGAACTGGATAAACGTGCGCGAGGCTTTATGGGATCTTTTGAAGAAGCGTTTAATCTCGATGAACGCTATATTCGTTTCCGTTTAACGAATGCGGATGTGAACAAGCATACGCATGTCATTGCAGAAGCGATTGAAGCACTCATTAAGCAGCAGCTTCGATAGAGAATATACAAAAAAGGCCTGACGGAGTGAACATGACCACTCTGTCAGCCTTTTTTCTTTTATGGAGGTCTTAATCATCGCCAACGCCTACGATAGTCAACAGAACGAACAAGACGAGAATTAGCGCAATACCATTAAAGCCGCCGTTAAACAAGCTCATCGATTTTCCTCCCACACGTAAGGCGTAGTCAATTCCCTATAGGATAGTCATTGATCTATGAATCGGTGTCGAGGCTTCTACCTAATTCCTGTACACAACTTTCTTTTTAATTTTTCGATTTGCATGTATAGGGCTGGATTTTTCTGACAATACTGTGAGCATGAAGAATCCAGAGGAGGATATTATTATGAATTTGTTAGAAAAAACGAGAAAAATTAATGTGATGCTTCAAAAAACAATGGGTGGCAGCGGAGTAGGCTTCCAGGATCTCGCAAGGCTTTTATCTGAAGTGATTTCTGCAAATGTTTACATCATTACCGCAGATGGCTCGATCCTGGGAAGTGGAATGAATCAGGAAATTTCCCTGCAAGAAGACGGTCGTTCTTCCACGCAGCTGCAGGAAGGTGTACATCAAAAGCTGCTGGAAGTTACACAAACCTTGGCGAACGAGCCGGTTACCAGTCCGTACAGCCTGGTTCCAAAAGAGTTGAATTCGATCTTCCCGCAAATGATGACGACGATTGTTCCTATCAATGCAGGGGGAAGCCGTCTTGGCACACTCGTCCTGCTGCGTGCTTACGGTCAGTTTGAAACAGAGGATCTGATTTTGGGCGAGATCGGAGCTACCGTGATCGGTATGAAAATCGTTCGTCAGCGCACAGAACAGATTGAAAATGAAGTGCGCGACAAAACATTTGCCAAAATCGCACTCTCTTCGTTGTCCTACAGTGAACAGATCGCGATTGAAAAAATTATGGAGCAATTGGACGCACGCGAAGGTTTGCTGGTAGCTAGTCAGCTGGCAGATCAAGCAGGCCTGACACGTTCTGTCATCGTGAACGCTCTTCGCAAGCTGGCAAGTGCCGGTGTGCTGGAATCCCGTTCGTTAGGGATGAAGGGTACATATATCAAAGTGCTGAATGACAAGTTCCCATCTGAATTGGCAAAATGGAAAACCTCATAAATGGCATGAGCTACGAAAGAAGCTCTCCCTATACTAGGGAGAGCTTTTGTTTATGAATCAACGAGTATAGCAGAATAGATAAAACGTTCATGATTTAGCGGTTGAATAAATGATTTTCTTCCCTTTATAATGTCCACAAAGGTTGAAACTTCAAAAAAATCAAAAATTTAAAGTTCATACTTCAAGAATGAATGGAGGTTCTAAGAATGAAGGTGATTATTGGTGGGATTGCGCATGAAACAAACACGTTTTCCAATGTGCCCACGACGCTTGAGATGTTTCAAAGCTATGAGTGGGATTATCATGAAACGATTGTGAATCGCAATCGGGGCGTTCGGAACTTTCCAGGAGGGATGGTGGATCGCGCCGAAGAGCTGGGCATCGAGCTACTACCGACCTTTCTCACCTTTACGTATCCAGCGGGGACGATTTTGCGAGAAGCGTACGACCGGATTAAAAAGGAGCTTCTTGACACCATTGCTGCGACAGAAGGTGCAGACGCCATTTGTCTAGGACTTCACGGAGCGGGGGTCGTAGAAGGAATGGATGACCTGGAAGGTGACCTTCTGGCATCCGTGCGTCAGTTGGTCGGTTATGACATTCCCTTAATTGTTACGCTCGACCTCCACGCAAACATGACACAAAAAATGGTGGATGAAGCCGATGCGCTCCTGGGTGTCCACCTCTACCCACACGTGGATTGCTATGAACGTGGAATCGAAGCGATCGATCTGGCACACAAGATGGTTACGGAAGGTATAAAGCCGACCATGCATTTGACCAGACTGCCATTATTGATTCCGACATCAGCTACTCATCATTCCCCGGCACGCGAAATAAACGAAGCCTGCTGGACGTGGGAAAAGGAAGAAGGCGTCATCGACTGTGCATTCTTCCACGGATTTCCGTATACGGACATTCCTGAGCTGGGCGTTTCTGTTTTGAGCGTCACCAATAACGATCAGGAGCTCGCCAAAAAAGTGAGCGAGGATGTCGCCAGTCTGATTTGGGAAAAGCGGGATGAGTTCGAGCTGAACATGCCCGCGCCTGCCGAGGGAATTGCGATGGCACTGGAAACGGAAGGGATGCCCATTGTAATCAATGAGACCTCAGATAATCCAGGCGGAGGCACACCCGGAGACGGAACGCATTTACTGCGGGCCATGCTGGAAGCCCAGCTGACAAATGCATGCTTTGGTTTTATTTACGATCCCGAAGTGGTACAGATTGCCCATCAAGCTGGAGTAGGCGCTACCATACAGCTAACCCTTGGTGGAAAGACAGACTACTTGCATGGAGAGCCACTTGAAGTAACAGCCTACGTCAAAGCTTTGACAGATGGAAAATTCATTGCGACGACGCCGATGGGGCAAGGCGGTCATGAGAATTTTGGCAAGTCCGTTCGCTTGCAAATTGACGGGGTTGATGTACTGGTTTGCTCCGTGAAATCGCAAGTGTTGGATGAGCAAATTTTTCTGTTGCACGGAATTGACGTGACCAAATACAAGATCGTGGCCTTGAAATCAAGCACACATTTCCGGGCATCATTCGAACCGATCAGCGCACGCGTCATTACCGTTGATTCGCCGGGATTGACGACACTCAACTTCCGCTTTTTCAAATACGAGCGCGCCATTCGTCCGATTTATCCGTTAGACCCAGCCACAGAGTGGAACCTACATCAATTGACAAGGAAGTAGATGATCATGGAATCCGTACAGGAGCGCATCCGCAAGCATTATCCGGAATTGACCAACCAACAAAAACTCGCAGCCAAATACATTCTCGCCGAGCCGAAGAGCGTTGCACTGCAACCAGCCAAAGTTGTCGGGGCATTGAGCGGCACAAGCGAAACCACAATCATCCGACTATCATACGCTCTCGCCTACTCCGGGTACAGCGAATTGCAAAACGAGATCCGCAGCTCCTTATTGGAAAAAGTCCCAAAAGCTGATGCCATCCACAGTTTTCGTACAGCGGCTGTGGAGATGAAGGGGAAACAAGACCTGATTTCTTATAACATGGAGCAGGATGTTGCGTATATTCGGCAAACATTAGGGGAGCTACAAAAGGACCAACTTTTGCAAGCGGTTTCAAGTATTATGGCAGCCAAACACATTCTTGTCGTAGGGTTTCGCAGCTCCTTTGCTCCGGCCCATTGGCTCGCCTTTACACTGAATGTCGTCCGAGGAAACGCGCATCTGTACAATGGGCCAGTTGATGACGTCAACTATCTGTTGACCCAGATCAATCAGGAGTGGCTCGTGATCGCACTCTCCTTTCCCCGCTATACGAGTGAAACCATCCTGTTTGCAAAAGCAGCCAAAGAGAGAGGTGCCAAAATCATCGGGATTACAGACGATGAGCTATCTCCGATTGGACCGGTAGCCGACCAAATTTTGAAAGTCAGCGCACCTGCTCCTACTGCCTTAAAAGGAATGACGGCGATCTTTTCCATGCTGAATATTTTGATCAGTGGTGTGGTTCAGGCTGATGGTGAACAGGTACAACAAAGACTGAAAGAATACGAAGAGACAAGTCGACAAATATACCCGTTTGTGGAAGGGACAGAAGTGTAACGGCCATTGATAAGGGGGATGGGACATGAAGATTCACAAGTGGAAGCAAGGGGCCTTGAGTGTATTTGTGGCAACGGCGTTGATTGCAGGCTGCTCCTCACAGCCGACCAATCAAACGGGGAATGACACGTCGGCCAAAGGGAACACATTAGTCATCGCTTCCTTGACGGACCCAGACTCGCTTGATATGCACAAAACGAGCTGGCTCAGTATGGAAAACAGTTTAATATACGAGCCTCTATTGACCCGCGATGCAACAGGCAAACTCCATCCGGGTTTGGCAGAGAAGTACGAGATCTCGCAGGACGGTAAGGTTTGGACATTTACCCTCCGAAAAGATGTCCGCTATCACTCTGGCGATCCAATGACGGCAGCATCCGTAAAAGATTCGTTTGACCGTTTGCTTGCCATTTCTCCTGTGAAGGGGCTTGCAGGTCCAATTGAAAAAGTGGAAGCAACAGACGAGCATACGCTCAAGGTGCATTTTAGCCAACCATTTGCTCCTTTTGTTAACGTCATTGTCGGTGGATTAGTCTCACCTCTTGACGCCAAAAAGGCAAAAGAATTAGGGGATGGCTTCTCAGATAACCCATCTGCAACGGGGCCGATTATCTTTGACAAACGCGAGCGGGGTGCTTCGCTCACCTACAAGAAAAATCCTGATTATAACTGGGGACCGGAGTACGCTACCAACAAAGGTCCTCTGCAATTCGACAGCATGATGTTCCGGTTTATGAAAGACGACGATACACGCCTGATGGAATTCAAAAAGGGTACGGTCCATGTGTTGTATGATGCGCCGCCGAACTCGGTTGCGGAGCTTGAGACACTGCCCGGAGTCAAGATTGAGAAAGCGATGGACGTTGGAAACAAATACATTGCTTTTAACAATAAGCACCCGCTGTTTTCAGATGTTCGTCTGCGCAAAGCAATAGCCCTCTCCGTAGATCGTGATCCACTTGTTCAGGTAGCATTGAACGGATTCGGCAAGCCAGTCTATGGTCCATTGGCACCCACGATTTATGGCTACAGTGAAGCGATTGAAAGTAAGGCGAAGCAGTTGTATACGAGAGATTTAGGCAAAGCGAAGCAGTTGCTAGCAGAAGCAGGCTGGACGGATAGTAATGGGGATGGCATCGTAGATAAGGACGGAAAACCGTTGTCTGTAGAAATGCTCGTCTCTCAAGAGCCAGCATTTCAGCGAGCAGTGCAGATTTTGCAGAGCCAGCTGAAAGAAGCAGGTATTGATATGAAAATCAGCGTGCAAGAAATGACAACCATCAAAGAGCGCATTTCGAAAAAGTCGTATGACATGGCTTTGATGTACTATGGCTGGTTTGATGCTGATATCTTGTACCTCATCTTTGAAAAGAGCAATTCTACAAGCCGTACTCATTACAACAACCCTGAGTTGGATGTTTTACTGAACAAAGGACGTTTGGAAATGAATGAGCAGGCGCGTCTCAAGATTTACGAAGATGCACAGGAGATTTTGCTAAATGATTTGCCGTGGGTCCCTTTATGGGTTAGTGAGACGGTGATAGCAACTCGCGGCGTTAAAGGCTTCACGGTCAATCCGTACACGCAAGGTATTACGTTGCATGATGTCATGCTCGAAAAATAGACAACTGGGGTGAGGGCATGCGCCGATATGTAGTAAAAAGATTACTTTCCCTGGTAGGTACACTGTTTGGCGTTTCCGTCCTGATCTTCTTGATGGTGCACCTCATACCGGGTGATCCCGCAACACAAATACTCGGACAGTTTGCAACACCAGAGGCCATCAGTCAAATGAGAGCGTCGCTAGGTCTGGATCAACCACTGTGGCAGCAATACATGCGATTTGCTGGAAACCTGTTCGCTGGCGATTTGGGAACATCGTTATTCACTGGCGAAAAGGTATGGGATCAGATTATGAACCGTTTCCCAATCACCATGCAGCTTGCCATCCTTAGTGTAATCATTGCCGCAATATTCGGTATCTTGTTGGGCACGATTGCTGCCGTCAAACAAAACACCATCATCGATCGGCTTGTCGTGCTTACCTCGTTACTCGGTATTTCGGCACCCGGCTTCTGGATTGCCTTGTTTCTTATCTGGATTTTTGCTTACAAACTTGCTTTGTTTCCGATTTCCGGCTATGAGGGGATTCACTCCTTGCTGCTGCCAGCGATTACGTTGGGTATGGCGGAAGCGGGGATGATCGCCCGTATGACCCGATCCAGCATGCTGGAAGTCATCAAGCAGGATTACATGCGGACAGCTGAGGCCAAGGGGGCAGCACTTTTCCGAATCATAGTGAGCCACGGTCTGCCGAACGCCATTATTCCTGTTGTCACGATGTTAGGCTTGCAGTTCGGTTCGCTCATGGCTGGAGCTGTGGTGGTGGAAACCGTGTTTTCTCTGCAAGGGATCGGCAGCCTGGCGATTGAGGCGATCAGTAAACGGGATATGCCGACCATACAGGGCATGGTGTTTTTCATGGCGTTGATTTTTGCCTTAACCAATTTGATCGTGGATCTCATTTACAGCCGGATTGATCCGCGAATCCATTTCGACTAAGGAAGGAGCAGATGGATGGTGAACAGTAATCGTCCGGAGTCGTATTGGGGTGGGATGGGCAAACGGCTGAGACGCAATAAGACAGCAATGGCGGGTGTGGTTATCCTAATCGTCTTCACACTGGGTTCGCTTCTTGCTCCAGTCATTGCCCCTCATCCTGTCGAACAAATGAACTTTAACAGTCGATTAAGCGCTCCGAGTATGACTCATCTTCTCGGAACAGATGATTTTGGCAGAGATATTTTTTCTCGTTTATTGCACGGGGGACGGATTTCCTTGCTGATGGGTTTGATAACGGTTGTGCTTTCTACCTTGATAGGTGTAACGCTCGGTATTATCGCTGGCTATTATCGTCGCGTGGATCTGTTTATCATGCAGGGCATGGATATTCTCATGTCACTTCCTGCTCTGCTTCTGGCGATCGCTGTCATTGCGGTCTTGGGTCCCGGTTTAACGAATGCCATGATTGCGGTAGTGATTGCCGTTATTCCGTCTTATGTGCGGGTCGTTCGCTCTGCAGTCTTATCCATAAGGGAAAAAGAGTACGTTGAGGCTGTTCGCGCTCTGGGGATCAGAGACTGGCAGATTTTACTGAAGCATATTTTACCCAATATTCTCTCCCCGATCATCGTGCTTTCCACCATTCAATTCGGTGTGAGTATTTTGGCGGCAGCTGCCTTGAGCTTCCTCGGACTGGGTGCGCAACCGCCGATGCCAGAGTGGGGAGCCATGGTTTTTGTCGGCAAGGCATTCTTGAGTCAGGCCTGGTGGATGTCCATTTTTCCTGGATTGGCCATTATGCTGGTTGTCCTTGGCTTCAATCTGTTAGGTGACGGATTACGGGATGCATTCGACCCGAAAACGAGGTAATGGATGAAGGGGGCACAAGCTGATGAAAGAGGTACTCTTGGAAGTAATTGATTTACGCTTGCAGTTTAAGACGGATAAGGGCGAGCTACCAGCGCTGCAAGGCATTTCTTTTCAGCTGAAAAAAGGTGAGACGGTCGCGCTGGTAGGCGAGTCTGGCTGTGGAAAAAGTGTGACGTCCTTGGCGATCATGGGGCTCTTGTCACGGGCGAATGCGCAGATGGAGGGAAGCATTCGGTTTCGTGATACCTTATTGAACCAGTTGAGTGCCAGTGAACTTCGCAACATTCGCGGAAAAGATATCGCGATGATTTTTCAGGAACCGATGACGTCACTCAATCCGGTCCATACGATCGGACGACAGCTGGAGGAAGTGTATCAGCTGCATACCGATTTATCGAAAAAAGAACGCCAAGCAAAAGCGGTTGAGATGCTCAAAAAAGTGGGCGTGCCGCGGGCAGAAGACATCATGCGGGAATATCCCCATCAGCTATCAGGTGGGATGAAGCAGCGTGTCATGATTGCGATGGCGATGGCTTGTAACCCGGATTTATTGATCGCGGACGAGCCGACGACTGCACTGGATGTGACCATTCAAGCGCAAATTTTGGAATTGATGAACGATCTGAAGGAGAACGATCATACCTCCCTGCTGCTCATTACGCATGACTTGGGAGTGGTGGCTGAAATGGCTGATCGTGTACTTGTCATGTACTACGGGGAGATCGTAGAAGAAGCTGACGTTGCCAGTCTGTTTTCGAATCCGAAGCATCCCTATACGATTGGACTTTTACGCTGCATCCCCGATCTGGATGAGGAGGAGAAGCTACGCCTCGATCCGATTGAAGGCAGTGTCCCGCTACTGGGTGAAGTGACACAAGGGTGCGCATTCCGCTTCCGCTGCTCGCAGGCCGAAGAGCGATGTTACAAAGAAAAACCGCCGCTTAAGGCAACGGGCACAGGCACACAGGCCGTTCGATGCTGGCTGTACGAGAACAAGGAGATGGCGGTATGAGTGATATCTTGTTATCGGTAAACGATTTAAAGACGTATTTTCCCATTAGCAAAGGAATGTTTCGCAATAGCGACGAAGTGATCAAGGCAGTCGATGGAGTTTCTTTCCAGTTGCGAAAAGGCGAAACGCTTGGGTTGGTAGGAGAAAGCGGTTGTGGCAAGTCAACGACTGGTCGTAGCATCATGCGACTCATTGAGCCGACAGGTGGAACGATTGAATTTGAGGGGCAAAACATTTTGGATATGTCGGCTGCACGATTTCGTCCACTCCGCAAACGAATGCAAATCGTGTTTCAGGACCCGTATGCTTCGTTAAATCCACGGATGACCGTGCAAGGGGCTTTGGAGGAAGCGTTAGGCGTCAAAGATCCGCAAATGTCTGCGAAAGAAAGGCGCGATCAAGTAAAAGAACTGCTTCAGATGGTCGGACTGAATGCTCAATACGCCACTCGCTTCCCCCATGAGTTCAGCGGTGGGCAGCGGCAGCGAATCGGGATCGCTCGAGCATTGGCGGTAGAACCTTCATTGATCGTAGCAGATGAGCCAGTTTCAGCACTTGACGTCTCCATTCAGGCGCAGATCGTGAATCTGTTGCAGGATTTGCAGCAACGTCTAGGCTTGAGCTATCTGTTTATTTCACACGATCTAGGTGTCGTTCGCCACATCAGCGACAGAATTGCGGTCATGTATCTTGGAAGAATCGTCGAAATCGCCAGCAAAAAGGATTTGTTTGCGCGACCGTTGCATCCGTACACAGTAGCGCTCATGTCAGCGGTTCCCAAAGCCAACCCGTTTCGGAAGAAGGAGAGAATCGTTCTTTCCGGGGATGTTCCCTCTCCAGCGAATGTTCCAGTTGGCTGTGCGTTTCATACCAGGTGCTCCTATGCGACGGATGTTTGCCGCACAGTGCGTCCTGTCGCTACACTTGCTTCGCCACAACATTATGTTGCTTGTCATTTATATGGAACAGAAGGGATGAAGTACATTGAAAATCGAACGAATTGAATTGCAGCAACTGCACATGCCACTTCGTTTCCGTTTTGAAACGAGCTTTGGATATACGACCATCAAGGAGCTCATTCTGGTCAGTGTGTATGGAGAGGGAGAGGTAGGGCACGCGGAAAGTGTGGCGATGTCGGCCCCTTATTATAGTGAAGAAACGACAGAGACAGCATGGCACATGATGGAGAAGTTTATGATTCCAAAGCTGTTCACGAGTGAAATCGAGACCCCGGAAGATGTGGATCGGCTCTTTGCCCCCATTCGCCGCAATAACATGGCGAAGGCGGCTTTAGAAGGCGCGATCTGGGATCTCTACAGCAAGCAGAAAGGAATCTCTCTCGCCAAAGCATTAGGAGGCGAGAAATCTGTTATCGATGTAGGGATCAGCATTGGTATTGAACCGACTGTCGATCAAGTTTTGGCAAAAGTAGAGCGCCATCTCGGTGAGGGCTATAAGAAGATCAAGGTAAAGATCAAGCCGGGCTTTGACGTAGAGGTGATTCGAGCAATCCGCGAACGCTTTGGAGAGAGTGTCCCGCTGATGGCGGATGCGAACTCCGCATACACGATGGAGCATTTGGATGTGATGAAGGAGCTGGATCAATATGGGCTGATGATGATCGAACAGCCACTCGCCCATGATGACATTATTGATCATGCCAAGCTGCAAAGGGAGCTGTCTACTCCAATTTGTCTCGATGAAAGTATTCACAATGTGGATGATGCCAGAAAAGCAATAGAGCTAGGCAGCTGCGGCATTATTAATATCAAGGTGGGGAGGGTCGGTGGATTAACAGAGTCCAAACGCATTCACGACTTATGTCAGGCACACGACATTCCGGTTTGGTGCGGAGGCATGATTGAGTCGGGTGTCGGCCGCGCGCACAATATTGCGATTACCTCTTTGCCGAATTTCACGATCCCTGGTGATACAGCCGCCTCCAGCCGTTACTGGGAGGAAGACATCGTGGAGAATGGAGTAGAACTGATGGCTCCTGGCCAATTGGCAGTTCCAGATACCCCGGGCATCGGTTACGTCCTGAACCAAAAGGCGATCGGCAATTATGTGATTCGTACGGCAAACTTCCGGCCTTAAAAAAAATGAAAAGGGGAGAAGGAGCATGGCGGATTGGGTACAGTCGTTTGAGGAATACGCACAAAAGCTGCTTGCAGAGGCAAAAGTAATAGGAACAGCGGTCGGATTGGCAGAGCAAGGAGAGCTGAGGTATTTCCATGGCTTCGGTTTGGCAGACAACACAGAGGATGCAAAAGCATTAACGCCTGATACGGTGTTTGGCATTGGTTCTGCTACCAAGTCCTTTACATGTGTGGCCATTATGCAGCTTCAGGACGCAGGAAAGCTATCCGTTCATGATCCGGTCATTAAGTATCTCCCAGAGCTACGCACACCTAATGAAGCTTATACTCGCGAGATGACCATCCATCATCTGATGACACATACGGCTGGATTCCCTCCTTTGGATACATTAGCTGGTGCGATGAAAAGAAGTATTCTGAAGGGTGGGGACGTTAAGTCCTCTAGCTCCGGTCTTGAGTTTGATCTCGATAAAGTGGAAGAGATCAATACAAAAGAAGAATTCATGGCCTACATCGGCAAGCTGGATTACGAGTTTTTAGGTGCGCCTGGAACGGAGTTTAGCTACTCCAACGACAGTTATGCCATGCTCGGTCTGATTATTGAACGAGTGAGCGGGATTTCTTACGAGCAGTTTGTGCATGACCATATTTTGGTGCCAGCCGGGATGAAGAACAGTGCCTTTCTCGTCGAAGATTTGCCAGAGGGAGCAGAGGTAGCTACCTTGTTTACCCGAAAAAGTCCAAAGGATGGCGGTGAGGTATTTCGTTCACCCTCGTGGTGGGATTCACCATCGATGCGCTCCGCTGGTTTTCTGAAATCGACGATTCACGATCTATTGTGCTATACCGAAATATTCAGAACGGGTGGATTGGTAGGAGAGAATCGCTTGCTCTCACCGGAGAGTGTGCAGGCCATGATAGCGCCTCATTTCTCGATTTCTCCGTTTCAAGCATATGGCTATGGATTGTTTATAGCCAATTGTCATGATGGAACACTCATTGAGCACGGTGGAGCGATCAAGGGAGTTGCGGCACAAATTTTTGTTTTCCCGGAGCGGGGCCTGACAGGAGCCATATTGATGAACACAGATGGCGGGCCAATGGCAGATGTGATGCACGGTATTTTGAATGCGACCAACGGACGTTCTACGGATACGGTACCGTTCCCATATCCGGATTATGAGCTGGCTGTCGAAGCACTCCCTGCATTTACAGGCGAGTATCGCTCTTCCGAAGGGGCGATCGTATCGGTTGAAATCGAAGAAAATGAGCTGGTAGCAAAAAGTAACGGAACGAACATTCCGCTACGATCAGTGGGAGAAGACAGCTTCGTCATGAAACGTGGAGAAACCGACATGTTTATCCGCTTTGTACGAGATGAGGCCGGAGTAGTCACACGGATGGGCTTTGGTGGTCGTCAGCTGGTAAAGGTCTTTGCTGAAAAAGAACAAACTGTTTAAATAGCAAAACGCGTACCTGCAAGAGCTCATGCTTGCGAGGTGCGCGTTCTTTCTATTTATAATAGAGGCGTTACGAAGAAAGGGTGGCAGGAAACTGCTGCTCCTCTACCATAGGTCGTTTCCAGTTCGGATGCTGCTCCATTTGCCGGAACGAGCGGAAAAAGAACAGGCTAAGGCTGATACTTGCAAATATGATACCGCCAAAGAATAATAGAAGCCCCGGTGTTGCGATGTTTTTGGCGAGAAGAAAGGAGCACAGTGCATAGCTGACTGGCCCAAAGCCGACGGACATCAAGGAAAGCAATGACATGACACGACCGAGCATGTTGGCAGGGACGATACTTTGAATGTAGGTGATAAACGGAATATTCGTCATACTGAGTGCCATTCCGATGAGAAAATGAGAGACAAGTCCAAAGGAAAGCTCCTCAATGAAATAATACGAGCTGATTCCAACTCCCATACAACCGAGAATGACAGGGAGTAACATAAATTTTCCACGGAATCCTTTAAACAATCCAGTCAAAATACCGCCGACAATCATGCCCACTCCAACTGAGGTACTGAGTGAACTAAAAGCACTCCCGTCCCATCCGAGGTTATTTACATGAATGGGAATGATCATGTTAACTGGGCCGGAGAACATCATGTTGGTAAAAAGTGATGTTGTTAAAATAAGTGCGAGGATCGGGATTGAATACGTAAAACGAATGCCCCCCACGATATCTTTGAAATATGAGCTTGCTCGTGATTCTGTTGTAGACGCTGAAGTCGTATCTTTGGTGTATGAGTGTGAATGGAGAGAGAGTACAAAGAGTGTTCCTACGAAGAAGGTGCATGCCAAGATCATAAACATGATCGGATAACTAACGGTTCCAATTAATAAGGCAGTAACTACCGGTCCGGCAACCATGCTAATCTGATGGCATAGTTCCATTAAGCTGTTAGCTGGCGCAAGTTGTTCTCGAGAGACAAGAGAGGGCAGAATCGAGCTGCGTGCTGGCCAAAAAAATGCATCGACTGTTCCGAATAAAGCTGCCATGACGTACAGGCTTACTGGGAACCAGGCGCCATTTCCTTGAAGCATAAGCAAACTGAAGCAGGCTAAAATAATGCCCCTAACCAGAAGGGAGGAAAACATAATCCATTTTCGATTCAAACGATCAGCAGCCACCCCGCCCGCCAGCATAAAGAGGAGACGGGGGATGGACAGACAAATCAAAGTCGTGCCGAGGATTGCTCCTGAGCCTAAGCCATTCACGATATACCAGTTGAGCAGGATGAAGAAAGCCCCGTCAGCCATTGCCGAAAATAAAGTGCCGCACCATAACCGGACAAACGATCCATTTTTCCACAGGGAATTATTTGTCGCCAGAGTGCTCATCTCCATTTTCCTCCTTCTTTTTCTTCACGACAATCTTGCTGGTGTAATGCTTGAATTCAGACTGTTGGTGCTCATAGTTATCTGGCAAGGATTCGTCTTCTGCGACGTAGTAACGTTCATTCGTCATGAATCCGACGGTGACCATGTAAAAGTTTTCAACCGTATCCTCCGCTTCTCCAGTAGCAATCCTCCCTAAGTAGCGATCTTCCATTTCGGATAGCTCCTCAAGTAAAGCCTGATATTTTTTGAGCCAAGCAAATATTTCTTTTCGAGGTGCTCTCACTTCGGAGCTAGCTGCAATAGCAGGAGGACGATCCTCTTGATCCGAAAAGAGCATGAATGACTCGTCTGGTGCGTTATACAGGCGATTAATACCGGAGCGCAGGTGATTTATCATCGTTTCCTGCAACAGGATACTGTCTTCGCGCAGGGAGGGCAGCAAATCATCACTAACCTTGAAGTCGTAAGCAACAGCCCGATAAAACTTTTGTACGATCCCGTTCTTTTCTTCCGTACGCACGACTTCAACGAAGCCGTGGCTTTCCAATTCCTTCAAGTGATAATGCACTTTAGAGGGAGAAAGGGAGAGCAGGGTCGCGAGCTGCTTGCCTGTGTATTCCTCCTTGACCAGCATCGTGATGATCTGTAGGCGCAAGGAATCGCTGACAGCTTTTAATTGATCCAAAGTTTCCACAACTACGTAACGTTTCAAGTCGATCAACCTCGTTTCGCTGAACGTGAATGTTTTCTTATTTTTAAACGTTCAGTTTTATTTGAACGTATTATAACAACAAAACGATCTGTTTCGCAAGATCAATTTGCGCTTATTTTTTGACAAGTGCTACAATATTGAAAACGGTGAGAGGGTGCATTCCTGTGGCGATCTTGCAACATCCCGTCTTTCGTCGTTTGTATACGGCCCACATTGTACACATCATCGGAAATGAATTTACATTTATTGCGGTCGTTGGACTTTTACATGATTTAAGTGGATCGGGTCTTTCTTTTGCGGCAGGTACTGTGTTTCGCATGATCCCTTATGTGTTTGCCAGCTTTTTCGCAGGGACGCTTGTAGAGAATTGGGATAAACGGCGGGTCATGATTGTTGTCAATTTGCTTCGCGGCATTCTCGTCAGTTTGTTTTTCTTCATCACATCCGCGGCCTACTTATGGGTGGCTTTTTTGTTATTGATTCTGGTCAATATTTGCAGTGCTTTTTTTCAACCAGCCATGCAAGTCGCGATCGTACAATCCGTGGAGGAAAAGGATAGGCTGGCTGCGAATTCCCTTTTGCAGGGGACGACTTCGTTTCTCATTATTGTTTGTCAGGGTGTGGCAGCAGTTCTGGTTTACTTGTTCTCCTACCGTTACAACTTTTTGCTCGATGCCGCCTGTTATTTGTTGTCGCTGTTTATCTTGCTTCCGCTCCCGCATATCGCTAACCATGTTGTATCGAAAGCGGCTGTACCTTTTATGGAAAGGCTAAAAGAGGGCTTCCGTTATATCGGCAAACATCGGGAAATTGGCAGTGTGATCGGCTATCAGATGGCGGAACGAGTATGTGGCGCCTATTACATTATGCTGATGTACTATGTTCTTACGGAGCGGGGAGAGGGCTTGTATGTATTCGGACTCTTAGATATACCGCTGGGAATCGGGGGTGTGATCGCTGGGATTGCCGTGAACAAACTGTCTGACAGCCTGAGTGAAAAGGGAACGTGGCGTGTCCAAGGCTGGGCACTCGTTGCGATGGGCTGCTCGATTATCGCTGTGTTTCATACGAAACCACTACTTGGGCTGGCCATTGCCATCCTCTTTGCATCAACGGCTCAGTTTGGCTCGTCGATATTGTCTGTAACGAAGCTTCAGCGACTGTCTGATCCTGCTTATTTGGCTCGCGTATTTTCCATTCGGGAAATGGCGACCATGGGAAGCTTTTCTGCGAGCTGCTTGATTCTCGGATTCAGTGCGGAGCAGGTCGGGAGTGCCGCTGTCTCCGTGTGGCTTGGTTTCTTTGGGGTAGCAGCAGGACTTCTGTGGCTTTGGAGCCGTCGTAAATTGCAAAAGTTCGCAGACGTACAGTTAGACTTAGGATAGATTCCTCTGCTTATTTGGAGCAGAGGCTCTTTTTTCATACAAAATGAAACTTTTAGATTTAATAAATATAATTATTGAAAAAGTATGAAACCAATTATACAATGAATGGAAAAAAGAGAAAAAGGAAGATGCAGCATGAAGGAATTATGGCGGCAGCGTTCATTTCGCTGGTACTGGCTGGGGATGTTTTTATCTGGTTTGGGGGATCAGTTTGGCTGGATGGGCTTGACGTGGTTTGTCATGAATAAAACAGGCTCACCTGCTGCGATGGGTGGAGTTGTTCTTGCGTATATGCTCCCTGCTGTTTTTGCTGGTTTAGTGGCGGGAGTTTTGCTGGATCGGTTTGATCGACGCAAGCTCATCATGATGGACAATGTGGCGCGAGGACTCATTTTTATAGCATTGGTCGCATTATTGCAGATCGAACAAGTTCCGCTTTTTGTGATATACGTACTGATTGTGATTGCAGGAATCCTTTCTCCGCTGAGCACAGCTGGGGCGCAGACTTTGTTGCCGAGAATCGTTTCGGACAAAAATCAATTGGTCAAAGCAAATGGCGTGATGGAAACACAATGGCAAATTGTTTATATGTTTGGACCGGCACTCGCGGGTGTTTTAATCGGGTTGATTGGTGAAGCTTATGTTCTGTTGATCGATGCGGCCAGCTTTTTTGTATGTGCCTTCTGCTTCTCCCGGTTGCCGCGTGAGCTTACGAAAAGTGCGAATCCTACTGCGCTGGTAAAAGGTCAAATGGGAGTATTCTTTCGTTCTCTCTTGAGTGACATGCGGACAGGGTATCGCTACATATTGGGACGCAAGCAATTGATTATTCTTATCTTTTTTACATTTTTATTTAACATGTCGTACGGTCCGATTGAAATTGCACTCCCCCTGTATGCGAATCAGGATTTGGCAGGAGGAGCTGTTGCATTAGGGATGCTGTGGTCTTCTTTGGCAGTCGGGGCATTACTAGGCTCTCTCTTTTTCTCAACGATTACGTGGAAACTTCCGTTGGGTTCGACACTGGCAGGGATTATCGTGGCGTGGGGATTGACCACATTGCCGATCGCATTATTCTCAAGGTTGGAGATCGCGATGGCTTCGATGGTTGTGGCGGGCTTTTGCTTTGCTCCTTATAACATCATGTACAGAAGCTATCTGCAAAAACAGGTGCCTGATGCTCTCTTGGGGCGGGTATTGACCAGTGTTCGTACGATTACGGGGACAGGAATGCCAGCAGGAGCGGCTGTCTCTGGCTTCCTCATACCCTTTTTGGGCGTTCAAGGGATCATTGGAGCCGGAGCAGCCGTATGTATCATTTTCGGTCTCCTTGCATTCGGGGCATTGAAAAACTTGGAGGATTCCTCCTCACTTCCGATTGAGGAGAGGTGAGACGAGATGTTTTAGCCACTGAGGCAATAGGAAGTAGATGCGGGAGAGCGCATGCAGACGAAATGGCATGGCAACCTCCGGACGCTTTGCTTCCGCTGCTCGATAAATGGCCCTTGCCGTTTGTTCCGGTGTCAATAAATACCGACTCACTTTGCTGCGATAGCTACCCGTTTTGTCTGCTTTATCCAAAAAGGGCGTGTCGATCGGCCCTGGCATCGCACACGTCACAGCAATTCCAGTGCCTTGCAGTTCGTGGCGCAATCCTTCACTAAAGCGGATAACAGCTGCTTTGCTGGCTGCATACACCGCAGCTTTGGCAGTTGCGACCTGTCCGGCAAGTGAGGCAACTGTGATAATATGACCTTGCTTTTGTTGAAGCATCATCGGCAAAAAGGCGCGGGTTGTGTAGAGAACACCGGAAATATTCGTCCGCAATGTTTCTTCCAGCTCTTCTACGCGCATGTCGATCAGCGGTTCAAAGACAGCCATCCCGGCATTGTTGTAAAGAAAATCGCAACGCTCGAAACGGATGTTCACCCATGCAGCGAACTGCCGAATGTCTTCGTTGTTGCTGACGTCTAACGGGTAATGATGGAGATGATTCGGATAAGCGTTTTGTAACAAAACGAGTTCCTCGTTGATAGCTCTGCGACTCGTGGCAATGACACAATCACCTTTTTCTAAATGAAGTCGAGTCAAAGCTAGACCAAGGCCACCAGAAGCCCCGGTGATGACGACAATACGGGGAGTCGACATGTCATCCACTTCTTTCTTGTGTAGAGTTTTGATTTCCACTGTAAATGGCAAAGTATAAGCCCCCTAGTTGATGTGAAGGCTAGCCTCTAGGGGGTGAATGCACATGCCAGCAGTAAAATGTTCTGTAGCAAACTGTGAGTACTGGGCGCAGGGCAATCTTTGCAGCGCCGAAGAAATCATGGTAGAGATTGACGCACACGCTACCGTAAACCTGAAAGAAGAATTCGCAGGCGAGTACGGTCAAAACACCCAGCATCAGGATCAGGCAAAGACATCGTCTGAGACCTGTTGTCTGACGTTCAAGCCGAAGACATCAGCGAAGAAATAACGCTATCTCGGCGCAAAAAGGACGTATCCCAAAACGGTGATACGTCTTTTTTCTATTCAACCTATACGCTTGTCCTAGCTGGAAAAAGCTCGTTGACTTTTTGGGCAACCTCTTCCCAAGAAGTGACTCGATGGACGAGTGGAGGTAGGGACGCTTGATTATACGGAGTGTCAAACAAGAACACGGGAATTTGCAGCGCCTCTGACAATTGCAAAGCGTTCTCCAGACGATCCTCCAAAAAGAGGTCCACGCCCCATTTGCGGGCAGCTGACAGCTTGTCGTGGCTCCCAATCAAATCCACTTCATGGTGAGGGATATTGTAGCGAGCAAACCATTGTAAGGTCACATCGCGATGACGATCCTCTCGAGCACTTATATATACCAGCTTGTGGGAGGTAAACCAATCGCGCAAAACCTGATCGGCAATTCCGTGAACAGGCGCACCATCATAAAGGCGTTCCCCGTTTTGATCCAGCCACATTTCAAACTCTGCGTCTGTGATTTGATACACGTTGGCTAAATTGTACTCCACACAGTCTTCATATCGTAAATCTCTTCCAAAGCTCTCATTCATCAACGGAACAATACTGCTAGGTGATGTGACTGTGCCGTCAATATCAATGCCAATCGTTAGGATTTTGTCTGGTTTCATTCTCTCGCCTCCCGTTTAAATTGTACAACGTAGGCAGACAATAAGGCTACTTCCTTCACTTAAATAATCCTTTACCAAAAAAGGGGCTGAGCATGCTATGTTGGATCGACACGAACGTAATGATGCGAAGCGGAAGGAAGATACCGGTTTTTCCGAGACGGTTGATCAGCACGACAGGGAGTTTGCAGCGAATACTTGGACACAGGCCGTTTTTGACGAAGAGGAAGAGCGGTCGAGGCGCAGGGTTCACTATGACCCCCACTCCTTTACAGAGCGCTATACAGGCGAGCTGGATGAGGAGCGTAACGACTTTTCGGAGCGTTTGGATGGCGTTGTCCTGACAAAAGAGGACCGTTCACGGGTCGCCAAAGTCAGAGATGACGACATCGAGGCAGCGGCGGAGATCGCCGAGCCGTTTCCGACCAGTCGTGCTGCCAGTGAGATCGACACAGACGAGGACAGCCGGGAAAATGGGGCCACCGGTATTGGAATGACTGGCTTGGGCTTATCGATCCTGTCCCTGTTTCTCATGCCGTACTTGGTGGCTCCAATTGGTATGGTGCTTGGCTATCTGGCGTATCGACGCAACTCGAAGACGCTGGGAGCCTGGGCGATGATCATAGGTGCTATTGCCATTTTGGGCGCATTAGTCATCTACCCGTACTATACGGCTCGCTAAAAGTATCAAACCGCAAAACCTCTCCGGTTCATTCAGCCGGAGAGGTTTTTGTGTTGCCCCACTGCTATTTGTACAAGGAGGAGACGAAAGGTGTAATCGCTGCGATAACGGCGTCACAAAATACATCAGAACGACTTACGCGATTATCCGTTAAAAGGGAATAGGCGCCGCCACGGTGATTACTGCCGACGGTTTTCCCCCATTCATCTATGATGGTACTTAGCTCAATTTGCTCCTGCTGGATTCGGTGGACAGCTTGATTTGGGATAGGAAAAGCCAATCCCTTTCCAATAAAGAGCTCACTTCCATTCCAGGCTGCGCAGATGGAAATCAAATACCACTGTTTGGTAAACGGCTCATCGTACATAAGTCCGCCTTCCAAGCCTAGCCCAATCTCTGCTTCTGGGGTTTGACTATGTGCAGCTTTTGCTCGATTGATCGCTCCTGTAATCGTCTCTTCTTCACTCATCGGCTGAGCCGCTACGCCAGAGGGGACAGATAAGCAGAAAGGTTCCGTTCCAGTTGCTTTTTGTACAGCGAGACGTTTTGCTTCATTTTTCGTTCCGAGTGCATAGCGGAAAATATGATAATCCAACGGCTTGTTCCACCTCTTTCCATCATCGATGCTAGTGGTAGTATACCACCTTTTGATTCGACCGCGATTCCCTAGGTTGTGATAAGATAATGCATAGAGAAAAGTCAGACCTAGCATCCGAAAGAGAAAGAGGAGTGGACGATGAAATTTACAAAGCTGCATGGCTTGGGTAATGATTACGTTTACGTAAACTGTTTTGAGGAAGACTTGTCAGGTGTAGATTTACCCGAACTGGCAAGAAGGGTGAGCGATCGGAATTTTGGCATTGGTGGCGATGGACTGATCCTCATTATGCCATCTGAGCGAGCAGACTTTCGCATGCGGGTATTTAACAATGATGGCAGCGAAGCAAAAAATTGCGGAAACGGCTTGCGCTGTGTGAGTAAGTACGTATACGATCATGCTTTAACTCAGCAAACAACGTTTACCGTGGAGACGTTAGGAGGGACCGTTACTCCTGTTGTATCGCTTGGAACAGACGGTAAGGTCGATCAAGTAACCATAGATATGGGAGAGCCTCATTTTGAGCGAGCAGCAATTCCGATGACAGGCATTCCTGAAGAGCAAGTGCGAGAAGAGGTAATCGAAGTCGGTGGAACTGCGTTTACGATGACGGCTGTTTCGATGGGCAATCCTCATGCCATCCTTTTCGTGGATGAAGTGAAGGAAGAAGATGTTCGTCACTACGGGCCAATGATCGAGTATCACGAATGGTTCCCTGAGCGAACTAATGTCGAATTTATCCAAATATTGAATCAAGAGGAAATTCTTTTCCGTGTATGGGAAAGGGGTTCGGGTGTAACGCTTGCCTGTGGGACAGGAGCTTGCGCTGCTGCAGTAGCTGCCCACTTGAGTGGAAAGACCGGTAGAAAAGTCACTGTTCATCTGGCAGGAGGCGATCTCTTTATTGAATGGAAGGAAGCGGATAACCGTGTCTATATGACGGGTCCGGCTACTGAAGTTTTTTCTGGTAAGTATTTGGGGGAGATCCCATTTAAATAACAGCAAGCCAAAACCGTTCCGTCGAAATCGACAGGAGCGGTTTTTTCACAAAAAATAGCGTGGTCACGGCGAATCCTTCATGCCGTCACCACGCTATCGAATTCGAATAAGTGTCACGCGTTGTACACCTCATTTAGGTATGCGACGTCCGTGCGATCGTACTGAGGAGTATTTTTGTTCATCTTCGCCAGTTCCGCTTGCAGTCTTTTCAATTCGGCTTCCATCTTCTTGATTTCTTCTTGCATAGCTTGTGCGGTCATGGTGGTTCTCTCCTTGTTGTCGTTTTTTATCTAAATTTATTGACTATTCTAACGAAAGGCTAAAACAATGTAAATAGCCTATATCTGGATGTAAGCGTTTTATTCGTGAATAGTCTGTGAACGCTTGTTCAGATTGTCTGATTTGGCCTTTTGAGAGCAACGAACTCGGGGAAAAATAAGGTCGAGAAGTGTAATACTTTATATGTTCTTTACGAAAAGTCATGTTATGATGAAGCGTAGTATTCGGGCATCTTGCCCTTAGGAAGGTGTGTACTGGTGATTTACTTGGACAACAGTGCGACTACCCGGCCTCATCCTCAAGTGATTGAAACCGTTAGACGCGCGATGGAAAGCTACTATGGAAACCCGTCTTCTTTGCATCAAAAAGGAGTAGAGGCGGAAAATGTACTGAAGCAGGCGCGAAAGGTTGCCGCTCAGTATTTGGGTTGTAAAGAAAGTGAAGTTATTTTTACTTCAGGTGGTACGGAGAGCAACAATACGGCGATCAAGGGTATAGCCTTTCAATATCAAAACAGAGGGAAACATATTATTACGACGCAGGTAGAGCATCCGGCTGTTTACGATGTTTGCAAACAGTTGGAAGGCCTAGGGTTTACTGTGACGTATCTGCCAGTAGATCGTGAAGGTCGCGTATCGGTAGAAGCTGTTCAGAAAGCAATGCGTCCGGATACGATTCTCGTTTCGGTCATGCATGTGAACAACGAGCTGGGAACCATTCAACCGATCTTGGAAATCGGACAATGGTTGAAGCAATTCCCGAAAGTCTTGTTTCACGTCGATGCTGTCCAAGGAATTGGGAAAGTTCCTTTGCGCATCAAGGATTCAGGGATTGATCTGTTGAGCGTCTCTGCTCACAAGTTTTACGGACCCAGGGGAGTCGGCATTTTGTATAAACGGGAAGGCTTGATCATTCACCCGTTGATGATGGGTGGCGGCCAAGAAGGCGGAGTTCGCTCAGGTACGGAAAACCTCCCAGCCATCGCCGGTATGGCAAAAGCAATCCGGATTTTAGAAGAACTAGGCAGCGTGGAGATGATCAGGCTGCAACAATTGAATCAACAGCTTCGTCAAGGGATTGCAACGATTGAAGGTTGCATAGTGAATACCGCGGAAGCGAATACGGCTCCCCATATCATGAACTTGTCAGTACCAGGAGTAAAAGCGGAAGTCCTGTTGCATGCTTTGGAGGAAAAAGGCTTTCTGATATCCACCAAGTCTGCATGTTCATCCAAAGTCAATGAGCCAAGCAGAGTACTGACTGCGATTGGCATTGAGCGGGATTGCGCGTTGTCGTCTTTGCGGGTTAGTTTGGGCCGGGAAAATACAGCGGAGGACATTCAGCAGTTTTTGAAGGCGTTAGAGGAATGCGTCAGTTTGCTTCGTTCTTATATAAAACAACAACCTGCCCCCGCTCATAGAAAATAGTGTGGACAACTAAAAGGAGATAAATATGAACTACGATGTTATTTTAATTCGTTATGGTGAGTTGGCGCTTAAAGGAAAAAACCGCGATCAATTCGAAGAGGCACTTGTAAAAAGTGTGAGAAACGTACTGCGCTCGTTTTTTAAAGTAAAAGTTCGACGCAATTACGGTCGGATGTATGTGGAGCTGCATGGCGAGGACGCTTATGCGGTTATGGAGCGTTTGAAACGTGTATTTGGTATTTCTTCCTTTAGTCCGACGATCCAGGTAGATCCTGATATTGAAACGATCAAGGAAAAAGCGCTGGACTTGGTTCGTCAAATGGACCCACAACCGCGCACTTTCCGTGTGGTTTCTCGTCGTGCAGATAAACGCTATCCAATTCAATCGATGGAAGTGAACCGTATGGTGGCAACACACATCTTGCGTGCACTTCCAGCTATCAGTGTAGATTTGCATGAGCCGGATATGATTGTTAATGCAGAAATTCGCACGGAGGGTACTTACATTAGCTGTGAAACCATCCCGGGACCAGGTGGCTTGCCAGTTGGGGTGAGCGGAAAAGTACTACTGCTTCTATCTGGGGGTATCGACAGTCCTGTAGCTGGCTGGATGATGCTGAAGCGTGGTGTGACGCTTGAAGCGATTCACTTCCACAGCTACCCATTTACGAGCGAGCGTGCTTTGCAAAAAGTACGGGATCTAGCACATAAGCTGACCAAATGGGGAGGAACAGTCCGCCTCCATGTCGTACCGTTTACAGAGATTCAAACTGCCATTCGTGAAAAATGCCCAGAAGACTATTTGATCACCATCATGCGTCGGTTTATGATGCGCATTTCGGAGCGTGTAGCGGAAAATACCAATGCGAAGGCACTCGCAACAGGGGAAAGCCTCGGTCAAGTCGCATCGCAAACCTTGGAAAGCATGGACACGATCAACAAGGTGATTTCGATTCCAATCCTGCGACCGCTCGTCGCCATGGACAAGGTAGACATTGTAGACCTTTCTCGCCAAATCGATACGTACGAGCTGTCTATTTTGCCGTATGAAGACTGCTGCACAGTGTTTACACCGAAAAATCCTGTCACGCGACCGAAGCCTCGCCTCGCTGCAAAATTTGAGGAAGCACTGGATGTAGAAGCGCTAGTGGAGGATGCTGTAGCGAGAACTGAAATAGAAGAGATTACAACGAAGCCAATAGAAACGACAACCGACCTGTTCTAAATACAAGTATAGAGAAAATCGCGACACGGGGGAGAAGGAACCATGATAATCCGTTATGAGCGCAATGGTAAGGTGAAGCATGGCTGGATGGTGGAAGAGGATCACAAAGTACGCGTGATTGAAGGGGACATTTACAAAATTCATACGGCAAAACCGATCATGACGGGCCTTGAGCTGCCTTTGGATGAGGTCACGTTGAAGGCGCCAAGTGATCCAAGCAAGGTCGTATGCATCGGATTGAATTACCGGGACCATGCGGCTAAGATGGGGATTGACCTGCCAAAAGAACCGTTGATGTTTTTGAAGCCGTCAACAACTGTCATTGGACCTGGTGAGCCCATCGTCTATCCAAAGCTGACGCAGAACCTTCATTATGAAGGCGAACTCGCCGTGGTGATTAAGAAAGAGGCCAAGAAGATCAAGGCTGCGGATGCAGACGATTATATCTTGGGATTCACTTGTGCGATTGATGTGACCGCGCGCGATCTGCAGATGAGCGATGGGCAATGGACACGGGCAAAAGGTTTTGATACATTTTGTCCGCTTGGACCTGCTATTGCGGCTAAACTGGATTATCACAACTTGCGTATCGTGACACGAGTAAACGGGGAAGTGCGTCAGGATGCTTGCACTGACCAATTGATTTTTTCGATTCCACAATTGATCGAGGCTGTATCTGCGGTCATGACGCTTCGTCCTGGCGATGTTATTTTAACCGGGACTCCATCTGGTGTAGGTGAGCTTGTTCCAGGTGACGAGATTTCGGTAACCATTGAAGGGATCGGAACCTTAACGACTCATGTAGTGGCCGAGGAGTAGCCATACATTCTTTGATAAGATGGACCAAGCCCCCTGCTTGTGTGAAGTGGGGGCTTGGCTTTTTTATTTTATTCTTCTTTGTTCGGATCATCATGAATGGGATGCGCAGATGGGTCTTGTCGCGGGAGGTCTTGATGCATCTGCCGTGTTTCGTAAGTGAACCGAGTGGTGGTGGAATGCTGTCCGGGCTCCCAGCCTGTTGCTTTCCCTAAGCGAGTTTCGTTGGTGGCAGCTCCAAATGGCCCTTCTGGAAATTCCTCCTGAAGGATTTCATTGCGCTGCGACTCTACAGTAGATAATTCACTGTAATTGTCGTTTTCGTATTCTTCATAGGTTGGTTTTGGATCCATAGTAACACCGCCGTTTATTTATTGGGTACTTCACGGTTACGCAGCTTAAACGCCCATCGGTTATAGTTTGAAATAAAAAGAGAATCACTATTCGTTTTTCCTATTGACTCCGTCATTCATTTCATTTATATTTAAATTCTGCTCGAAACAATCAATAAACATAAAAAATCACTGATAAAAAAGTGAGAGAAACACTTGACTTATTACTGGTGATTTTGTTATATTAGATCTTGTCGCTGCTGAACGAAGCGAATTGGCTGAAAAAACCTCTTGCAAAAACAGTTGCGACACGATAAGATAGAAAAGTCGTCTTCGGGCGAATGACGCAA
>NZ_JABMIU010000008.1:0-260488 GCF_013332495.1 Brevibacillus sp. HB1.2 | reverse complement strand
TTCTTAGCAATCATGCGTATTCAGTTTTGAAGGAACAAGCCTTCTATATGGAGCTGTGGTGAAGTTGGAGTTCACGCCGGTCTGTCACACCGGAGGTCGCGGGTTCGAGTCCCGTCAGCTCCGCCATTCTTATTCAAGAGTGGCGAACAAAGTATATGGCTCGGTAGCTCAGTCGGTAGAGCAGAGGACTGAAAATCCTCGTGTCGGCGGTTCGATTCCGTCCCGAGCCACCATGTACGAGCCATTAGCTCAGTTGGTAGAGCATCTGACTTTTAATCAGAGGGTCGAAGGTTCGAGTCCTTCATGGCTCACCAGTTTTTTCAATCGGACAAAATATGAATAGTTGATAAGATGTGCGGACGTAGCTCAATTGGTAGAGCGTCGCCTTGCCAAGGCGAAGGTCGAGGGTTCGAGACCCTTCGTCCGCTCCATTTTTGTTCGTAAACACCACTTGCTATGTGCCAGTGGTGTTTCTTGCTTTATCCGCTGAACACTTTAAAAGACGAGTCAGCTTGTAGGGTGCCGATGCTTCTGGTACGATACTTGGAGTGTAAGCTCCTACGATGTTGGAGGTTTTATGAAACATAACAAAAGTATTTTGAAGAAAACGACCGTCGTTGACTTTAAGCAAGATGCTGCTTTTTTTGTTGACCGGGGAATGCGTTGTTTGAATCGGTACGACTATGATAAAGCATTGCGTTCATTTCGCCGAGCAGTTGAAATGGAGCCAACGAATGCAGAATGCCACTGCCATTTGGCAAGTGCTTTAGCTGAAACCGGACAGTTTGAAGCGTCAAATGAAGTCCTCTATGAAGTGATAGAAAAATGGGACCCATCTATGACAGAAGTGTATTTCTACATGGCGAACAACTATGCCAACTTAGAAGATTACCCTATGGCAGAAGAAATGGCTGTTCGTTATTTACAAGAAGATAGCACTGGACCGTATCGGGAAGAGGCCGAAGAGCTCCTCGACTATATTTACTTTGAGCTGGACATGCCACCGCGACACTTCCTCCCAAGTGAAAAAGAGGACGTATACAGCAAGCATGAACGAGCTCGTCGGAGTCTGGAAGAGGGACGTTTCTTGGAGGCACTGGATACCTTAAAAGAAATCGTCGAAGCCGATCCTGACTTTTTGCCAGCGTGGAACAATTTGTCTCTCGCCTACTATTATGCTGGGGAATTCCAGAAGGCGATGGAGACAATCGAACAGACGCTGGATAAGGAAGAAGGAAATCTGCATGCACTGTGCAATTTGGCGGTTTTGCTCTCCCATCACAATCAAACGACAGAGCTGTTGAGCTTGATTGATATGCTGAAAAAGGTCGTTCCGTTCCATCCGGAAAATACCTATAAGCTCGCAACAACAATGGGAGTGCTGGGCCAGCATGATGAAGCGTATTTCCATTACCAACGCATGCTGCGAAATGGACGGCAGCATGAAGCGTGCACGTACCACTATGCTGCGATCTCAGCTTATTTGAGCGGGAAAAAGGATCAGGCACTGCGCTGGTGGCAAAAAGCCAAGCAGTTAGACCCAGAAGCAGGAATCGCAGATCAGTACATTCAAATGGTAAAAAACGAACAAGAAGGGGAGACTATAAAACCGATCCCCTACCAATACAATACGACCCAACGTGATGTTTCTTGGGAAAAGGCTTCATTCGCGGGAGTGGAAGATTTTAAAACAGACCCGATGATCCGAGCTTCCCTTCTCTGGGCATTGCAGCATGGACGCGATGAAGTGAAATTCGCGGTGTTGCAAACCTTGTCTCTGATCGGAGACGATGAAGCTGAAACCGCGGTCCGTCAATTTTATTACCAGACGGATAACCAACAGCTGCAAAAGTTGGCGTTGCTGGCTTTGGCTGATATGGGTGCAGACATGCCGGAAGGAACTCCTGATGGATCGAATGGTTCACCCGCGACGGATGAGCAGAAGGGCAGTATAGAAGAAGGCATAAGCCGTTATTTGCTCTCACAGGGCAAGCAAGAGGCCGGAGAATGGTGCCTCGATGTATGGCGCAAGCATCATGAATATGCCCAAAGTCTTGTACAAGTGCGAAAAGAAGTAGCGTGGGTCGCAGCATTAGAATATGTATACGGAACGATAACGAACGAAAAACAGTCACAAGCCCTTCTAGCTCAAAAATACGGCATTTCTGCCGCTACCTTGGCAAAGTGCGTCAAAGTTTTGTCGACACTTGATTTTAAATAGATTATTACATTATAATTAATTTAAATAAGGAAACAGAACTGTGTGAGATGAGGAGGCAACAACCATGAGCGATCAAAAAATTTATGATGTGATTATCGCCGGAGCTGGCCCTGCTGGAATGACGGCTGCTGTATATACATCCCGTGCGAACATGAGCACATTGCTGCTGGAGAGAGGAATTCCAGGCGGTCAAATGGCGAACACGGAAGATATCGAGAACTACCCAGGCTTCACTTCTATTCTTGGCCCTGATCTCTCTACAAAAATGTTTGAGCATGCACAGCAATTCGGTGCGGAGTATGCATATGGCGAAATCAAAGAAATCCGCGATGAAGAGCCGTACAAGCGCGTTATCACGGGTGACAAGGAATACTTGACCAAGTCTGTTATTGTGGCAACTGGTGCAGAGCATCGTTTGCTCGGTGTACAAGGCGAAAAAGAATTGTCCGGCCGTGGCGTTTCTTACTGCGCGGTATGCGACGGTGCATTTTTCCGCAATAAAGAGCTGGTGGTTGTTGGTGGAGGAGACTCTGCAGTGGAAGAGGCTGTGTTCCTTACTCGCTTCGCTTCCAAAGTGACGATCGTACACCGTCGTGATCAGTTCCGTGCACAGAAAATCCTACAAAAACGCGCTTTCGATA
This sequence comes from Brevibacillus sp. HB1.2, assembly GCF_013332495.1. Taxonomy (NCBI): domain Bacteria; kingdom Bacillati; phylum Bacillota; class Bacilli; order Caryophanales; family Paenibacillaceae; genus Brevibacillus; species Brevibacillus sp. HB1.2. The sequence goes on along the minus strand of NZ_JABMIU010000008.1, from coordinate 257,626 downwards.
ACGAAAAAATCGAAGTGATCTGGGATACAGAACTAAAAGAAATCCGTGGTGAAGGCAAAGTACAAGCGGTTCTCTTGGAAAACACCAAAACAGGTGAACAAAGAGAATACCCAGCAGATGGGGTGTTCATCTACGTAGGTATGGACCCATTGACTGCTAGCGTACGTCCACTGGGTATCACCAACGACGCAGGCTACGTATTGACAGACGAAAAAATGTACACCAAAGTAAAAGGTGTTTTTGCAGCAGGAGATGTACGTGAAAAAATGCTGCGACAAGTCGTGACAGCTACTGGAGACGGTTCAATCGCTGCTCAATCTGCTCAACACTATGTAGAAGAGCTTAATGAAAAGCTAAAGGAACAAAATGTCACAATCTCTTAACCTGCTTGTAACATGGGTGAAATAATTCAAGAGTAATCTATAGACAATGAATTGACCCCCTTATCTATATAAACAATTGTTGCGTGGCTGGCATTCAGTCACGCATCTTTTTTTCTAAAAAAGCTTAAACGCCTGTAGAAGACATCATTGGAAAAACAGGGGAAGCGGTTCAAAAAGGTGCGAATAAGGTGGACAATATGGTATGCTATTGTCAGAATCGTAGGAGGCGAGTTGCGTGACGGAATTGGGAAACGACAAGGCCATGAATCTCCTGATTATTACCGGAATGTCAGGTGCGGGAAAGACAGTTGCTGTACAAAGCTTGGAGGACCTGGGCTTTTTTTGTGTAGACAACCTACCCCCTGTACTGATTCCCAAATTTGCTGAGTTGGTCAAACAGTCTGGTGGGAGTATTGAGCGAGTCGCATTGGTGATTGACTTGCGAGGGCGTGAGTTTTTTGAAAATCTAGCCGTAACCATGGAGAGCCTCAATCAGATGAATGGATTATCGTACCACATCCTTTATCTGGATGCGAACGATCAGACATTGGTTTCTCGCTATAAGGAAACACGTCGCAGACATCCGCTTTCCCCGAACGGTTCGCCTTTGGAAGGAATTCACGCTGAGCGCCGTTTGTTGGAGGAAATGAAGGGCTGGGCGCATCAGATTATTGATACGAGTCAAATGAAGCCAGTTCAGCTTCGAGAAAAAATCATCAGCCAATACGGTCAACAAGGATCACCACTTACGATTAATGTTTTGTCGTTTGGTTTCAAATACGGCGCACCAATAGACGCTGACTTGATGTTCGACGTCCGTTTTTTGCCTAACCCGCATTATGTGGAGGATTTGCGTCCGAAAACAGGATGTGATCCAGACGTGGCAGAGTATGTGATGAAGCACAAGGACACAAAAGAATTCTTAGAAAAGCTTACAGACTTTTTGGGGTACACTCTGCCGCATTACCAGCGAGAAGGAAAAAGTCAACTTGTGATAGGAATTGGATGCACCGGTGGCAAGCATCGCTCGGTCGCCATTGCAGAACATTTGGGAGAAACCTTTGGGAAAGATTTTTCTGTCCGTGTCAGTCATCGAGACATGGAAAAGAACAAATGAGCATAAGATGGCAGGAAAGACTGAAGCGTGCATAAAAAGCCACCTGTGGTATGTGTATTAGAAATAATGAGGTGACATATGCCTACTAAGGGAGTCGGGAGGCTACAGTCAAGGCCATTACGGGTAGTCGTTATTGGCGGAGGAACGGGTTTGTCCGTCCTTCTACGCGGTTTGAAGCACGAGCCGGTGCATATCACAGCGATTGTGACGGTAGCAGACGATGGGGGAAGCTCTGGACGTTTGCGAGAAGAAATGGATATGCTTCCACCTGGCGACATTCGAAACGTCTTGACTGCTCTGGCCGATACAGAGCCGTTGATGGAAAAAGTCATGCAATATCGTTTTTCCACAGGCACGGGATTAGCAGGGCATAATTTGGGAAATCTATTACTTGCAGCGATGAACGAAATCACTGGAGATTTTGTCACCGCAGTCAAAACACTAAGCGGAGTTTTGGCAGTACGTGGAGATGTATTGCCAGCTTCCACGCAGTCGATTCAGTTGAAAGCGGAAATGACAGATGGATCTCTCGTAATCGGAGAATCCCAAATACCGTTGACTGGCAAAGAAATCAAGCGGGTATTCCTTGATCCGGAGGACGCTGTTCCTCTGAGCGAAGCCCTGATGGCCATTGCCGACGCGGATGCCATTTTGATTGGGCCTGGCAGCTTGTATACGAGCATCCTGCCCAATTTATTAGTACGCGGGTTATTTGAAGCGATTACACGCGCACAAGCCCCGAAAATCTACATTTGTAATGTCATGACACAACCGGGGGAGACAGACGGTTTTTCTGCATCCAGGCACGTCAATGTCATGTATGACCATGTAGATAGACCATTTCTGGATACGATCATTGTCAATTCAGCCGAGCTGCCTACCCATGTATTGGACAAATATACGGAAAAAGGAGCAGCTCCTGTCCGATGTGACTTAAAGCAATTGCGCCAACTCGGTTTAAATGTGGTGGCGAAGCCGTTAGTCACATTTGAGGACGGATACCTACGTCATGATGCACATGCTGTCAGCAAGCAGGTTGTGTCACTCGTCAAACGAAGACGGAAGGTGCTGAAGATAGAGAAGGAGTAGTGAAGTCGATGTCATTCGCCGCGCATACCAAAAAAGAACTTACCATGACGGAGGGTGCCGATTGCTGCAGCAAGGCAGAGCTCTCAGCCTTGATTCGAATGAATGGAAGTCTGCAGTTTGGAGCCGGACGACTGGTGCTGGATGTGACGACAGAGAACGCGGCGATTGCCCGACGCATTTACACGCTAATCAAGAGGTTGTTTCAGATACACGCTGAACTGCTGGTTCGCAAAAAAATGCGATTGAAAAAGAACAACGTCTACATTGTGCGTATTCCGAATAAGGCCAATGATATCTTGCAAGACTTGGGCATCATGGATCAAAGCCTGTCGTTTATCCCAGGAATCGCTCCTGAGATCGTGAAAAAGTCCTGTTGCCGCGCTGCTTATTTGCGGGGGGCTTTTTTGGCGGGGGGATCTGTGAATCATCCAGAGGCATCCAGCTATCATCTGGAGATTTTCACTTCCTATCAGGATTTTTGCGAAGCATTGACCAAGATCGCCAATCGGTATAAACTAAATGCCAAGTGCATCGAGCGGAAAAAAGGGTATGTTCTCTATATTAAAGAAGGCGAAAAGATTACAGAGTTTTTGAGCTTGATTGGGGCTCATCAGGCGCTTCTGTATTTCGAGGACGTCCGAATCGTAAAGGACATGCGGAACTCAGTAAACCGATTACACAATTGTGAGATCGCCAACATAAACAAAACGGTGAATGCAGCCACCAGACAAATGGAAAATATTCAGCTCATCGATCAAGAGATGGGATTGGAGAATTTGCCAAAACGTCTGCGCGAGGTCGCGGAGCTACGATTGGCTCATCCTGATATCAATTTGAAAGAATTGGGCGAGATGGTGCCAAGCGGAGTAGTGAGCAAATCGGGCATTAACCACCGCTTGCGGAAAATTAACGAAATCGCTGACAAAATACGAGAAAAACAAAATATTTCGATGTAGATGCATGTTATACTAAAGGATAATAGTCTACAAGTAAGGAGGTCCATTCATGGTTCAACAGCAGGTCGTGGTTCAGTTAAAGACCGGTTTGCAAGCTCGTCCAGCAGCCTTTTTCGTACAGGAGGCTAACCGTTTTGCATCGGAAGTATTCGTAGAAAAAGGCAACAAGAAGGTTAATGCGAAAAGCATCATGGGTATCATGAGCCTCGCAATCAGCTCTGGAACAGAAATTACCATTTTGGCAGAAGGGCCGGATGCCTCCCAGGCAGTTACTAGCCTTACGAATCTGGTAAGCAAGGAAGAATAGAGTCACGAGAGACACTTTTCCCTTAAGGGAGGTGTCTTTTTTTGTTGGTCATCTTGATGAATATGTATCAATTCACTTCGGGCAGGGCATTTCTAACCATGTATATTGCATGAAGGAGGAATCAGACATGAGTAACCGTGATTCGTGCCACGAAGGCCGCGATTGCTTTGACATGGACATTGACCGGATGATTAACGAAGGACTAGGGGGAGGGATCGTTTCCGACCAGAACGGCCTGATTGAAGAAACCAGTGTTGACACAATGACAGGGGCGTCGTCAGCCAAGCAAGCCCTTGAAGATGAGCAATAGGGAGCCGCTTATGAATGTAACGAGAGCACAAGCCATTATGAGCTCCGACGACCATATCAAGGTAGAGTACGAAGGACAAGCCGTTTGGATCGATGCTGTAGACGAAAAAACGTCAACAGCACGTGTGCATGAGGAAAAAAATCCAGGACATAGCCGGACGGTGTATGTCAGTCAGTTAATGGAAGTGTCACAATGATCCATTGAAAAAGCCGGGCAAATCAAGGGAAGCCTCTTGGGGTTTGCTCGGCATACAAAAAAACACTCGGCCAGTAGTCCAGGCACGAGTGCTTTTTTTACTACGTATCTCTTATTTTTTGGAAGACGGTTCGGAAGTGATTACTTTGTCAATCAATCCGTACTCTACTGCTTCAGCGGCAGAGAGGAAGTTGTCACGATCGGTATCCTTTTGGATGCGCTCCAAAGGCTGTCCAGTGCGTTCAGCCAGGATAGTGTTCAGATGATCACGCATCTTCAAAATACGTTTTGCGGCGATCTCAATGTCGCTCGCTTGTCCTTGGGCACCACCCAATGGTTGGTGAATCATGACTTCACTGTTTGGCAGAGCAAAGCGTTTGCCTTTTGCCCCAGCAGCCAGCAGGAATGCTCCCATCGAAGCAGCCATTCCGATACAAATGGTGGATACATCTGGCTTGATGAAGTGCATAGTATCGTAAATTGCCATACCAGCAGTAATAGAACCGCCTGGGCTGTTTATGTACAAGTGAATGTCTTTCTCCGGATCTTCCGCCTGAAGGAACAACAACTGTGCCACAACGATATTGGCTACGGTGTCGTTGATTGGGGTTCCCAGAAAGATGATGCGGTCTTTGAGCAGGCGGGAATAAATGTCGTAAGCACGTTCCCCGCGGTTCGTCTGTTCAATGACGGTTGGAATTAAATTCATATGCATCTAGTCTTCCTCCTCTCTTTGTAACAATATCATACACAAAAGGTCAATGAAGGTCAAACACATAAGTGCGCGCCCTCACTACCATGTTTGCCAAATTCCCTTTGTCTAAACCTACTCCAAAAAGAAAACATTCATTCCTTAGAATTCTCATCGGCCTCGGTCAAATCGACGGCGAGTTTCAGCGTGGCCTTCATCTTTTTTCCCTTGATGATCGTATACTCATCGACTTGTTTGGCTTGCAGCTGATTGATGGCTTCCGCCAGCTCCTGTTGATCTTTGTATGGTTCAATGGTCAATAAGCATTCCTCGTCACTGGCCTCTTGATAAATGAGAAAAAAACGTTCCCCTGCCATGGCAAGCCTCACTTTCGAAAGTTATCCACAATGTTATACACAGGTTGTGCACAAAAACATTTGTTCGTGGGATATTTATTTTTTCAACGTACTTTCCAGAGCACATGAAAACGTTCCGCTAAAACGCGTTTGCTCATGAACAGGCGTCGCTAAAGGTTTTCTTATAGTCTGGTCATGATTGGCGAGAGAGTTGCATAGGAGATATATGGAAAGAGTAGAGGGGTGTATACTTCGCAAGCTCTCGACCTAGATCACGATGCAAAACGCGCACTTACAAGCTGATTATTCCAATTTGTTCCTGAAATGAATGAGATGCTTTTCATCAAGATAGCTATTTTTATGCGGAGAAGTGGCTATTTCCTTGATGCAATACGTCATACACCTCTATTAGCAGACAGCGATAGAGGTCTTTTGATTGATTCTTCTTTTAATCATTTCTATTGCAAATTTTCTAAAATATCCTACAATAAGATTGTGATTCATAGTTTGCTCATAAATAAAGAGGGGGATGTTTTTGCTATGAAAAAACAGAAATCATTGTCGATACTGGCTGCAACATTTGCTCTGAGCACATTGCTCGCGGGCTGCGGTGGAGGTACGGGGACTGGTGGACAAAGCGCGACACCACAGCCGAGCAACAATAGCGGAGGAAGCACGGGCGGTGCAAGCGGATCTACTGAGAAGCTCGTGATTGCTGTAGTTGGTCCGATGTCAGGTCAGTACTCCGACTACGGAAGCACAGCAAAAGCTGGTGCTGAATATGCGTTGAAAGAAAAAAAGGAGGCATTCAAAGCACTTGGCTTTGATGTTGAATTGTCCGCGCAAGACGACCAAGCTGACCCGAAACAAGGGGTAGCAGTCGCACAAATGTTGATTTCAAATCCTGAAGTAGTCGGAGTAGTTGGCCATGCTACAACAGGTGCTTCGATTACAGCAGCAGCGCAATATGAACAAGAAAAGCTCGTAATGGTATCTCCTTCTGCTACGGGATCCGATTTGACTGAGCAAGGCAAGAAGATCGTACACCGCATTTGTGCGCGTGATGATCAACAAGGCTCTAAGGCTGCTATTTTTGCCAAAAATCAATTGAATGTAAAAACGGCTTTCGTTATGCATGACAAGGCTGCTTATGGACAAGGTCTTGCAGAAGAAGTGAAAAAACAGTTTGAAAAAGACGGCGTACAAGTTCTCGGCTATGAAGGGGTAACGGCAGGCGAGAAGGATTATAGTGCAATCATCACCCAAATCCTTGCGAAAAATCCAGAGATGATCTACTTCGGTGGATACTACTCTGATGCAGGGATCATCGTGAAGCAAGCACGTGAAAAAGGCTTCAAGGGTGTCTTCATGGGTGGCGATGGCTACGACTCCGCTGACATGGTGAAAATTGCTGGTGCGGAAAATGCGAATAACGTAGTCTTTACTTCTACTGTTGGTGATATTGGTGCTACCGAAGACGGCAAGAAATGGATCACAGATTTCGAGAGCGCGACTGGCAACAAAGTAGGGATCTTCACTTCGTTTGGTTATGACTCCATGGGGGTTATGCTGAACGGTCTGGAAGAAGCGATCAAAGCAAATGGCGGCAAAAAGCCAACTCGTGAACAAGTGCTGGAAGCTGTTCACAAAACCAAAGATTACAAAGGCAAATTCGTCAACGTAACATTCAATGAAAAAGGCGACAACGACTTTGCTTCCGTATATGTGTACAAGTATGAGGATGGAAAGAAAGTATTTATGGGTGAAGCGAAGTAATTCTTCATTATGAATCAGCCGTTTGGGACATACTACGTTTGGCATGAATACCAGAATGAAAAGGAAGGGATTCTGATGTCAAACAATCGTAATACGAAGAATGGCGGCAACCAAGGACACAGTAGCAAGACGCAAGGCACCCAAAAGCAAAAGTCTGAAAGAGATCGTAACCTGAATAAGCAGGATCCACAATAACAAACAAAAACCCACCTGGCCCAGCAATGAGCTCGCAGGTGGGTTTTTGTTTCGTTATACTCGTTGCTTGCTGGGCAGCCGCTGTTCCGGATGACCATAGCCCTGATGCTGTCTGCTACGCAGGTTTTTCGCTTGGGATTCGCGAATTTTGGCCACAAACTCACTTGTACTCATTTTGGTGAAATCCATAGGGCACCTCCGCTGATAATGGGATGTACACCTTTCTAGGATGACCCAATTTGGTCCTGTACAATCGGCAGTGTAATCTCTACCACTGTACCTTCGTGCTCCCTGCTTTTAATTTCCAGGCTACCGTTGTGGTCTTTCATGATTTTGCTGCTGATCATGAGGCCGAGGCCAGTCCCGTTTTCTTTTGTCGTGAAAAAGGGGGCACCCAGCTTGTGAATCATTTCTTCAGAGATTCCACAGCCTGTATCCGTGAGCGTAATGAGCACCTGATGATTGTCTTTTAAGGCGGTGGCAATATGAACCTCTCCATGTCCGTCGATCGCTTCGATGGCATTTTTAATGATATTGATAAAGACTTGCTTGAGCTGGTTTTCTTCTCCCGCAATGATCGGATGGTAAGCAAATGCGGTACGGAAATCGATGTTTTTCAAGTTTGCTTCCGAACTCAATAGTGCCAAGACGCTTTCCAGTAAAGGGATGAGCGGAAGAGGCTTGATTTGAATGCTATGAGGCTTTGCCAAGACTAGCAATTCACTCACAATAAAATTGATCCGGTCCAGTTCAGAGAGCATGATATCAGCGTACTGCTGGTTATCATTCATGCTCGGATAAAGAAATTGGATAAAGCCCTTCAAGGATGTTAGGGGATTGCGAATCTCATGGGCGATCCCAGCAGCCAGCTCCCCAATCACGGACAGCTTTTCAGCCTTCCGTAATAATTCCTCGTTATTTCGGCGTTCTGTAATATCCCGCGATACGATGATAAAGCCATCACAATCTCCCGTTTTCGTCAGGATGGGGGCACCCTTTGATTCGAGAAAGATCCATTTGTTATTTTTCGTTTGGAAACGGAACTCGCATATCTTTGGTTCTTGGGTCACCAGCAAATGATGAAAGTGGTCAATGACTGTTTGCCGATCTTCTGGATGAATGTCAGCAAAGGTGAGCTGACGGCAATTTTCACTCGTTTCGATTACGCGTGAATGAGAAGGGGAGAGATAGAGGATATCCCCGTTTTTGTCCGTAATTAGAATAAGATCATCTGTGTATTCCGAGATGATTTTGTTCGTTTTCTCGCTTTTAAACAAGGCGGCCTCAGAGTATTTGCGTTCTGTGACATTTCGCGAGACTAACATGATGTTTTGTACGTCTCCTACCGCGCTTAAAATGGGGATACCGCGTGTTTCGAAGGAAACCTCGTTTCCGTTCCTATCCATAGAGCGCGTCTCGAAATGAACGGGTTGTTTCGTTGCCATGATCTCTTGAAATTTGTCCCTGAACATAGGGATATCCTCTGGATGTGTGAGTTGCAGATTGTTAGGGGAAGTAACCTCGGCTGGAACAAATCCCAATTGCTCGATTGATGGGGATGCATAGATGCGTCGCATGGATAAATCATAAATCGTCACGATATCCTGGGTATGATCGATGAGGAGACGATATTTGGCTTCGGTTTGACGCAAGGCCTCTTCAATTTTTTTGCGGTCGGAAATGTCACGGGTAATACAGGAAGCACCAATAATTTTTCCCGTTTCATCTTTGATTGGAGCAGCCGACAGAATGACATCCATCTTCGTGCCATCTTTTCGCTGCCTGATGGTTTCGTAATTGGTTAGTAAGACACCCATGCTCCTGACCGCATCAAATAACTGTTTGGTCTCGCTCCTATACTCGTCTGGAATGAAGCAGAGCGGTGAAGCGTAAATCTCCTCCATGGACCAACCGTAGTATTGCTCAAAAGCATGATTCACCAAGACGATATTGTTATCGAGATCACTAATCGAGATGGCATCCGTCGTAAAGTGAAAAAATGCTTTTAATATTTGATCTGGAAATAACACTTGCGTGATTTCCTTTTTTGAGCGTTTCTTTTTCCATAAGAAAGGGGTATTAAGCTTGTTCATCAGATTTCCCCCGCATAGTCTATCAAGTATTTGAGTGAGATAGCGTTGTCGTAACTATTCGAGATATAAGACCCATTTTCCTATCAAAATTTGGAATAGTTTGTTATTCCATAATGAATTGGTTATGCATGAAGGTTCTGACTCGCATGGAAATCAGCTATAATGAGAGTTAGAAAAAAGTCGGGGGTGTATGCATGACAACTGGTTTTATCGTTGCGTTGGTGCTCATTTTTATCGTCATCATCGGTGCGACGATTTTGGTTACAAACAAAGCTTATTCGCGTAAACCTGAACAAATAGATCCGATTCTGCCCAGTAAGGATACTGCTGGAAGTAAGGAACTCGATCAATAATGCCAGTAGGTAAAAGAAAAGGAGTGGTTATCTCAACCACTCCTGCTTTATTGACGGTATCGGAAAGTATATAGCCTACAGTTTGGAGAAGCGTTCTACGATGTCATCAACAAGCAGTTCAGCAGAAAGGATACCGCCACCTACGTTCCAGATCACTTCGTCAACTTGGAATGCCTTATTGTTTTTCGCGACATTCAGTTTTTGATAGAGCGGATCTTTCATCCATTCCTCGGTGTATTTATTGGCAGATCCATCACCGGAATAATCACCGATCCAGTAAAACATGACGTCGCCATCCATTTCAGCCATGAGCTCTTTTGGAATGTCTTTTTTGAACTCATCGATGTCTTGGGAGGCTGGTCGAGCAATGCCGAGCTGGCTCAGAACAACGCCAGAGAAAGTGTCTTTCAAGTAAAGACGAGTTTTTCCAGCTACGAAACGAACGACAGAGACTTTCATCTTCGTCTTGTCACCCAGTTTTCCTTTTGCCTCTTCAATCTTCTTATCGAAATCAGCCATCAGCTTGTCGCCTTCAGCTTTTTTATTCAACGCTTCGGAGTAAAGTGCAAAGTTGATTTTCCATCTGCCTACGAGATCCTCGGAGAAGACGGTTGGGGCAATCGCGGAAAGCTGAGCGTATACTTTTTCTTGCCCTTGGCGTCCTTTTGTTCCCAGAATCAGGTCTGGCTTCAGGCTGGCGATCAGTTCAACATTCGGTTGGTTCTCGTCACCCAATTCAACTGCATCCTTCATTTTCTCTTTAATATGTGGATGCCATGGGTCACCAGGTTTACCGAGGCCACTCATGACAGCCCCAACTGGCGTAATCCCTAATGCGAGAACAGCCTCTGTGCTTTCACTGGTAAGAGCGACGACACGCTGAGGAGTCCCTTTTATTTTTGTTGACCCCATAAAGTGTTTTACTTCTCTCTCTTCAGACGCTGCCGGTGCAGGTGTAGTTGTTGACGCAGCTGGAGTAGAAGAAGATGAGCTGGATGTAGACGTTGCCTGTCCCCCGCAACCTGTTACGAGCATCACAGCGGAAAGCATAGCCCCGAGCATCAAACGCAGGGAAGTTTTGCGCATGATGGAAAATCCCCCTTTTAACTGATAATGATTATCATTTTTCTTCACTACTGTATATGCTTATATGACAATGTGTCAATATATTTTTTGGAATGAAAGGAAAAGTATAGATATTTTTGTGCTGAATTTTCCAATAGCGATAATAAAAATCAATATCATTGACTAGCCCTATCCGCAAGCTTAGACTGATTAGTGGGAGAAACTTACATACATATGTAGCGAATAGACAGAATAGGTAGAATGCAACGGAAAGAAGGGAACAGGCGTGAATGTGATTTTGTCCAGCCGACTGCAAAAGACTACTGTACTCATAGTAGGACTCGTCGTCCTGGCAGTCGTGATGGTAGCTAGTATCCTTTTCGGAATCAATCGGTATTCGCTCACTACTGCAGTAGAGGCATACACCCAATTTTCCGGTTCAGAGGAACATTTGATTATTACGACTTCCCGAATGCCGCGTACACTTACAGCGGTAGCGGTGGGGAGCAGCCTCGCTGTAGCAGGTGTTTTGTTGCAGGCGTTGACTCGAAATCCTTTGGCTTCACCATCTCTTATTGGTGTGAACGCTGGAGCTGCAGCAGCTATTGTGACGACGATTGTTGTTTTTGGCTCGCAATTCCCAGTGTCGAAAATGATGTGGGCAGGCTTTATCGGAGCGGGTGTGACTGCTCTGCTTGTATACGGGTTGGCTTCCGCTGGGCGGGGAGGCATGACTCCGATTAAGCTGACACTTTCGGGTGCAGCGGTTGCCGCTTTTGCTTCGTCTGTGACCTCTCTGTTTATGCTGCTGCAAGAAAAGACGATGACAGAGGCTTTTTACTGGTTAGTTGGTTCTGTGGAGGGAAGACAGCTCGATCATTTTTTTATGATCATTCCTTATTTGCTAGTAGGCTGGTTAGGCGCTATGCTACTGACCGGTTCGTTAAACTTGATGGTACTCGGTGATGATGTGGCGACTGGTCTGGGCCAAAAGATTATCTTGGTAAAAGCTATAGCGATATTGATCGTGGTGCTCTTGGCAGGTGGGAGTGTCGCGCTCGCCGGACCGATTGCATTTGTGGGCATCATCATCCCGCATCTTTGTCGTTTTTTAGTCGGTCTTGATCATCGATGGTTGATTCCCTATTCGATCGTCTTCGGTGGAGCTTTTCTGGTCTGCGCTGATTTGCTTTCTCGCCTTGTATTGATGCCGATGCGTTTGGAAGTACCAGTAGGCGTAGCAACCGCCATGATCGGAGTGGCCTTTATCATCCCGCTGGTCAGGAGGAGGGCGTATGCATAGACATGTAGTCATTCGGACCAAGAAGCCAGCGCTCTCGTTTCATGTAAATAAGCGGGCGTTAGGAATTAATTTCATACTATTTTTGCTGTTATCTGTTGTGATTGTATTGAGTATTGGCTTAGGTAGCTTGCATATTCCTGTGTGGGAAGTCATCAAAGCTTTTGTGGGAGCGGGCAGTGAACAGAATGAATTGATCGTGCTCGATTGGCGGTTGCCTCGCGTTGTCGTTTCAGTCATGGTGGGGGCTTCCCTGGCGGTATCGGGGGCCATCTTACAGTCCTTGGTGCGAAATCCGTTAGCTTCGCCTGATTTGATCGGAACTACAGCGGGAGCGACGGCAGCAGCGGTAGCATTTATCACATTCGCAAAAGATGTAAGTGTGCAATGGATGCCATTGGTGGCCTTGACCGGTGGATTGCTAACTGCTACGCTTACGTATCTCACTGCGTGGAAGGATGGAGTCTCACCTTTTCGCCTCGCGCTTGTCGGTGTATGTATATCAGCGGGGATGGGAGCATTAACGATCTTTTTCATGGTGATTACCCAAACCCACAAAGCTTCAAACGCTCTAGGGTGGATGACTGGAACGGTGTACGGTATGTCTTGGGTAAATGTCATGACGTTGCTTCCGTGGACGCTTTTGTTTCTCGTGGCTACGATTTTCCAAATCCGTTATTTGAATGCCCAGGAGCTAGGTGATGATATCGCCAGAGGCATTGGCGTAGCAATTGATAAGAAGAGATTGCTCTTGATTGCGATCAGTGTGGCACTGGCAGGTGCTGCGGTCGGTGTGGCAGGAGGAATCAGTTTTATCGGTTTGATGGCTCCACATATTGCGCGTAGGCTAGTTGGCTCAGCGTATGGTTACTTGTTGCCGGCTTCCGCTGTTTTGGGTGGGATGCTTGTCGTCTTGGCTGATTTGATTGGGAGAACGGTGTTTTTACCGCATGATTTACCAGCTGGGATTTTTACCGCAGCGATTGGAGCGCCGTTTTTTGTTTATCTTTTGTATAAAACGAGGAATCATCAATAGATAGTCGAAGGTGGCCCCTGATGCAATATTAGATAATAGACCAATAGAACCAATCCCTTATTCGTTCAAGGCAATTTTTAACCAATAAATGTAACTCGCGAAAAACAGTCCTTAATCGAGACTACTGCAAAAGTCGCCGTTTAGAAAAACCAAAGATTTTAGGGGGGCAAATATGTCTCCCTTAACGCGAAACGAGCCTTAGAAGCGATTCTAGAGGCTCGTTTTTCTTTGACTGTCTTGTTGTTCAGAAAAAAGTGGACTTTTGCAGCGCTCTCTTAATCGGGCTGATTTTTGGTTCCATCTGGGATTCAACATAAAAAAGCGACCTCTTGAAATCCAAGAGATCGCTTTTTGTTTACACGTATGGTACTCCTGAAGGGAATCGAACCCCCGCACTTGGTTCCGGAGACCATTGCCCCTATTCCGTAGCTTTTGTTCTCAGGTATCCCTAAAATCGCCTGAGCTTGTCCGTCACGACCCTGTAGCCACAGCGTTGTCGTATGGACAGCCTTTAGTACTTAGGGATCGGTCCATTTCAAACTCCACCAGAAGTTCGTCTATCTTTTGATTTTTAAACTCGCTGCCACGGTCAGTATGAAACCACTGAATCTGACGTAAATCGCCTTGGACGCTCGCAAAAGCGCGGGAAATCAGAGCAGCATCCTTATTTGGACCTGCACTATGACCAATGATCTCTCGATTGAACAAATCGACAAGTACACAAGTGTAATGCCATCGGTTCTGAACCTCCACACACGTCAGATCGCTGACCACGAAGCATTGAGCTTCCTCCTGCTCGAACTCACGGTCCAGAACATTCCCTGTCGTTGCTTAATTACAAGCGGTTTTATGGGGTTTATATTGAGCTACGGTGTACGTGGAAACGAGCTCTTGCTCTGTTTCATGATCCGAACAATTTGACGTCTGGAGACGACGAAGCTGCGTTCCTGGAGCTTGACTTTGATCTTTCGTGTACCGTTGGCTTTTCGATTTTTGTGGGAAATCTCCAAAATCGCTTTGGTTAGAGCGTCTTCGTTGGGTTGTTCTTTCGCTTCATAGTAAAACGTACTTCTTACGATTTGCAGGACGTCGCACATTGCTGATACCGAGTATTTATCAAGGTTGTTCTGGATGATAGCTACTTTCGTCCCATGATCAGCGCTGCTCGCTTTAAAATATCATTTCTCCATCTTGAGTCGTTGAATTTCTTTACGTAATTGAATAAGTTCATTTTGTTCATCTGTACGATTGTCACTTTCTTTGAAAGAGCCTGTTGTTCTGCTCTGTTTCACCCAGCTATCAAATGCGGATGCACTCAGATCATACTTCTTCAAAATATCTACACGTGGCTTACCATTCTCATAGAGTTGTACGATCTGCTGTTTGAACTCGTATGTACTCGTATGTAAATGACCGACCCTCACGTTTCCTCATGACATTTTTCCCCGAACCATGTCGATTTGATTTCAATTTAGTAGACATTAAGAGAAATTTTTGGCATTTTTTGAAAGATATTGACAATAATAGGAATTGGGTTAAACTATAATAGAATACATAATCTTACAGTGGAGGTGAAAAAATGAGTATTTTACAAAAGATGATTGGTATTATGGTTGATCCAGATTGTCGAAGTACAAAAATAACTTATAAATGTAAGAGAGCAACTGCAAGTATTCCATTACAAATTTGCCCATCAAAAAAAGTAGTTTGGGAATACTATGTTGATGTTAATGATCCTTCAATGGTTTGTGATATTTATGAATCTAATCATTGTTGCGATTAGTATAAAAATTAATACGATAGAGGTGTAGATATCAATATGATCGAAAAAATTATGGGTATTCAACCTATGGCTGATCCAGATTGTCGAAGTACAAAAATGATTCCTAAATGTAAGAAACCATCTTTACGGAGTTTGTGCGTACCGAAAAGAGTGATTTATGAATATTACGTTGATAGTAATGATTCTTCAATGATTTGTGATAGCTATGAATCAGATCATTGTTGCGATTGGTAAAACCTTGTAAATAAGACAACAATAAAGGGGCTCGATAAATCGTGAATATTCACGATATATTGTGCCCCTTGCCACCTTAGCTAAAGATTTGGAGTGAAAAAATGTTATTATTTCTCCCTGTGTCTTTTTTGTTTTTACTTACAATATTGTTTACATATAGAAAAATGAGGTATCTTTCGTTTGAATTATCCAGATTGCCAAAAAAAAATGAAAAAAACATTACGAAATTTGATTCGAATAAATCATTAGCAGATATAGAGGCTATATCAAAAATACAAAAGAACGAAGTTACTATTGTAATGTTTGCGTCTCCTACTTGTGCTCCATGTCACGCCGAGCTTATTGATTTAATTCGATTAAGTCACGAACTAAATACTCCTTTTATCTGCTTAGCAGAAACAAGCGATCAAGAGGCATATCAAAATTTTATAGGTAACTTTGGTGAGGAAGCAGAAATATACCCTGCGTCAGAAGAACTGTTGGAAAAATTGGATGTAGATGCATTCCCCTCATTTTTCTTAGTGGATTCAAAAGGCAACGTATTAATTGATACTGTTTTATTAACAGTGATTGTAAAAGCAATTAATACGAAAAGGATGTAGTAAAAATGAGCAAATATTATATTATAAAATTTATTTGGGAACATGAAAAGAAGTGGGTAATATTCACTTTATTATTTAGCGCAATAAGCGGCTTAATGCCACTGTTGTTCCTAAATATTTCTAAAAACCTTATTAATGAAGTATCAAATTTAATTCAAAATATATCTCAAAATGCAACATTGATTTTCTTTCTACTGATTTTTCAACTTTTAATTACAGTTCTATTTTTGGCTTTAACTAAATGGAAGGAAGTATTTGATCGAAAATTTGAAATTCGAGTGAATCACTCCCTCCAACACAAAATATTGGAAAGAAATTCAGAAGTGCCGTATATATATTTTAACAATCAAGAATTCCATAATCGTTCTATTAAAGTGAATTTTGGGACAGGTCATCTAGTAAGCTTCGTTAAAGGATGGTTCTCTCTTATTGAAGCAATTCTTATTGTTGTCTCATTACTCATATTCTTATTTTCAATTCATTGGGCTATTGTTGTTACATGTATAATGTTCTCAATCCCATATTTGTTATTCAATTTAAAAAGTGGAAAAGAGAAATTTAACTT
Organism: Brevibacillus sp. HB1.2; assembly: GCF_013332495.1. NCBI lineage: Bacteria > Bacillati > Bacillota > Bacilli > Caryophanales > Paenibacillaceae > Brevibacillus > Brevibacillus sp. HB1.2. Next base: position 241,220 of record NZ_JABMIU010000008.1, on the reverse strand, counting down.
AGTATCAGAACAAACCCCATTAACACGAGAAATTAATTACTATAGTTATCTATTACGTGAACGATATGCTGCAAAAGAAATACGTTTATTTAACTTAGCTGATTATTTTTTGAAAAAATGGTCTACTAAATACTTAGAAAATAGTAGTTTATCAATACAGCTGTTCCGAAAACAAAAAGTCATTGAATTAGGAATAGATACATTGTTAGTGTTTTTTTACTGCGGAGTGTCATTAACTATGATTTGGTTAGCGAAAAATGGTGGACTAAGTATTGGGGAGTTCGTTGCTATTACACAAGCTATACACAGCTTTCAATCGTCTGTAAAGCGAGTATATAGCGTAATTGGATCACAATTTGAGAGTTTATTACATATTAAAGAATTTGTTAAATTTTTTGATAACGATCTAATTAAAGTACCAAATGGAACATTAGATTTTCCAGGTACGAATGATCTATCTATTAGTTTTAATAATGTGTCATTTTCGTATCCAGATAATTCAAGACTTATTCTGAAAAATATTTCACTTGAAATAGCTCCTGGAGAAAAGATAGCAATAGTTGGACATAATGGATCAGGAAAGTCAACACTAACGATGTGCCTCTCTGGATTGTTGCCTGTCACTAACGGTAGTATCTCAATCGGTGGTGAGAATATAGAAAATATTAAAAGTAATGCATTGAAAAAGAATATCTCGGTTATATTTCAAGACTTTGTTAGATACTCGTTATCTGTTAAAGAAAATATATTATTCGGAGATATAGAGTTAACCGACAATAATCGTTTAGTAGAAGCTGCTAGAATAAGTGGCGTAGATAAGTTTGTAAGCAGATTTCAGGAAAAATATGACACGTATTTAGGGAAAACATTAAAAGAAGGAGAAGATTTATCCGGTGGAGAGTGGCAAAAAATAGCAATAGCTAGGGCGATGCTGCGGGATAGTCCTATAATAATATTAGATGAGCCTACAGCTGCTCTTGATCCAATCGCAGAGATGGATATATTTGAATCTTTTAATAATATTACAAAAGGTAAAACGGTCATTTATATTTCTCATCGGATGGCTTCAACGAAATTCGCAGATCGAATTATTGTCATGAAAAACGGAGAGATTGTTGAAATTGGCACGCATCAGGAGCTAGTTAATCAGAATGGAGAATATCAAAAAATGTACGCTTCTCAAGCTGAGTGGTATCAAGAAAAAGAAATGGAGGTTGTCTAGTGGAAGAGATAACCCTTTATATGAGGAGTATTATAGGAACAATTTTCTTGACAGCAGGTTATATGAAAATTAAGAATATCGAGGAACATTCGCAAGTTATTAAAGAATATCAGCTTATTCCAAATACTTTTATACCACATGTTACTAGATTTTTAATTATCATTGAAATTATATGCGGCATTGGGTTGTATTTGGGGATGTATAAAAATTTTACATTATTTACAAGTCTTGCATTACTAGTAGTATACAGTGTAGCAATAACGATAAATCTTTTACGAGGTCGTAATGAAATATCTTGTGGCTGTGGAGGTGTTTTGGGTACACATAACCTTTCATGGAAACAAGTTATAAGAAATGGTTTTTTATTGTTATTAAGTATTTGGCTGTGGTTTCAACCATTCGTATTTGGAAATATTGAAAACGTATTAAGTGGTGGAAATTGGTTAGAGATAAATGTGATTTTGATAATTTTTATATCGTGGCTAACTTTATTAGTTATATCAATTAGTAAATCGATGTTATCAGTAAACAAGCAAAGGCAGAGGTTATTTGAATAATATTCATCTTGTTTAGACTCTATACCTGAAGTTGGTAAATTATTGAAATTGCAGTTTATGCTATATCTGGACAAAATGGATTTTACGAATAATAAAGTTTGTAAGTTTGCTAGAGAGTGATCAACTACATTTACGATTGAAAATAGGAGTGGACTAAAAGTGGGGAATATGATTATTACATCAAATGTATTACTTTGGGTAGTAGTATTTATTCAAATGGGGTTTCTTTATTATCTAGCTAAAATGGTTGCTGAATTTTTGAATCGAATTCGTTTAACGAATAGAGGAGTAACTCTTAATAGTCTTAGAGTTGGTAGTAAGGCACCTCAGTTTCGAGAAAAAGATCAATATGGGAATACGATTAAGTTGTCAGAACATAATGGTACAACATTACTTGTTTTTGCTCAAGAATCATGTGGAACATGTAAACGTATAATACCGGAATTGGGTTTAATTAGGAAGCTAAAGGACAACATTCGAATATTAGTAATATCAAAACAACCGTTAAATAGTACCCTGCAAATACCTGAAAATGTACATTATATACACTCAGCAGTAGTGTTTGAAAATTATCTAATAAGTAAAGTACCTACAGTTATGCTCGTTGATAATGATTCAACGCTAATAAGTATTAATGATATATTAACTATCGACGACTTGAAGAAAGTAATCAATGGTGAATTTTTAATGGCGACCTAAGACATAGGCGATTAACTAGAATAAATTAGATAAGTTGGAGTATTTTATTAGGGATGTGCGGTTAGAATTGGAAAAAAATATCGAAGTGGATACTCGATTTAGCCATTTGTGAATGGATGAAAAAACAGGTTTTTGCAAATACTCCTCGTGAAGCACAGTCGATTATTCACAGCGTCATGGAAACGACAAAAGAAAATAAGCTAAATGCTTTTGTCTTTTTAAAGTATCTTTTTGAAAAACTTCGACAACTATCTGATACGACAGATTCACTAACATTTGACATATTTCTTTCTTGATCACAAACGTTACCTTTGACATGTAGAGTATTTAATAAATATAGCAAAATAGTCCCTATCCTATTACAAGGTAGGGACTATTTTATGCTTATTTTAATATCATATGAGTTTAAAGTAACTCACAAAATTAAATTAAGGTATTTGGACCAATGTTCATATACTTGGGTAGAGGAGGTGAATTCTTCTACAATTAAAGACATAAATGTGATATAATACCATAGTAAGAGTGTTACCTTCTGTAGAAAATTTTATAAATTTGTCTAAACATGCGATTAAGAATAATCCTTCAGATGTGGAATCGTTAGATTAATCAGTAAAGTAACTTAATATGACCGACAAACTGTTTGTATCAGATGCTAATACTAAGGAGAATGATTACTATGCCGGAAACGGTTGTCAGATCGAGGTCTAGTACAGAGAGGAAAAAATCATCTGGCCGACGCGGAGGACTTAAACGAAATCTAATAATAGTTTGTCTGTTCGTTCTTTTTATTTTTGGTGGAGTAGCAGGTGCAGTCTATTGGAAGATTGATTCCGCATTAGAAACTGTAACAAGTTCTGAGAATTCTACCTCGTCTGTTGTGAAGACAGTAGATCCTACTTATCATTCTGATAAGTCATTTTCATTTGTCATTTTAGGTCGAGATACGCGTAAAGAAACAGGTTCTATGAACACAGATGTTATGATCGTAGCTGTTGTAAATCCAAAAACGATGAAAGTAACTATGGTTTCGATACCACGGGATACGCGGGTGAAAATCCCAGGTGACCGTGATTATGAGAAAATAAATGCTGTCTATGCAACTGGTGAAGCACTGCGTCGTAAGGCAGAACGAAATAATAAAAAACCCGAAAAAGATGGTATCTCTCTGACTAAGGAGACATTAACTCAGATGCTGGGGATACCGATTCAGCACTACGTATCGGTTGACTTTGAGGGATTTAAAGCAGTAATTGACGAGATTGGTGGAATAGAAGTTAATGTCGACAAGAGACTTATTTATGATGATCCTATGGACAATACACATATTAATTTATCTCCAGGATTACAAAAATTAAATGGAGAACAGGCGTTAGGCTATGTACGTCATCGTAAAGATAATCGTGGAGAGTTATACTACTCTAGCGACTATGATCGTAACCGTCGTCAGCAAGAAGTAATTAAGGCAGTGGTTGATAAAACCACAACGTTTGAAGGTCTGACTAAAATCTTTAATGTTATGGATATAGGTGCAAAACATATACATACGGATCTATCCAAGGAACAGATTAAAGGACTAGCATTTGACTTTAAGGGAATTAATTCTGCGTCTATTTCTGTATTGGATAACGGGGCGGATTGGAACGGACGATACACCGTACTTGCCAAAGAGAATATGGAACATATTCGTAGTGCATTTTTGACTGAAATGGGCTTAACTAAAAGCGTAGTTGCTACGCTTAGCAATGCTTCAATTCAAGGCGACTCTGATGAAAATGTAGCAAATAATAAGCAACGTAAGAGAAAAACGGCTGATTCTTATAAATCAACCAAATTAAATAATGATTTACAATCAAAGCAATCAAGTGAAGATATCAAGGTTGAGCAGCTGGAGAATCAAAATGCCACTATTTTACCTCCACCTGATATAGTTGAACCAACTAAACCTGAGTCAATAAACACTAATGTAGAGAAAGGAGTAGGTGAAAGTATCATAACGGTACCGCCAGATGTTTCTACAGATGTTTCTACAGACGTTAAGCAGGATAGAGGTGCAGAAGCTGTATCAACAGACGGGCCACCTGCGTCTTAATTGAAGTGAGTTATATTCCTATATGAAAATTTATGCACCTTTTCCGGTTAGGCATTTATAAGTATTGGGATAGCTATAGGGTTATCCCTTTCATTGTGCTCAGCAAGGGCGATAGCTATAGGGTGAAAGTCAAGAGTGGGGGTTGGCTGTACAACCGTTAGCTCAAGGCCCAAGGTTTCGGATAAGGGCAAGTTGTACCTGAACGGTAAAAGATGCTAAGTATTTTTTACTATGTAATATGGCTGAAGAGGGTATCAAAGCTAAAATCAAGGACTCTAGCATAATTCATAAATCTTATCATGAGAAACTAAGCGAGATATTAGCTTTTTTGAAAGAATCCGTTATTTGAAAGAACAAGATAAGGTCAAGAAATAAAAATTGTACAATCTCCTGAGCCATGTAGGTGATGTACGCCTGTACTGTCTCCCGTGAGATGTCCCCAACCTTCGGGTTGGGGATTTTCTGTTGCAGCCAGTCCCGAAAATAACGATACAGCTTCTTGTGATCTTGCAATGTGCGTTCGCGTAACCCCTGTGACACCTTGTAGTTAATGAAGCGCTCGAATAGCTCATCAATGGTCACTATACGATCATTCTCCGTTGTATTTGATCGTTTCGGATAAGACTCTTGCCTTTACGCCTATCCATTGAAATCCCCTTTCCGAAATAGGGGCAGCAGTCTACATCACCTAGTCGCCGCTGTAGATAAACGAAAAGAAGCGACCCCTCGATGACCGAGAAATCGCTTCGTGACGCTTTGATTGCAATTATGGTACGCCTGAAGGGAATCGAACCCCCGCACATGGTTCCGGAGACCATTGCTCTATCCACTGAGCTACAGGCGTATATTGTGACGACAACTTTTATTATAGAACATCGGGAATCTCAATGCAAACGAAAAAAGTAGTTCAACAGAAAAAACTAGCGATAAGGTAAGCGAGAGTGAAAAAGTCCTTAGGTGAAGATCTTTCGACGTTTTTTGTGTTCTGCTTCATCAATTTGGCAGGAAAATTGCATGAGAGAACGAATATAATGAAAATAAAGAGTCATCGAGCAGCATGAGCAAGTGCGAAGGAGGCGGGCTTCATGAACATGGGATTGGGGTTATTTCAAGAACAAACACTGAAATTAGTGATGACGCCGGAATTACGCCAAGCGATTACCATATTGCAGTATTCAGCCATTGATCTCATCTCCTATTTGCAGGATCAGGCCAATGAAAATCCTGTTTTTGACCTTGAAGTTGCTGGAGAAGTCGCTTCTGCAAAAGCAGAGAAACCAGCTCCTGAGATTGACTGGAAAGAAATTGTGGGCAATCGCGCGACAGGTGAGTACGGTTCGTTGAAAAATGAAAGCACTTACAATCCGTTGGATTACGTCCAGCAAGGTGCGGAGACGCTGTACGAACATCTGGAGCGTCAACTCGGCTATGTAAAAGGATTCTCGTCGCTGCAAAAACAGATCGCTCTCTTTTTGATCGGGAATCTGGATGAAAAGGGGTATTTGGAAATTACACTGGAGGAAGCGAGTACGCGCCTAGGTGCTGAAATGCTGGAGATTGAGGACGTGTTGTCCGTCTTGCAGCATTTTGATCCAGTAGGCGTAGCTTCACGCAGCCTAGAAGAATGTCTTTTGCTGCAGCTCGAGCATTTGGCACTCGATGATGAAAAGATCGTTCAGGTCGTTCGCAACCACCTGCAAGATTTGGCGGACAATCGCTATCAGCGGATTGCAGACAAAATCGGGTGTACACCGCAAGAGGTACAGGCGATGGCAGACTTGATCCGTACGCTGAATCCGCGTCCAGGGGCGGCCTTTTCCGCAGTAGACACAAGATATGTCATTCCAGATGTGACGGTAGAGAAGGTCGGGAATGATTATGTAGTATTGGTCAATGATGTTGCTGCACCGCGGCTGAAAATCAACAGCTTCTATGAAAAGATGCTGAGCCAGCAAAAAAGTCAGGATGAAGCCAAGCAGTTCATTCACGATAAGCTGAATGCTGCCATGTGGCTGGCAAAAAGTCTGGAGCAGCGCCGCCTGACGCTCATGCGAGTAACTCAGGCCATCCTCGATATGCAACGGGAGTTTTTTGATCGGGGGATTCATTACTTAAAGCCCATGACACAAAAGGAAATAGCAGAGCGGGTCAGCCTGCATGAATCGACGATTAGTCGGGCAACCAGCAACAAATACGTCCAGACACCGCGTGGAATCTTTGAACTGAAGTATTTCTTTACGTCAGCACTCTCTACTTCCAGCGGGGAAGTGACTTCGTCTGAGAGTGTTAAGCGCAGAATCAAAGCACTGATCGAACAAGAAGATCGGAAGTCTCCGTTATCTGATCAAAAGCTGGGTGAGATGCTGCTTACAGAGGGGATTGAAATCTCCCGCCGCACGGTTGCCAAGTACCGGGAAGAAATGCTGATCCCATCGTCAGCTAAACGAAAGAGGTTTTAACGGGCATGAATGAAGAAACGTTTGAAATTGTCTTGTACGGGAGAAAAAAATGTCATTTGTGCGACGAGGTGGAGCTCTACATCCGCAGTTTGGCGGAGGAGTTCCCCCTTCGTATGCGCATGGTTGATATTGAAAGTGATCCGGTCTTGCATGAAGAAATGATGTTTGTCATTCCAGTAGTCGAGATTGATGGAGAAATCGTGTTTCGTTCCATTACACATGTGGTGACGCTAGAGGAGCTGCGAGACGAATTACATAGACGTGCCGCTCGGTCATGAGTGGCACTTTTTTATAGGGACTCGGGGGAACTTGCAAGATATTGTTAAATATGATACATTCAAGTTGTAGCAAGTGATCTTTTTTTTGCACCAAGCGGGACAAAAAATGTATATACAGGGACATTTAACGTCCCGATCAACAATTTGTAACCAAGGAAGAAGGCAAAATGCGACGTTTACTGGAACTGCAACAAAAATTGTTGCCTGACTTGATTCAGGTTTTGCGTCAGCGGTACATGTTGCTCCGATCCATCTATCATTTGCAGCCGATTGGCAGAAGAGGTCTAGCTCAAGCCATGGATACTACTGAGCGTATTTTGCGGGCAGAAGTGGAACTGCTAAAAGAGACGGGGCTCCTTCATGTAACGGCTGCGGGAATGAGCCTGAGTGAAGAAGGGCAACAAGTCTTGGACGACATGGAGCCTCTCGTAGGAGACCTATTCGGCCTTACTGACTTGGCGGAACGCCTGCAAAAAAAGCTGGGCATATCAGAAGTGATTGTGGTGCAGGGCAATGCAGACCAATCGCCTTGGGTAAAGGAAGAGCTGGGACGGGTAGGGGCAAGGGTACTCAAACAGGTCGTGCAAGAAGGAGACATTGTAGCGGTAACAGGTGGTTCATCCATCGCCAGCGTAGCAAGTCATCTGACGCCTTCTGCTTCGTTCAAAAACGTTCAGTTTGTCCCTGCTCGCGGTGGACTGGGAGAACGCGTAGAGCTACAAGCGAATACGCTCGCTTCCGCCATGGCAGCGAAAACAGGTGCTTCTTATCGGCTTCTTCACGTACCGGATCGCCTCCATCCAGAAGCCTTGCAGACATTGGTCAAAGAGCCGCAAGTGCAAGATGTGCTGTCGCTCTTGGGCGAGACTCGAATCGTTTTGCATGGAATCGGGGATGCCGTCACGATGGCGAGAAGGCGGAATTATTCGGAGGAAGAGCTCGCAGAATTAGTGGAGACGGGTGCTGTATCAGAAGCATTCGGTTACTACTTTAATGAAGCGGGAGAAACGGTCCACAGAATGCCGACAATTGGTTTACAGCTAGAGGAAGTGCACAAGGCAGAAACCGTGCTCTCCATTGCGGGGGGCGAAAGCAAGGCAAAAGCGATTCTTTCCTTTGCTAAGCAATCGTGTCAGAATGTACTCATTACGGACGAAGGGGCAGCTTACACGCTGTTGTCCGCACGATTGTAACGGAAGGAAGTCGGTCGCATGTCTATCACATCGGTAACACCCATCTTGGCAATGATCGCTGGCATCATTTTGAGCCTATCGCTCGGTTTTCCGATCGCATGGGGGATTGTTTTTGCGATCTTGGTCACACTGGTTAGTGTAAAAAGATTGGGTTATCCGTGGAAGCAGCAGTTCGTGTTTGGCTGGGAAGGTGTCCAAAAGGCAAAGCCCGTCCTTACGATTCTGTTTTTAGTAGGACTCTTGATTCCGCTTTTAATGATGGGAGGAACTATACCCGCCATCATTTACTACGGATTGTCGATTGTGAATGTCGAGTATTTGTTCGTTCTCTCTTTTCTGTTGACCACAGGCGTCAGTTATTTATTGGGTACATCAATCGGTACGCTGAGTACGATTGGGCTGTCTCTGATGGGCATCGCACACGCAGCAGGGATATCACCTGCGATCGTAGGAGGTGCGCTCATCTCTGGAGCGATGGTGGGGGAACGTTTCTCACCGATATCCAGCAGTCGTTTACTGGTGCTTTCCAATGTCGGTATGACAGAAGAGCAGGAAAGAAGAATACGGCGTCCTGCTTTGCTTACGGTAGCGATTTGCGCGTTACTTTTCCTGATTCTTGATCTGTTTCGACCTCAGGCGAGCTCGACGGATACCATTCAAATGTACCAGGAGCTGTTAGTCAGTCATTTTTCTGTACATTGGCTACTCATGCTGCCTCTCGTCGTGTTAATTGCATCTTTCGCACTGAGAGTAAAAGCTGTGAAGGCATTGTTTTACGGTATCGGAGCCAGTGCGATTCTAGTCGGGATCAATGGGAATTTGGATGTGAAGACGTTTTTTACATCGATGCTAGTTGGATTTGAGCTTCATTCAGGAACGCCGCTGGATCAACTGGTCCATGGGGGCGGGATGTTCGCCATATTCAGTGTTCTGGCGTTAATCATTCTCGCAGGCTTTTTAAACGGCATTTTGAACAGAGCCAATTTATTAACCCCCATCGTAGACAAAATGATGGGCCATACAAAAAATAAGACGGTATTGGTAGCGAAGGCAGCGGCATTATCGCTGTTAGTGGTCATCATCAGCTGTAATCAAACCATTCCAATATTGGTTCTCGGCTCTACTCTTCTCGGACGGTTCTCCCAATGGGAGGGAGGGCGCGAGCTGTTGGGCAAGACGATGCTGGACTCCACAGTTGTCATGCCTGTACTGATCCCGTGGAACGGTCTATCGATGATGATGGCACTCACGTTAGGTGTTTCGACGATCCAGACATTGCCCTTTGTGTTTTTTCCAATCTTATTACCGATTGTGACGATATTATCGACCCGCTGTTTTTCGCCAGAGGGCAGGTTTCTCGCGATGAAAAATAAAGCTAGCTAATGAGCAGGAGGTATACATTATGGTAAAAGTAGGTATTAACGGATTTGGTCGTATCGGTCGTAACGTATTTCGTGCAGCACTGAACAATCCGAATGTAGAAATCGTGGCGGTCAATGACCTGACAGATGCACACACACTGGCTCACCTTTTGAAATATGACACCGTTCATGGTGTTCTGAACGTGAGCGTTGAAGCTTCCGAAAACACGCTCATCGTTGACGGCAAAGAAATCAAGGTGTTGGCAGAGCGCGACCCAGCTCAACTCAAATGGGCAGATTACGGTGTTGAAATTGTAGTGGAATCGACTGGACGCTTCACGAAGCGCGAAGATGCAGCGAAGCACCTGGAAGGTGGCGCGAAAAAAGTCATCATCTCCGCTCCAGCAACAAACGAAGACATTACAGTCGTAATCGGTGTAAACGAAGACAAGTACGATCCAGCTCAACACACTGTGATCTCCAACGCATCCTGCACAACGAACTGCTTGGCGCCTTATGCGAAGGTTCTCAATGAAAAATTCGGTATCGTACGCGGATTGATGACAACCGTTCACTCTTACACCAATGACCAACAAATTCTCGACCTGCCGCACAAAGATTTGCGCCGTGCCCGTGCAGCTGCGGAGAACATCATTCCAACCTCTACAGGAGCGGCAAAAGCGGTAGCACTCGTACTGCCTGAGCTGAAAGGCAAGCTGAATGGTTTCGCAATGCGCGTACCAACTCCAAACGTATCCGTAGTAGACTTGGTAGTTGAGTTGAAGACTGATGCAACTGTTGAAGAAATCAACAACGCTCTGAAAGAAGCGGCAGAAGGCCCACTCAAAGGCATTCTCGGCTACTCCGAAGAGCCACTCGTATCGTCTGATTACAATGGAAACCCTGCATCCTCCACAATTGATGCTTTGTCTACAATGGTACTGGAAGGAAACATGGTGAAAGTCGTTTCCTGGTACGATAACGAGTGGGGTTACTCCAATCGTGTCGTAGACTTGTGTCATTATGTTGCACAGCGCGGCTTCTAACACGTAAAATAGAACTGTTGTGGAAAAAAAGGGAGAGCAATCTCCCTTTTCCCATATCTTTTTTCCGAATAAAAAGCCAATGATTTGGGAGGATCGTTCATGAACAAGAAATCTATCCGCGATGTTGAGCTGGCAGGCAAGCGCGTATTCTGCCGCGTCGACTTTAACGTGCCGATGCAGGACGGGGTAATCACCGACGATACACGCATTCGTGCTGCTGTACCAACCATCCGTTTCATGATGGGGGCAGGAGCCAAAGTAATCCTGGCGAGCCATTTTGGGCGTCCTAAAGGCCAAGTAGTGGAAGAGATGCGTCTTACTCCTGTCGCGGCACATCTATCCTCGCTCTTGAGCAAGGACGTGCGTAAGCTGGAGGATTGCCATGGTGCTGACGTAGAAGCGGCAGTAGAACGGATGGAGTCTGGCGACGTCATCCTGTTGGAAAACGTGCGCTTCCATGCGGGAGAAGAAAAGAACGATCCAGAACTGGCAAAAAGCTTTGCGGCCTTGGCTGATCTGTTTGTCAATGATGCATTCGGGACAGCTCACCGGGCACATGCTTCTACAGCGGGAATCGCTGAGTACATACCAGCAGTTGCAGGCTTGTTGATGGAGAAGGAGATTCGCTTCATGGGCGGAGCCTTGTCCAATCCGGAGCGTCCGTTTACAGCGATTGTCGGCGGTGCAAAAGTAAAAGATAAGATTGCTGTCATTGAAAATTTGTTGACCAAAGTCGATCACCTGATTATCGGCGGCGGTATGGCGAATACATTCCTCAAAGCACAGGGTTACGGTATTGGTGCTTCTCTGTGTGAAGACGACAAGCTCGACCTCGCACGTACGTTGATGGATCAGGCGAAAGAGCGCGGTGTTCAATTGCTGATGCCAGTTGATGTTGTGGTAGCTGACCGTTTTGCGGCAGATGCCGAGAAGAAGGTCGTAGCAATTGATGCGATTCCAGAGGGCTGGATGGCACTCGATATTGGGCCAAAAACAGTAGAGCAGTACCACAGCGTCATTGTAGAATCCAAAACAGTGGTGTGGAACGGTCCGATGGGCGTATTTGAAATGGATGCTTTTGCAGGCGGCACGATTGGTGTAGCCAAGGCGATGGCAGCATGCAGCGGTACGACCATCATCGGTGGTGGGGATTCCGTAGCAGCTGTGGAGAAAGCAGGCGTTGCCGAGCAGATGACACACATTTCTACAGGCGGCGGAGCGTCTCTGGAATTCATGGAAGGCAAGGAACTGCCAGGCGTAGCTGTGTTGGCAGATAATCAATAAGAGCGAAGAGGGGGAGTTTGCATGCGAACACCAATTATCGCGGGGAACTGGAAGATGTTCAAGACGATGGCCGAGGCAAGAGCATTTGCGCAGGATGCCAAGGCAGGCAACCATACTTCCGGGGTACAAAAAGTCATTTGCGCACCATTTACAGCGTTGGCTGCACTTAAGGAAGAACTGGCGGGCACGGATATTGCCATCGGCGCGCAAAACATGCATTTTGAAGAGCAAGGTGCTTATACAGGTGAAATCAGCGCGTCTATGCTGAAAGAAATCGGTGTGGAGTACGTGATCCTTGGTCACTCCGAGCGCCGTCAATATTTCAATGAAACAGATGAGACCGTGAACAAAAAGGTTGTAGCCGCATTAGCAGCAGGTCTCGTACCGATTGTGTGCGTAGGCGAGAGTCTGGAGCAGCGGGAAGCGGGCGAGACAGCTGACGTCGTTCGTACGCAGACAGAAGGTGCCTTTGCTGGAGTGGACGCTGCACAAGTGGCAGATACCGTTATTGCATACGAGCCGATTTGGGCGATTGGCACAGGCAAGTCTTCCACGGCAGAGGATGCCAATGAAACGATTGCCATTATTCGTAGCGTAATCGGTGAACGCTTCGGACAAGCGACAGCTGAAAAAGTGCGCATTCAATACGGCGGAAGCGTAAAGCCGGAAAACATCGCAAGCTACATGTCACAGCCGGATATCGACGGAGCATTGGTCGGTGGAGCGAGTCTTGTAGCGGACAGTTACTTGCAGCTAGTGGCAGGAGCTACGTCGCGATAGGAGGAGAAAGCAATGGCACAAAGACCAAAACCGGTTGCCCTTTTGATTGTAGATGGTTTTGCTCTGCGTAACGAGACGCATGGAAACGCAGTAGCACAAGCCAACAAGCCGAATTTCGACCGTTACTGGAACCAATACCCTCACGCGACACTGGAGGCAAGCGGGCTGGCTGTTGGGCTGCCAGAAGGACAGATGGGGAACTCCGAAGTAGGCCATCTCAATATCGGCGCAGGGCGTGTTGTTTATCAGGATTTGACGCGCATTACCAAGTCGATTCAAGAAGGCGCCTTTTTTGAAAACGAAACACTGATCGCTGCTTTCCAGCACGCGAAGCAAAACGGCAAGCAGCTTCATCTGTTCGGGCTTTTGTCCGATGGTGGTGTACACAGTCACATTAACCACCTGTTTGCAATGCTAGAGTTGGCGAAAAAGCAGGACTTTGCGGATGTGTTCATCCACGGTTTCCTCGATGGTCGCGATGTATCGCCTGACAGTGCAGTGGGATATATCGAACAGTTGCAAGCCAAAATCGCAGAGATCGGCGTTGGTCGCATTGCTACCGTACAAGGTCGCTACTACGCGATGGATCGGGACAAACGCTGGGAGCGCGTAGAGAAGGCGTATCGTGCCATGGTGTACGCAGATGCTCCGGCTTATCGTGATCCGGTTCAAGCAGTGAAAGAATCCTACGAAAAGTCCATTATGGATGAGTTCGTCATGCCAACCGTGATTCTCGATGAGGCAGGAAAACCAGTGACGACCGTTCAAAGCGGCGATTCGGTTATTTTTTATAATTTCCGCCCGGATCGTGCGATTCAAATGTCGCAAGCCTTTACGAATGAAGATTTCCGTGGCTTTGACCGCGGAGATGAGCGTCCACGCGATCTGCATTTTGTGTGCCTGACGCATTTTTCCGAGACAGTTGACGGGTATGTCGCTTACAAGCCTTCCAATCTGGATAACACGCTGGGAGAGGTGCTTTCCCAGCAAGGCTTGAAGCAGTTGCGCATTGCCGAGACGGAGAAATATCCGCATGTGACGTTCTTCTTCAGTGGCGGGCGTGAAAAGGAGTTTCCAGGTGAGACGCGTATCTTGATTCCTTCGCCAAAAGTGGCGACGTACGACCTGCAGCCGGAGATGAGTGCACCAGAGCTGACAGACGCAGTTGTGGCTGAGATCGAGGCGGAAAATTTTGATGCGATCATCCTGAACTTTGCCAACTGCGACATGGTTGGTCATTCCGGTATGATGGAGCCAACGATCAAAGCAGTCGAGACGGTCGATGCATGCTTGGGCCGAGTGGTCGATGCCATCGTAGCAAAAGGCGGCGTAGCCGTCATCACAGCTGACCACGGCAACGCGGATCTGATGCTGGATGAAGCGGGACGTCCGATTACTTCACACAGTACGTATCCGGTGCCTGTAATCGTGACTAAAGACGGGGCTGCTCTGCGCGAAGACGGTATTTTGGCCGACTTGTCCCCAACGCTTTTAGAGCTTTTGGGGGTAGCGCAACCGGTTGAAATGACAGGCAAATCGTTACTTGCAAAATAGACTTTACTGGGACACACTGTAAGGGTAGCTTGGCGTTTATCGAAATAGATTGTAAGTGCACATGAAAAAAGGAGATGGACGAGAAATGGCAATGATTACTGACATTTATGCACGCGAAATTATGGACTCCCGCGGTAATCCAACTGTGGAAGTAGAAGTGTATCTCGAAGATGGCTCGATGGGTCGCGCAGATGTTCCATCTGGAGCGTCTACAGGTGCGTATGAAGCAGTTGAGCTTCGCGACGGTGACAAATCCCGCTACTTGGGTAAAGGCGTTCTGAAAGCTGTAGAGAACGTGAATGAAATCATTGCTCCTGAACTGATCGGCATGGACGCTCTCGATCAAGTTGGCATCGATATGGCGATGATTCAGCTCGACGGTACACCAAACAAAGCCAAGCTAGGCGCAAACGCGATTCTCGGCGTGTCCATGGCAGTAGCACGTGCAGCTGCAGACTCTCTCGGCGTTCCTCTCTACAACTACCTCGGTGGCTTCAACGCGAGAATGTTGCCAGTTCCTATGATGAACATCCTGAACGGTGGTAAGCACGCAGACAACACTGTAGACATTCAGGAATTCATGGTCATGCCAGTAGGTGCTACTTCCTTCAAGGAAGCGCTGCGCACAGGTGCGGAAATTTTCCACTCTCTGAAAAAAGTATTGGGTGAAAAAGGTCTGAGCACAGCAGTAGGGGATGAGGGTGGCTTCGCTCCAAACCTGAAATCCAATGAAGAAGCGATCACAACCATTTTGGATGCGATCAAGGCAGCAGGCTATGAGCCAGGCAAAGACGTGTTCCTCGCGCTGGATGTTGCAGCTACAGAAATGTTCAAAGATGGCAAATACCACTTCGAAGGCGAAGGCGTTGTGAAAACAACAGAAGAAATGATCGCATTCTACGAAGAGCTGGTAAGCAAATACCCAATCATCTCTATCGAAGACGGTTTGTCTGAAGACGACTGGGATGGCTGGAAAGCACTGACTGACAAGCTGGGTAGCAAAGTTCAGCTGGTAGGCGACGACTTGTTCGTAACGAACACCGAGCGTCTGGCTCGCGGAATCGAAACCTCTACAGGTAACTCCATTCTGGTAAAAGTAAACCAAATCGGTACGCTGACAGAAACCTTCGAAGCAATCGAAATGGCGAAGCTGGCTGGCTATACTGCGGTGATCTCCCACCGTTCCGGTGAAACCGAAGACTCTACGATTTCGGATATCGCAGTGGCTACAAATGCAGGTCAAATCAAGACTGGTGCGCCTTCCCGCACTGACCGCGTAGCGAAGTACAACCAATTGCTGCGTATTGAAGACGAACTCGCTGATACAGCTCGTTTTGGCGGTCGTTCTGCATTCTACAACCTGAAGAAGTAAGCTTACATGATTGATAGATAAAAAGAACAGTGGCAGTCCAGGATGCAAGAAAGTCCGGGACTGCCACTGTTCTTTTTGTAGGATGAAAGAAACATGCCATTGCACTCAAGTTTTTGCATACGAAAAAAGACTGCCCATACTACTGATGGACAGTCTTTTTGTTGTTTGGCGTTTATGACATGGCGAATGCTTTGGGTTCGGCCTGCACAAAGCCCAGGCGGCTTTTACTGTACGGGATGCACATAGGAGTTCCGTACAGCGGGTCTTGCGTAATTTGGCAATCCATATCGAAAACCGTACGGACAAGGTCGGTCGTCAGTACTTCGTTTGGAGCCCCTTCTGCCACTACGGTCTGATTGTGAACGGCAACGATATGATGGGCATAGCGGCAAGCGAGATTCAGATCGTGAAGCACCATGACGATGGTGCGCTGTTCTGTTTGATTCAGTTCAAACAACAGGTCCAAAATCTCAATCTGATGCGACATATCCAAATAAGTCGTAGGCTCATCCAGCAAAATCGTTTCGGTACCTTGGGCGAGCGTCATTGCAATCCAGGCGCGTTGACGTTGTCCGCCAGAGAGACTGTCGACGGCACGGTTAGCCATATCCGTGAGTTGAGTAGCTGCCAATGCTTTGTTGACCATCTGCTCGTCTTCTTCTGACCATTGCTGTAGCCAGTTTTGATAAGGATAGCGTCCTTGTTTGACCAATTGCAGAATCGTTAATCCTTCTGGTGCAGATGGGCCTTGAGGAAGGATGGCAAGACGTTTGGCTACCTCTTTGGTAGAGCGCTTTGCGATTGATTCACCTTCAAGCAGGATGGCACCTTCCTTTGGTTTGAGTAAACGTGCCAGAGAGCGCAGCAATGTCGATTTACCACTGCCATTACTACCAATGAAAACAGTTATTTTTCCACGCGGGATGTTTAAATCTAATGCTTCAATGATGTTGCGTTCTCCGTACGATAACGTAAGCCGTTGGGTTTCCAAAGCTTGCATATGGGTTGGACTCCTTTCAAACGCATAGGAAGTTAAAAAATATATTCAGGGCCGCATGTGGCTATGATGGGAGAAGAATATTTCCAGTCTAGGCTCCAGGCTACGTCCCACTGGAAGCGTGCACTGTCCGCTCCGAAGGACTCCACAAGTCGCTACGTCTGGAAATATTCTTCTCTGGCGTTACTGATCACATTCATCAATCTTTTAAAGGCTTTTTAAAATCCGTATAGCACGACAGCTCGTAGAGGAAACAGGAGAAATAAGCGAAGATCTTTGGCACGCCGACCGAGACGGAATGCAAAAAGCGAGACACGTTCTTAAGCCTCCACCTCTGAAAAACTTCCTGAAAGAACCACTTTGGAAGCGGTTTCGCTTTTTGCATGGAGTCGGGCAGTGAATCCCTCAGTGGGTGGGACAAGAAGCTGAGCGTTTTCTCCTGTTTCCTCCCACCACCACAGCGGGACAAAGTTCTTTACTAGCGATTTCGGTTTTTGTACAGCAAGTAGATGAAAAAGGGAGCGCCGATGGCAGAGGTGAATACCCCTACAGGCACTTCGATTGGTGAAAAAGCCATGCGTGCAATCAAATCCGCAAGCAATACGATAATGGCACCCAAGAAAGCCGAGAGTGTCATGGCACCGCCAAAGGACGGACCAATCAGTTGTTTGGCAATGTGTGGCGCCAGCAAAGCCACAAAGCTGATGTCTCCTCCAACAGAGACGGCTGTTCCCGTCAAAGCCGCGCAAATCATGAGCAGGAGGAAGCGATCCAATTGCAAGGAACTGCCGAGACTCGTCGCCAGATCATCGCCGAGCTGTTGAATGTTCAAGCGTCTAGCAAGTAAGGCGGCTACGAGAATCAGTCCGACGACCCACGGCAAAATCATGAATACGTCGTTCCAGGCAACGCCGTAGATGCTTCCTGTCAGCCAGAGCAATGCCTTATTTTGTAGCAAAAACGGGCTGAACATGATCAGCATGGTGACAATGGCACCCGCTGCGATTTTGATTCCAACACCAATCATGACGAGACGAAGCGGCGTAACGCCTTTTTTCCAAGAGAGGGCGTACAGCAGGAATGTTGTCAATGTCGCTCCCAAAAAAGCGATGGGAGGAAGCCATTTGATGCTCGCTGTTTCAAATAGGATCAAAAAGCCGACTGCAAAAACAGATGCTCCACCGGATACTCCAAGAATATCTGGGGAAGCCAACGGATTGCGGACGAGGCCCTGCATGATGGCACCAGCAACGGCAAGTGCGGCACCTACCAGAATAGCGATGACGATGCGCGGCAGGCGAAATTGCTCCACAATCAAAGCATTCTCTTCTGAACCGATTCCCAACAAAACTTTGACCACATCGAGCGGGGCGATTTTCATTTCACCCATTCCGAGACTGACAACCGCCACTGCGATGACGATCAGCAAGGCGAGTAGCGAAAACCAGATCGTCTTTTTATGTAGCTGAAACGATGAAAAGCGCTTGCCGATGCGAAGAGACAGGTAGTCTTTCATTATTTATCCAGCCCCTTGCGTGCGACATAGATGAAGAAAGGAATCCCGATCAGGGCTGTCATTACTCCAATAGGAACTTCTGAAGGCATTGCGATATACCGAGCGCCGATGTCTGCTAACAGCAGTAGGATGGAACCAAGCAGACCGCTGTACAAAAGCACCCAGCGAGTGTCGATTCCAACGAGATAGCGGGCCAGATGCGGAGTAACCAATCCGACAAAACCAATGGGTCCAGCAACAGCAACCGCGCAACCGGATAAGAGAACAATGACGATTCCAACACTGAATTTGACCAATAATGTGCGTTGTCCGAGACCTTTTGCTACGTCATCACCCATCAATAAGGTTTGAATCGGACGTGCGAGGACAAAAGCAGCGATCCAGGCGATGATCATATAAGGAAAGACAGTGGCTAAATACTCCAGCTTTCTGCCTCCGACTGACCCTGCTAGCCAGAACAGCACCTCGTCAGTAGCTTTTTCATTAAGGACCATCATGCCGTGTCGGATTGAGGAAGCCAAAGCGGTGATAGCTGCACCCGCTAGAACCAGCTTCACAGGTGAAAGCCCATCTCTGCCGAATGAACCGAGCAAGTAAACGATCAAACCTGCTACAGCGGCTCCTAAAAAGGAAATCCACGTAAACTGAGTCAAGGAGCTGATTCCGACAAAAGTAACGGCGAACACAACAAAAAGAGAAGCACCTGCATTAAGACCGAACAGTTCAACGTCTGCAACAGGGTTTCTCGTCAAGGATTGGAGCAGAGTTCCGGCCAAGCCGAGGCAAAAACCGACCGTAAGCGCATTGAGCACACGCGGTACTCGCACTTCTTTAATGACAATGTGCTCATTGGAGCCGTTGAAATTCGTGTAGGCATCAATCGCAGTTTGCCAACTCGTGTCAATGACGCCAAAGATGAGGCTGGCATAACTGAGGTAAGTCAGGAGAAGAAGGGCGAATATCACTCCCAGAATTTTACGAAAGTTGCTAGCTAAAAAAGAATTCATGATGGCTACATCCTTATTTCTTAGATGGTTTCATAGTTAAGTGTAGAGCTACATAAAGGAAGTGTCAATGACGTTGATAGTCATTATCATATTGTGATTGACTTTTGACAAGCAGGGGAGTAGGATAGACTCTGTCATTGATATGAATTCTCATTATAGAAAAGGGAAAGGGGTCCTTTCATCATGTTTTCTCGTACATATCGGACCGCAAGCGGTAAAGCTTTCTTTGCTGTCTTAATGGCGCTCTTGCTGGTTGTTACAGGTTGTGGTACTCCGCAAGCAAGTGAACAAAAGCCGGCAGAACAAAAGCCTGCTGATCAAGCAACAGGCAATTCGGAGGGTTCCGGCCAAAGCTACACAGTGAAACACGCGATGGGCGAAACAACCATTAAAGGTACACCAGAACGCATCGTTATGTTGACTAACCAAGGTACAGAAACCTTGATGGCTCTCGGTGTAAAGCCAGTAGGAGCTGTAGGTTCGACCGTTGATCCTACTCAATTCTACGATTTCACCAAGTCTTTCCTTGAGGGTACAAAATCCGTAGGTACAGAAGGTCAACCTAACTTGGAAGCAATCGCTGCACTGAAACCTGACCTGATTCTGGGTATGAAATTCCGTCACGAAAAAATTTATCAACAATTGACTGCAATTGCTCCAACGGTATTCGTTGACGAGCCACGCGGCGACTGGAAAGAAAACTTCTCCTTGTTCTCAGAAGCAGTAAACAAAAAGGCTGAGGGTGAAAAAGTCCTCGCTGACTGGAACAAGCGCGTAGAAGAATTCAAAACAAAAGCTGGCGACAAGCTGAACACAAAAGTATCCGTTGTGCGCTTCATGCCAGGTAAAGTTCGTATCTACTACAAAAACACCTTCACTGGCGCGATCTTCAAAGACCTTGGCCTGGCACGTCCAGCTTCCCAAGACAAAGACGATTTTGCAGCAGAAGTAACCAAAGAGCGCATTCCAGAAATGGACGGCGACATCATGTTCTACTTCACGTACGAAACAGGCAAAGGCGAGGCTTCCAAGCTGGAGCAAGAGTGGACGAACGATCCTCTCTGGAAAAACCTGAACGTCGTGAAAAACAATAAAGCATTCAAAGTGGATGACACCATCTGGAATACTTCCGGTGGCGTAATCGCAGCCAATAAAGTACTGGATGAGCTGGAAGGCTACATCATCGGTAAATAATGAAAAAAAGACGGGACTGATGCTCCCGTCTTTTTTGTGTGGTTATCCTGCCATGTTGTTGAATGTTCCTCGTGGGTAGTAAATGTTTACGTGATCGATGTAGAGGGTGTTTGGGTCATCGGTCATGATACCTGAGAAAATGAATTTTAATTCATAATCAGGGGTTACCTTGTAGGTGTAGATGGTTTGGCCGCCTGTTGTGGTTTTGCTAGCTGGCTCCCCAAGTGTTTCACGCACCTCGGCAAGTGTGATTGCTTGCAGGCGTGGGTCGTAGGAGCGAATATCAACGATCTGCATTCCTTTGTTAAAGGCGAAGACTAGATTGAGATCCCGGTACGTATTGTACGTGATGCCATTGATGAAGGAGACGACATCCGGTTTGCCCAGCTGTTTTTCTGCGTCATCGAACATATCTTTTTCTATATGATACTGACTGCCAAAGGTTTGGCCTTTCCGGGCGAGATCACGCACGCTTTGCAAAATCTCGGCATTGTTCGCATACAGCATGAGATTTTTGTTTCCTTGCGGGTAATACAGATGGTATTCAACAAGAATCAGGTCTTCCTTGTTCGTGCTTTTTGTTCCTTGGAAGTGGAATTTCACCTGATAGTTGTTTGTGACATCGTAGGTGTAAATCGTTTGATTACCAAACTCGCTGATACGCCCTGGCTTTCCCCAGCTCTTTTCGACGGCAGACAGGCTAATTTGCTGCAAACGTAAATCTGTCCTGTGCATGTCTACGATCTGCATACCTTTGTTGTAGCCAAATACGACTTCTTTTTTCGGGTAGGCGGAGTAGATCAATCCATTTGCCGTGTAGGTTTTCTCAGGTTTTCCCCAGCCCTTTTCGACTTCATCTACCGTTTTTTCTAGAACGAAAGGAAGGGAGATAACTCTGCCTTCTTTCGCATTTGAGCGAATTTGTGACAAGAGCTCCTCTGACTGCGGAGATGGCGGTGTCGTTACGCTGTTGTTTGGACCCGGTCCCGGAGAAGCAGTAGGAGAGCCAGGAGCAATAGGCGCAACGGTGCCCGGCATTGTACTCTGTTGTTGATTCGTAAGGAGTGAGGCTCCCAGCCAGACGGTCACAGCAAGTACCGAGCAGAGGGCCAATCCCTTTCCAAGCGCAGAGAAACCACGATAAGAAGCAGTCCCCCCAGATTTGCTCACATTTGTTTGGCGAATAGCAGAAACGATCTCGTGCTTTTGTTCTCCGCTCATTTTCATATCCGGCATCCCTTTCAATTTAGCTAGTAAGTCATGGTCTGAATTAGATCGCATCGCCAATCATCTCCTTTTTCTCACGCTCAAGTATTTCCCTGACAGCCTTCATGGCACGGTGCAGTGTCACGTTTACTTTGTTTTCGGACCACCCAAGTATTTCAGCCGTCTCCTTGGAGGACAGTCCTTTGACTCCACGCAAAATGAGCACCTCGCGAAAAGCGGGCTTTACTTCACGGATTGCATGATAAAGTGCTTGCTGCTCCTCATGTACATGCAGAACTTCTTCTGGTGTTTTTTCTTCCGTCTCTACATTCGCCAGCCATTTATCTGGCAGCCAATTACGAAGACGTTGCTTTCGTTTATGATCGATGGCGGTATTCCTCGCGATCGTCAATAGCCATGTTTTCGGTTGCGATCTGCCTTCGAATGCATCCAGAGACCGAAGCGCTTTTAAAAAGACATCCTGAACGAGGTCTTCTACATCGCGGGTTCCTGTGTAGTAAATAAGAAATTTGTAAATATCATCGCCATAGCGCAGGAACCATTGCTCCATTAAACCGTTTTTGTCCATAGCTGAACCACCTTTTGTACGTTCTACTTGTAATTTGACGACTCAGGGTGCATTTCATTACAAAAACAAAAAAACTGCCGGGAGCAAAGGTCCGGCAGTGTGTGCATTTACGAGTGGAGCATAGAATCCCGGGTAAACCAGAGCTGATAACTGAGCATGCTGATCAGAACAGCCGAAATAGCCGCAGAGGAGCTGAAGCTGAGCATAATGAGGATTTGGTAGCGCACGGCTTCGATGGGACTGGCACCCGCGACGATCATTCCGGTCATCATCCCTGGCAATTGGACGAGTCCGATTGTTTTCATCGTGTCAAAGGTAGGAATCATGCTCGCTTTGACAGCGCGCTTCAACACCACATGCACGGCTTGGCGTGTAGTGGCTCCCAGACAAAGCAGCGTTTCGATTTCCCCACGAGAGGCTTCTACTTCTCTGTTCATATGCGTGAGAAAAAGGCTCGTGACGATCATAGAGCTGCCAATAATCATGCCGCTCATCGGGATGAGGTACTGCGGCGTAGGAGAGACAAGCCCGAGTACAACCAACAGTCCCATGGTGATGATCTCTGTTATTGCAAGTGAAAGGGAGATCCGCCAAAAGATCCCCGATAAATGCTTCGCTCTGCTGGCAGCGTTCCACGAAGCGACCAAGATCATCATGAGAATGATCACGAAAATAAACCAGACACTATCGGCAGCAAAGACAAAATGTAGGACATAGCCGATCGCGAGCAACTGAACGGTCGAACGGATGGTGCCAATCAAAATGTCTTTTTCCAAACCGAGCTTCTGCCAAACAGAGAGCAGAAGGGCAATGAAAACAAAGGCATAGGCAAAGAGTAGCCACATGTATGAAAACGTAAAAGTATGCGTCATCGCTGCACCTCGGTTGGAGCAGCATAGACATTTCCATCTTGCAAAAATTCACGAGCTTCAACGGATTGGGGCGAGTGGAAAAACGCTTCAGCTTCAGCGTCTTCTGCGAGCTGGTGGTTGGCCATAAACCAAATGCGCTTGCAAGCCACTCGCGCTTCTTCTAAATCATGCGTGACCCAAATTAAGGTCGTGCCCGTTTGCCGGTGCAAATCGACGAGGAGACGCTCAGCAGCCTGCTTGCTTTTCATATCGAGTGAAGCGGTGACCTCATCCAGCAGCAGGACAGGTGGCTGAAGCAACAAGCTGCGAACGAGAGCGAGTCGTTGTTTTTCACCACCGGACAGTTGAGCGGCTGGTTTTGACCAATCGATCTCTTCCATATATAACTGCTCCATCAAGTCAGAGGCGAGCTTCTTATCAAAAGGACGTTGATGCAAGGTACTTACTGTCCGCAGGTTGTCTTCCACACTGCCTGGCAGCATAACAGCCTGCTGTGCCACATAACTGATTTTCATTCGCCAAGCTTTCGCGTCCCACAATGCCATTTCTGTATTCTCTAAAAAAACCTTACCGGCATCAGGGTGCAGAAGACGACCCAAAATACGGAGCAAGGTGCTTTTTCCTTGGCCTGATCTTCCCAGAATTCCAATAATCGTAGGTTCTTTAATACTAGCGTTTACGTCACGAAACAACCATGTACTCGTGGGAGAGTGGATTTGTTTCCCCAAAGCTTCGATCTTGATGGTCATATGTAAAAGCCTCCCCATTAACGCGGAAAACACCGAAGAGGACGAGTCTTCGGTGTTTCTCTCTTACTGGCTATCTATGTACTTATTTTTTCTCCGACAGCCACTGTGAAACCGCTTGAATTTCTGGTTGTTTCTTCAGCATTCCAGGAGGCATGCCGCCCTTACCATCTTTGATGATTTTAGCAATGTCGTCAGCGCTGAGCGTTGCTCCAATTTTCGTCAGGTTTGGACCTGCAATGCCTTCGAGATTTTGACCGTGACAGGAAGCGCAATTTTGTTTAAATACAGCAGCAGCGTCAATTTGTGCAGTTGGTGCGCCGCCACCATTGGCTTCTTCGCCATGTTTTGGTGGGAAAATGATTGATCCTACAAGTGCAATGAGAAAAACTAGAAACAAGATACCAAACGAAGTGAAAAAGGCCTTCGCGGAATCAATTACATCGTTTTGATTCATGTCTTTTTTGTTGGACCCAGCCATCTGACAAAGACCTCCCAAAGCAAATAATAAAGTTTCATGGTAATTTTACGGCAAAAGTTTGACAATATCAAGGAGACTACCAAACAAGACAAAGAAAGTACACAATTTGCCATTATTTCGTAAAAACACGTTGCTCTTATTCTACCTTATAACGGTCAATATTATTTGAAAGAATTTCTCTTATAAATGGAAGGGATAGCGGGTTGCTGTTACCAGACAAGTGTGATAAAGTTGTTGTATTGGTTTTTTCCGCCTTGGAAATACGTTTTGAGGTGAATGAAAATGGCATTGGCTGCGAAAATTTTACTTGTGATCGCAAGTATTGGCTTAATTATCGTCGTGTTGCTGCAATCGGGAAAAAGTGCCGGCCTTTCCGGAGCGATTGGTGGCGGCGCAGAGCAACTGATGGGCAAACAAAAAGCCCGCGGGATTGACGCACTTTTAGGGAAACTGACCGTTGTATTTGCGGTTGGCTTCATGATTTTTGCGATTTTGCTCGGGTATTTCTTGAAATCAGGAGCGTAATAGACGAACGGCCGAAAGACAGCGAGTGCAACTTGCTGTCTTTTTCTCTATTCCGATTGCGATATGCAGGAACGGTGAATACTACATAATAGGATGGTCATGGAGAAACGCGGGAATGCCACGCGAAAAAGGAGGTTTGTGAATGGAAGACCAAGAAAAAATACTCGCGTTTATGCGAGAGCAAGCATACCACCCGATGACGGTGAGGGAACTGGAAGAAGCGTTTGGAATCAAGGATTCTGTCACGTTCAAGGAGCTTGTGAAAACGCTGAATGCACTGGAAGCGAGCGGAGAGGTGATCCGCACCAGAGCGAATCGGTATGGCGTGCCTGAAAAAATGAATCTGGTACGCGGACGTCTGCAAAGTCATCCGAAGGGCTTTGGATTTGTGATCCCGGAGACACCTGACTCGGATGACGTATATGTACATGCGAATGATATGAATGGTGCACTCCATGGCGATACGGTTTTTGTCCGCGTGGAAAAAGAAGCGGGCGGCAATCGCCTGGAAGGGCAGATCATCCGCATTGTCGAGCGCGGAATCAAGCAGGTTGTAGGGACATTCAAGGATGAGAGGCATTACGCGTTTGTCATCCCCGACGAAAAGCGAATCGGCAAAGATATTTTTATCCCGAAGGACTCCTTTAATGGAGCAGTAGATGGTCACAAGGTAGTCGTGAACATCGTTCGCTATCCAGAGGGGCGTGTGAATCCAGAGGGTGAAGTCGTCGAGATTCTCGGACATAAGAACGATCCGGGCGTCGATATTCTGTCGATCATCCGTAAGTTTAACTTGCCTGAGGCTTTTCCTGAGGACGTATTAGCTGAGGCTGAGGCGGCACCAGATGAGATATCCGAGGAAGAGATCAAGGGTCGGCGTGACTTACGTGATCGTATGATGGTCACCATTGATGGAGCAGATGCCAAAGACTTGGATGATGCGGTGTCTCTTGAGAAGCTGCCAAATGGAAACGTAAGACTCGGCGTTCATATCGCTGACGTGAGCTATTACGTTCGCGATAAGTCCCAGCTGGATAATGAGGCGTATCGTCGCGGTACCAGTGTCTACTTGGTTGACCGCGTCATTCCGATGCTTCCACATCGCTTGTCCAACGGAATATGCAGTCTCAATCCGCAGGTGGATCGCTTGACGATTTCTTGTGATATGGAGATGGATGCAGGCGGGAACACCGTTAAGTACGATATATTTTTGAGCGTGATTCGTACAGATGAGCGCATGACGTATGCGGATGTACGAAGTATTTTGGACGACAAGGACGAAGCGCTGATCGAGAAGTACAGCCAGCTCGTCCCGATGTTCGAGGAAATGAAGAATTTGGCATTGAAGTTGCGTGGAAAACGTATGCAGCGTGGTGCCATTGACTTTGACTTCCGCGAAGCGAAAATTTATGTGGATGAAGCGGGTACACCTACGGAAATCGGCTTTCGCACGAGATCGATTGCGGAGCAGATCATCGAGGAGTTCATGCTCGCTGCCAACGAAACAGTAGCGGAGCACTTCCACTGGATGAAGCAGCCGTTCATGTACCGGATTCACGAAGACCCGAACGCTGAAAAGCTCATGGCCTTCATGGAGTTCATCACGAATTTTGGCTACTCGATCCGCGGGAAGGGCAATTCTGTTCATCCACGTGCGTTGCAGCAGCTGCTGGAAGAGGTAAAAGGAACGCCAGAAGAAATTATTATCAGTACCGTCATGCTACGTTCGATGAAGCAAGCGCGTTACGACGCGGAAAGTCTGGGGCATTACGGCTTGTCAACGGAGTTTTATACCCATTTCACTTCGCCGATTCGCCGTTATCCCGACCTGATCGTCCACCGCCGTATTCGCGAATGGATCGAGTTGGGGAATCAAATATCAGAAAAACGTCTGGGGTACTGGGCAGAGCAAATGCCAGTAATCGCAGAGCATGCGTCACAGCGTGAACGGTTGGCTGTCGATGCCGAGCGTGAAACAGACGATCTGAAAAAAGCGGAGTTCATGCTTGAGCGAGTGGGAGAAGAATTCGAAGGTGTCATCTCCAGCGTCACTTCGTTTGGGATTTTTGTCGAGCTGCCTAATACCATTGAAGGCTTGGTGCACGTCAGCTTTTTGACCGACGACTACTATCATTACCATGAGAAAATGTTTGCGCTGGTCGGTGAGCGTACTAGAAAGCAGTACCGGATCGGGGATGTCGTCGAGGTACGTGTAGCGAATGTCAACGTGGATGAACGCACCATCGACTTCGAAATCGTCGGGATGCCGAAGGCTGGCTTCCGTGGTAGCCGTGAACGCACGCCACGCGTAATAGATGGTCGCGGTGGGGATCGTAAGCCGACACGTGGCAAGCAACAAGATCGTTCACGTGCAGGCCGACCAGATCGTCCTGGCAGACCAGATCGACCAGATCGACAAAAGGATAAAAAGCATCCGGCGGAAATCCGTCAGAAATACAAGGATCGCCGCAAAGCGGAAGGGAACAAACCTCCTCGTCGTACTGGATCGGGCAAAGCATCGAACGGTGAAGAAGTGCTGCCAATCGGTACAGGAGAAGGAGATACCCCAGCGAAACGCCAGAAGGGATTCTGGGAAGATCTCGTCAAGTCCAAGAAAAAGAATCGCAAAAATGTAGCCAGTCAGGTGAAACGGAAACGCCGTTAAACAATTGTTTAAACCCCGAAAAGTACTCGGAGCGATCCGTTTCCCTTTTCGGGGATGGCTATTTACCGGGTAAATGACTTGTCACAATGGGCAAAATTTGCTAGACTAACTGGTACGAAACGCAGTACGTACAAGTGAGGTGATCTCCATGTCAAAAGAGAAGGCCGGAACCAAGACAATCGCCCAAAACCGAAAAGCGCGCCACGATTACCACATCGAGCAAGTATACGAGGCAGGCATTGAGCTGACCGGTACGGAGATCAAGTCCGTGCGTGCGGCGCGTGTCCAGCTCAAGGACAGCTTCGCCCGTGTGCAGAATGGCGAATTGCTTCTGTACAATGTGCACATCAGTCCGTACGAGCAGGGAAATCGTTTTAACCATGAGCCAGAGCGGACTCGCAAGCTGCTGATGCGCCGCTTGGAAATCCTCAAGCTCAATGGTCTGATTCGCGAAAGAGGCTACTCGCTGGTCCCACTCAGCATTTATTTGAAGGGCGGCTGGGCCAAGGTCGAGCTCGCACTTGTCAAAGGAAAAAAGAACTACGACAAGCGCGAAGACCTCAAGAAAAAAGAGTCTGCGCGTGATATCGATCGTGCTCTGCGCGAACGTCAAAAAGGTTGATTGGATTGCACTGGCAGGCTTGGCAGCAATCAACGTTGAGTTTTGGTTGTCGCCTGTGCTATATTTAATAAGCAACAACAAGCCTATACACTGTTCAATATAGTCTAGGTGCGGATTTAATGGCTCTTCACCTAGACTTTTTCTCACCTACCTGGGGGCGTTCTGGATTCGACGGGGATGGTAGAGCATGAGAAGCGAGCCGGGGGGCTGCGGACCTCGTCAACAACGCGGAACGCCATTAACTGGCAACAAACAACTTTCTCTCGCTGCTTAATAACCAGTGAGGCGCTACCATTCCATCGCCCATGTGGCATGACTAGCGCTCAACTTTAGTGGGATACGCCGGAGGCTTCCGCCTGGAGCCGAAGGAAGAAGATCAATCAGGCTAGGTAACGGGTCAGCGCGTCACTCCGCGAATCCGGTACCGAAATTTAAATGAGTGACTGCGCTCGGAGATGCTCATGTATCGCTGTTTTCGGACGGGGGTTCGAATCCCCCCGCCTCCACCTAACAAATCCACAATTTTGATCTTGAATATAACATCTACATGTTCTTTGTAGACGATCACCTTTTCGACATAACTACCGATGAACTTCTTGATTTCAGGAATGTTTTTCTCAGCTACATACGACTTGAACATGCCAAACAGTTGTCTCAGGATGTCCTCTGTGATGACTGTTTTTTTGTTGTCCATTTCCAGCTCTTTGATGCTGAACATAAGATTGTTTTTCTGTTCCTCCAATTCTGACATTTTCTCCAGGAAAGACGCTTGAGTAAAGCCTTGGGCGACTGCTGAAACGATGTTGTCGAGTTGCTTGCTGACGTATTGCAGTTTTGCTTTGAGCGCTGTCAGTTCCTCTTGTCTTTCGGTATTCAACGAATTCTGGTGTTCGTTTAGTTGCTCGACCAGTTGGGGAATCACATCGTCATTGAAAATTTTGCTGTGCAACTCGGAGATGATGTAATTTTCGATATGCTCCCGGCGCAGTTCTTTGTTGTCGCAATTCTTTTTGTTGTCTCTATTACTGCAACGGTAGGTGACGTACTTCATCTTGTTTCTACCAATCGGTCGGCAATTACCCATCATAGCAAAGCCTTGACCCAGCTTTTCCAGGCACTCACCACAGACAATCAGACCGCTGAGCAGGTATGATACTTTTGCTTTATAAGCGGCAGGGGAGCGCTTGTTTGCTGCCATTTTATCGACGACCTTTTGGTAATCTTCGGGAGAGACGAGTGCTGGCATGCCGTCAGGGATACGGATCACATCTTCATCGCCTTTGATGGCATGTCCGTTTCGTTTACCGAAAGCATTCTTGCTTGCGGTTTTATTGAAGACGTACACACCGGAATACTTTTCGTTCCGAAGGATGTCGTGGATGCTGTTTTTGCCGAAAGGCTTGCCTAGTTTGGTTTTGTAGCCCTTGGTGTTTAGTGCTTCAATGATCTTATTGTAGCCATATCCGTCGAGGTACATAGAAAAAATCATTTTGACAGGAGCAGCTTCCGTTTCGTTGATGATGTACTGCTTTGTCGCTGGATCGACATCATAGCCCAGAGGTGCAAGACCACCTGTATGCTTGCATTGGTAGGCGTTCTCCTTCATGCCCTTCATTACTTCCCGGGCGAGGTTTTTGCTGTAGTATTCAGCCATCCCCTCAAGAAGGGATTCAAGGATCACACTCTCAGGTGAGCCGTCTAAGTTTTCGGTGACACTCACCAGTTTGATTCCGTTTTGCTTTAGCTTTCGTTTGTAGGTAGCGCTGTCGTATTTGTCACGACTGAAACGGTCAAGTTTGTGAACGATGACTACTTCAAACAGGTCGAGTGAACTGTCATGAATCATCTTTTGGAATTCAGGGCGCTTGTCGGATGTGGCGCTCTTAGCACGATCGGCGTAGATTTTTACAATTTCGTAGTGGTTGCGCTTGGCGTACTCTTCGATGGAACGGATCTGAGCGTCGATTGATTCGTCACGCTGATTGTCACTTGAGAAGCGAGCATAGATGGCTGCTCTTTTGTTCATAGTTGGTTTCTCCTCTGTTCAAATAAATTTCCCTCCCAGTCGAGGGGAGGGAATGGGTGGTTAGTTAGTTCTTTAATTCTTTAATTCTTCAATTCTTCGAACATTTTCTCGAGCAGGCTAACGGCAGGGGAGTAGTAGCGGCTGTCAGCGTCGTAGTCAATTCCCTCTTCCTTGATCACGATTATTTTCTCAGATAGGTACTGGCCGCTCTTCAGGTTTTTGCGAGTTATGGTTGCTTTGTGTGTTTGGATCATCGTTTTATGTCTCCCATCTGTATTCAGTCTTTCTCGTACCCACACGTTTTTCTCTAAGCTCGATTGATGTCGGGTAACGAAGTGCCATGTGGAGCACTTGCTTTAATAACTTAGAATTGCTGTTCCTTTAGTGTTCAAAATCCCTATCGTATCAGTAGGGATCAAATTTATAATATATATCTGAATGCTCTGCCTTTTCGTTTTTTCTGGGAGGTAGACATGTCCTTAAATGACCTGCAAGTAGCGTCAGTAGTGTCAGTACGATCGCGATCTGAGAATGAAAAATGACGGTACTTCCGCTTCTGACGGTACGCTAGGTTTATCATAGGTCGGAACTATATCTCATCCTCGATTGGGTCTCTCAGATCTATCCATTCCTTAGTAGAAAGCTGTAGCTGTTTTCTTGGCAGGGTAATATCGTTCAAATTATTTGGTTTATCCTCATTATTGAGTTTTGCTGATCGTAGCTTTTCGATGCGAACCACCTTTGCATCCCCAGCATGACGAATGTCGTACACAATGCCCAACTGCTTCAAGTTAGACTTCACTTCCTTCAAACGGCGACTCAGCATGTGAGCGGCTTTCGGGAAAGATGGGACATGTACGTTAATTTTCTCTTTAAGTGCAATCAATTCTAAGTCTTTCAGTAGTTCTGCTACTGTCCCTTTGTATTTGTGTCTCCCTTTCATCAGTGCTAAGACGGTGGCAGCGACTGGATGGGCAGAAACAGCCTCTTCATTGGACTTGTTTTGATTGTTGAAATACGCCGTAAGAAATCGTTTCCCACCTAACCCTAGTGCTTCTGCGATAGCATAGCCCCAACGTGTGAAGTCTGCCATCCGTGCCAGTTTGTCCAATTGTACTGTAGGGTAGATCTCCATAGCTTTAGAAAGTGTGTGCAAAGCGCCACCGACGATGGATGGCTTGTCGCATTAAATGCCTTCCATACTTCTTTTTCTTCCATTCGTTCGTTTTCGTCAATCCGCTCTAGCTCAATCACGATGGAGCGATCTAACAGGTCAGCTCTTGTCGCTACAACATTAATCCCGTTAAGTCCGACACAGCGAAGAAACTCTAAAATGGTTTCGTCATCGTCACTATACAGTGTTCGTTTGCTGAATCCTCCTCCTGTGGAGGCAATACATAGCAGGTCACTTTTTTCTGCGGAAAGCGTGTCGAGATTGTCGAAGCATGGCATGTAGTTGTTGGCTAGGGAAAGAGCGAGATCCTGTTTACTATTGGGCATAGTAAGCAAATCACGAACTGCAGGGTCAATAATCGACCTCGTCATTCGCATCGTTGTAGATTTCGATGCTCCCTTTTCTCCACTCAATACGAGAACTGGATGAGGGATGTTCGGGATTAAACAGGTAACTAGATAAACAAGGTAGAGTAATTGGTCGTCGGCATCTTTTAATCGCACATGGTTAAGAACGCATCGAAGATCTCCATCAAAGTCAGGCTCTGCTTGCGCTTTCAAGTTCTTGTTTCGCACAAAAAGAGTGGGGGGGTTATCTAAAATGCTACAACCCTGTGGAGTTATTTCTACAACTCTCCAGCTTTTGTCAGCTAGGTCGTAGTAAAATGCGCCATCGAGCTCTGCAACTCGCAATTGTAGCGAGTGCTGTTCTCCTTTAAACATGGCTTTCATTTCCATGACACCGAGGGCTTGATTCATCGCATCGGTGCCAGGTGCTTTGCCTGTTTTCTCATAGAATTTTTTAGTTAGCCACAATTTAAAGGGACGACTTTTCACTTTCCAGCGCTCGATGTGGCCGTTGATCTCTACTGCTGCGAATGCTTCTTCCATGTCGTTTCTGAAAAAAGTTGCTTCATCCCCAAGTAGAATAAGAATGTCCGCCTGTGTTTCTTCTCCATCCTTTGATTTACTTGAAGTATCTCTCTCGTTTGGTTCAAGTAAATCCCGCAGCGTTTCCCATGTGTTATGGGAACAACTGTTGTGGTGGCAGCCTGCTGCAATGCTTCCGCTGTCAAACTTGATGATGAAGGCACTCCGATTGGTGTGAGCTTCGTTCCACGGACAAGTGTCCAGTACGTACTTTGTTGCTTTGTTTTGCCAAGGTGCTTTAAATGCTACTTCGATTTTATGCTCAGCTAGCCATGTTTCGAGGTCAAATTCAGAGCGATTGGTCACTGCCTTCTTTCCCTTTTTATGAGGCTCCTTTACTGTTGGAAATTGATTGGCTACCGTTTGCAATTGCTCAATAGACACCGGGAATAGTTCATCCGGACAATCAAGAATCTGTGACAACCTGTGGGGACGTTCTCTCGTGTTGTCCCCCTTGCAAGCAATTGTTCCGTACAGTTTGCAGATACGTGCAGCGTTATAAGTTGTCGTGTCGACCTGCACTTGATGTGTACTAAATCGCAAGTCCAATGCTTGTAGAACCTTTTTGACAAGCTCCGTACTTTCATGAGAGTTAGGCAAGTCGATGTAGTAGAGTAGATGAGCGCCATTACCACTATCTGCAAGAAGGGGAGCAGGCCATCCTTGTTCAAGCAGAGTAGCTTTCACCTGTTCAGCAAGTTTCACCGCCGCCTGGTGCTCTTCTTTGGTAGATGAAATTCCTGACGGTCGTACGGGATCAAAATCTACAAGAAACCAGTACCGATGGGCAATGTCTGCATCACTAGTTGTCTGTTTGGCTCGTTCCATAACCCGATTCTCTGCACGCGCAAGTAACGCTGGATTGACAGGATTCAGGGTCACGTAGACAGGAAACTCACCATTGAAAACTTGAGCTGCTTCTGCAAGTGAGTCGTTGTCACTAAAGTACCCACTCACTGTACCTTTATTAGTATGAAGTACCCGTAGCTCTCGTACCTCATCGGGATTGCTCAAGATCTCGAGCATGTGTATCATCTCAGTAGATGATTTCTCCGTTCTAAACATGCTGTTTCTCCTCTCTTTGTCTCAAACATGGGTAAACGATCCCCTGTAAATCACTTACAGGGGACAATGACTATTATCCACGTTCTGTTAGATCATCCAGTTCCAAATCTAAATATCGTCATCGCCAAAGAAACTGTCTATGTCCACTTCAACTGGTTTGTTAGCTCTCTTCCTAGGCATTGGTGGTCTCGGTACTTCAGCGGGCTTTCTTTTTGTCATTTTTACGATGTTGCTGTAGGTCTGACCGTCTTTTTCAGTGTTCTCGACATATACAGTCACGTTCATGCCTTCCAAACGATCCAAATCTAGTGATTCACCTGGTTCTGGTAGTGCTTCAAGATCGTCTAGTTGTTTGATAAGCTTCCCTTTCATACTCCAAGTATAAGTAGGGGAGACATACAAGGTTTCTACTTCGTCATCTGGAAGTTTGATGTTGATCTTGAAATTGACCGCTGTACGTTTACCATTGGGATGAAAGCTGCTTTCCAGTTCTTTGATCTCGACTGATTCGAGCTGACCATTATATACGCCATCTGGTACGAGAGGGAAGGTAGAAATCGGACGCTCCAGAATACGCTTGTTCGTTGACTTAAACATGTGATATGTCTCCTTTTTTTTGAATTTTTTATTGGTTTCTTTTTTGATGTCCCGAATTTAGCGTCAGTAGCAACAGATGGGGTAGGGGTGGACTCTGTTGTTGCTACTGACTACATTTTAGGGACAGTACAGTGGATAACGGAATATTCGGATATTAATCACTCTGAAATGAGCTAATCAATCTGACTTTAGTAACGAAATATCTGCGTTACAATAAACGTCACGTGATAATTATCAATCTCAAGTCCTTGTAAAACATCTTTAATATTTGGACCGAAATACTCGTTTATCCCATGAATGATATGTCTAACACTTTCAACAGGGAGCCCTTCACCAGCGTAGCATCTGAATTCCAGATAGTTATTGTGAAGTTTGAAAGTATTTGTACAAAACCTGTTTCCAACATGACTTAAAAATTCCATTGGTTTCTGAGTAGGAATATCCGATGGTATTTCCTGGGTTTTTTCTGTGCCGTATTCTAACAACAACTTAACCAAATGATGTTGATCATCATTCGCTGGATGATCAACTGGATGATGTTCATCAAGCTTAGCAGTCGTCAAATCCTGTGAAATGAGTTTGCCTTCTGATGCCATCTTTTCTAAAGTGGCTGTATCCTCTTTTGTGAGCAACCATTTGTTGATGACGGCAATTTTCAATTTTTCCATGTGGTTTCCTCCTTGAAATGAGTGATGCTTGTATTCAGCTGTCAAAGAACAAAAGATGTGATTCTGCGCTGGAACTGAAGTACTTGCTTTATGTCTATTAATTTAACATGTCCATGTGGGATCTTCATTTTGACTACAATGGGGGAAAATAATAACGAGTAGGTAACTCGGAAGCATATGCTCCCGGAAAGGAAAAGCATGTATATCCTACATTGGATTTACGTGGTTTATCTCATTATTTGATGATAATACTGTAGAATTCTCTTTT
This sequence comes from Brevibacillus sp. HB1.2, assembly GCF_013332495.1. Classification (NCBI taxonomy): domain Bacteria; kingdom Bacillati; phylum Bacillota; class Bacilli; order Caryophanales; family Paenibacillaceae; genus Brevibacillus; species Brevibacillus sp. HB1.2. Next base: position 206,179 of record NZ_JABMIU010000008.1, on the reverse strand, counting down.
TTTCTCTGTATATCTATATGACAAAAAAATAACTGATATTATTGAAAAAACCAGAGAGTGAGTTAATCATCGCTCTCTGGTTCATTCGGTTTTTTTTTCTTCCTCTGATGCTTTTCAATTATTTTGATAGCTTTCTCGATTTTACTACTGGGCAGGTTGTTAATAATCAGTTTAACTAATGATTTTTTTGAAGCCATCATTAGCATTTTGTGAGATCTTTCTTCAAACTCCTTTGTAGCTGCATTAGATTTTCGAGTTTGAGAGTTCCTCTCTTTCTTCAGGAAATCAGTAATCTTTTTCAATGTCTCTTCATATTTTTTTGTGCGTTCCACTCGATCGAATGGAAATAATTTAGAGATTGGTTCATTCGAAGTAAGGATTGTTACTAGTATGTCAAATTCCTCTTGATTAGTGCCGATAACTTTCTTAGCTTGCTTCTGGTCCAATATATTGATGGAGCAAAGGTCGTATAGCTGATGGCACTTATCGATCAGCTTTTTAATATTTTTCCCTTTTGAGGTATCAAGAGACCTTGTAATAGCTTCATTCATGGGAGTTTTTCCTTTCGATGGTTAAGGTAATGTGACTTCATTATACTTTTAGATTAGGCACAGCAAAAGGGCGAGCGAACTCGGGTTTTACCAAATTTCGGTTATCACATGCTATTCATTTTATTTTTCTCTGATAGGTATTGATAAACTGCCTAATTACAAGCCAACTGTAGCTGGGAATGTAACAATCCATATTTATTGTGCCATTTTGCCCGACAAGTATCGTCAATCAGCAAAAGAAGGTGGCTTGTAAGGGGAGGGTAGGACGTATTCGGTTGCCAAGTATTCGTTATCTTTGGAAAATGGTTCTCTGAACTCATTAGTTTGACTGATTTCAGGTCACGTAGGGGGGAGGCTATCGTCTTCTGTTATTTCTTCGAATGGAAATTTTTATCGGTTTGATCATCAGATGATAGGAATTCCTACGTTCTCCAGTTGATCCGTAGATATTTTCTTCATTTGAATATGTTCTTTCAAACCTAATAGATCCAGATTACATTTACGTCGTTGAACAGCTAGATCCCCTAATAGTGGTGAAGTCGTCGACGACTCGACATCGACTTTTATCAAAAGGGTTCTCTGTGTGTGAAAGAAAAAAAGGGCAAACCACTGTCCCCCCTGAATCTATCATCGTTGCTTGATCGGCCACAGCAGTGTTGCTTGAAAGTCTTCTTGGTTTAGTCCACGTTCTTTTGTTACTCTGACTATCGCCTGTTTTCTACTCATGCCTTCAAGAACATGCTTCACAAGTATCCAGATTAATTCGTTCAATCGGTACAACTTTGGTAACTCCCCGTGTCACGTATCTGTCCGAAGAAAAAATCTTCTGCGTTTTCATTCTTAATGTACCGGCCTTCCTTTAAACTAACATAGGTACCGTCAGTACCGATGATAATGTGGTCCAAAAAAGTGATACCTAAAAGTTCTCCCGCTTGCTGAAGTGTCTTTGTCACCTGGATGTCCTCTCTGCTTGGCGTAGGGTCACCACTGGGATGATTGTGCGCTACTATGATGGAACTGACGTTTGCTAAGATTGCCGCCTTGAAGGTTTCACGGGGATGAACAATCGAACTATCTAACGATCCAACGGAAACAGTGTGAATCGCAGTTGGTTCATTTTTGGTTGACAAACACAGCAATAGGAACACCTCGCGATCCGTATCTTGTAGAAACTTCTGGAACAGGCCTGCTGCATCCTTGGCCATCCGAATACGGCGTTGAGGGTACAAAAGGCTTGATTCCCTCACCATCTGAATACGTACTATATTGACCCGTTTGGCTGGTTTCTTTCCAGTAGCTAATATCTTGGTTTCGTTCATTTAATCTCCCCTCAATTATCAACAAGGGACTTCCTTGAAGAAGAAGCCCCTTAATCTTTATCGTTTTAGATTATTCTTCGAGAAATCGCTGTATTTCAATGGCTTCTTTCATTTCTCGAATGCGTTTATTCGCCAGTTCGTCCAAAATCACCCGTACTCTATCTATGTTGACCTGAACTTCTCCGCCTTCACACTCGATTTTTCGAATGAACAGTAACCCGTTCATGATATACAGGATACGTCTATCTTCAAGGTAAAGCGGATATCCTCCTTTTAATTCCCGCTTGAACTCCCGAATCAACTCTTCTTTGTTCATCTTCCTTCCCCCGTCATTTGATATATAGCGTCTCTTTCAATCTGTTCTTCCAACCAAGAGATGACTTGCTCATTGTCTTTTATGGCTGCTGATGAAAGATAGAACGCCATGCCATACTCGTTGGAATAGATTACGACTACCTTGAACCAATACTCACCATTGCGCTCCCATTTCTCTATGAACTCTGGCAGGCTTCCTAATAGTCCCCCCATTCTTCGATCCAGTCCCACCATAGACAAGTCACGCAGATTGTCACCTTTCTCCAAGACCAACATGTAACCGTGCATGCCCAACGTGAAATCCTCATCTAAACCATCGAAATCGAAGGCTTCCTTAAGTTCCAAAAATTCTCCTTCCAAAAATGTGATGAAAGTGTCGGTAAACACTTGTGCTTCCCGTAGTAACCGGACATCCTGAATCGTTTTGATGGGCCGCATGGTTGATTGCCTCCTTGAACAGTAAAAGGCACCTTCCCTTTTTATTTCGGGAAGATGCCTCTCTCACTTTTTATTGATATTGTACAATTGTTATTGATTAATACTCAGATTGACCCATGTTAATTTATCAGGGAAAGAAAGAACTCCACCACGGCATACGCAGCTACCAGACAGCCGAGAATCATGGTGAAGAGAACTTGGCCACTTAAATAAGTGATGCTAAAGATACGGTGGATCGTTCGAAAAATGATAAAGGCAATGACAAGTACGACGATGAGTTGGAACATGGGTGTATACCCCTTTCTATTCTTTGGTTATAGATTGTTGGAGTGATAGGAGAGTAGCGAGGATTCGCGATATTCCTCTTGGAGTCAGAAGAGTCGCGTTAACTTAACGAATACTTCACCGTTGCTTACTAATTTTCGATGAAGTCTAAGAATACGTCTAACGCCTGTTCGCTCTCCGTCGTGATAAGTAGGTAATGTACTTCCATTTCTAGTGCTTTTATCTGTTCATGCAAAAAGTGCAGTTTCTTTGCTGCCAGAATCATATAACCTACAGCTTGTTTTTCTGTCACGAATACTTCACTTAATCGACCATCACCCATTAGAGTCAACTTCTCTTTACGGTCAATGGAATGACTGAGCTTTGCCTTCGTCACTGTCCATTTTGACAAGCTCATCAATCCATCTTTTACGTAGCTTGGATTGAAATAAGCCTCCTCGGCAATCAGGGAATCGGTCTTTTCCACTTCCAGAACCATTTCCCTAACTAGATGCTGCCAATGGCCTTCTGCTATTCCGAGATTAGTAGAAGCCATAATGACAAACCCTATCACTTCTTCAAAATCAATTTCGTTACCTGTTAATGGATTTTCTTCAAGTACCTCAATGCTTCGCATTCTTGAACATCCTCCCTTAATGAGTATCACCTTATCTATTCTTCTATTCGTGACTGTCGGATCATAGGAATTACACTTGAATTTAGTAGAATCTTCCTACATTATCTAATGAATGTTATTGATTAGTCAATTAACATTTATAGTGTGTGTTAAACGAAATCCACCTCTTGTACGCTTGAGTGGAGGTGGGTTGAATGGAAGCAAGTACCAAGCAGTTGGCGAAAGCATTAGGAGAACGAATTCGTGTTCTTCGTTTGGACAAGGGATTGAGTCAGGAGCAGCTTGGTGAGCGTTCCGGTCTGCACACCAACTACATTGGTCAGATTGAACGAGGCGAGAAGAACCTGACTATTGAAAGCCTGCAAAAGATCTCCCGAAGCTTGGAGATTCCTTTGGAGCAATTGTTCCACTCTATGGATCCTTTATACGCTCAAACAGAACTTGGAGAAATTGTCGTGATGTTGTCAGAACGCCCAGTTTCTGACCGAGCTCTTATTTTGTCAATTATAAAAGCAGTTTTTGCTTGGGAAGTTGAAAAGCGGAAGTGAGTCTAGGTTTAACTCACTTCCGCTTCTTTTAATCTTTGGAAAAGGTGTAGGGGAGAATAGGCTTTTGGTTAAAAGGTATTTTCTAGAATACTCATTTGATCATTAGTATGTTAGGGAAAAGTTTAACCAAAGATCGTTCAGATAACCTAGGAACGGGTTTCAACGAAATTACGGAAGGTATGCCTAAAATTACTTTCATCAAGTCCCCAAGCTTGTCTCACATCGTCCTGATCAAGAATACGTAAATGTCCAGTGAAAAGGTTTTGCTGCAATTTCCATCCATTACTGAAATCTAGGGTGTTCCAAAACATTTTTCCACCCATTGTTTTAGTCGGCAAATTTGGTAACAACATATCTTCAAATCCTTTCTGATTATATTCACGAATATAATATGGGTTTAAAGGCTCCTTTGTTTCAAAAAGCCCTTACTCGTAAATGAACAAGGGGGAAAGTATAACTGATTAATTGCGTAGTTTGATGTTCATGTTACGTCTTCTAATGCACCTTTCTATTTTTTCCTCGCAAGATGTCTTGAGCAATTGATCAATTAGAGGTGCCAAGAATTGATTTCCTACCAGCACATTCAGATATTGGCTGTTTGGCTTCTTCTTTTCCACAATTCTAGTCATCACTTCTATCAACTCTTCGCAACTTAAGAAGTTTCTTACAAACACCCATGCCTTTGGTGTTATTTCTAATGCTTTAGCAGCGTTTTCCTTCGTTAAATCGAATAAAAATGGTTCGCATGCCCTCTTTTGTCGATCAGAAAAACCGTATTGACGATAAATATCCCTGATGTTTTCAATGAAACTAGTTTCCATGTTAACCTGTAATGCTTTGCTTAGAATTTGTAAATTTTCAGTCATTCACATTCATCCTCTTCAATTGAATTATGGAAGCACTTCTTTCGATAAACACAAAAAAACACTCATTACAAAAATATCCCAAATGATTTTTGAGATGCTTTTGTAATCAGCGTTATTATCCAAACCTAATATATAGGTTTTACCAAATAACTTCGTCCTGCCTTTTGGTTATCCTCAACTAGTAGAGGTTGTCCACTGACTCCGGTGCTGAAGTGTCGTATTCATCTTGTAGCCTATATTACTTCTTTAGGATCAAAATTGCAATTCTTTTATATTCTAAGGTGGGGGACAATGAGAATTTAATCACTTACTTAAATGAGATTCTCAGGAAGCTATTGAATGAAAAAAAGAGGTACCTAATAATGAATAAGCCTCAATCCAGAGGTCGGGACTGACTCCGTAACGTGAGAAAAATCAAAACACCTCAGTTGAATCGACCTCCACGCTTCTGTTTAGAATATGGTTTGCCTTTGGAGTAGGTTCAAAATGTCGAGGGAAGTGTTTTCAGCAGGAGGGAGACTACGTTAGATCGCATTAGACGTCCGGAACGATTATAAGTATAAAATTGCGTTCTATAAGCGAGATTGACGGTTGTATTACCGTTGCCACTTTTGTATTGTAAAGCTGATTATTTTCATTTTGGCCACATTTTTATGGAGGTTATCGATACGTTGATGTATGTTTTCGTACTCTGACCGGGTAATTTTCGTTATGAAAAAGATAAGAGTCAGGGACGTTTTCGCAGATGTCGTGATTTTTGAATATCGTCTCATGCGTAACTTTCTTCTCCAAAGGTCAAGAACCAGAGAATTTTAACTAGGTACTCTCGTCATTCGTTAAGATACTAGATTAAGTAGGTGAGATGGGGAAAGTAAGTGTATATAAATCCGAAAATAAAAAACGTTTTTATTGAAAAATAAATACAATATTGACATAATAAAAGCACGATATTAAAATCTATTGAAGAGGTGGTTTTGACAATGACAATACAATGGTTTTCTCCAAACAAGGCAATACCATCTATTACTATTGCATCTTATGGTATTAGCTTTAATGCTGGTTGTTTGATTTATTTTGAAAATGCATCTAGTGTACTATTGGGTTGCGATACTTCATCAAAAAAACTATATGTAAAGTTTTTGAAAGATGGTGATAGTTCAGGGTTTAGTGTGCCTCAGATTGATGAAAAAACAAAAAACGTCCGGATATCATGTCGTGAATTTATTCAATTCCTACAGTTGAAATTTAAGTTCGATGTCTCGAAATCTTTGAAGTATTATGTTGATATTGTGTCTGAAGATCAGTTTGTTGTTAGTTTGGATGATCCGATTACATCTGAGAAGAAATCAAAAAAAGGGAAGGAAGATTAAAGGAGGTTAATTGGTTATGCAAGAAGCCCTTAAAGAAATATTATCTGCACGAACAGATACGGAAGTATTAAATGTTCTGACTCTTATACAAACAAAGTATTCCTTTAGAACAAAGTGGAGAGCTGTCGGGGATAGGGAAAACAATCTAGCTACAATTAATTTAGGTAGTGATCCAGCAGCAGGCCTTATTGAAAGGGTAACCAATGCGATTGATGCGGTAATCGATCGAAGGTGGTGGGATCTAGGTCAACCAAAAGATGTACTCTCCCCACGTTCTGCAGCTGAGCTTTGGTTTAACATTCCTGGAGGAAAATTATCTAACATTGATAACTTTAAAAAAGATGGGTATAGGGATATTAGTAGGCAGGTAAGCGTTACACTATACGATTCTCTTGATCCTAATAAGCCAACTGTTGATATAAGAGACCTGGGAACAGGTATCAAGGCAGAAGAGTTCTGTCAATCTATTCTTAGTCTAAATGCTAGTCGCAAGTTAAAGAAAATGTTTTTAGCTGGGGCTTTTGGTCAAGGGGGATCCACTGCCTTATCATATTCCAATTACACCATAATAGTATCCCGCTCTATTTTTGATCCTAAAATTATTGCTGCTACAATTGTTCGTTTTAATCCTGGAGATATTAAAACAGATAAGCACGGTCTTTATGAGTATTTAGTCGATAGTAAAACAGAGTATCCGATAACATTTGAAGTAGAACAAGACTACAAAGAATTTGTTTGTGGAACCTTAGTAAGACATGTTTCTATGGATTTGGGTAAATACAAGAGTGTAATGACTGCTCAAACGAGATCGCTCTGGTATTTAGCTCACCATTATTTGTTTGATCCGGTGCTCCCGTTTAGAATTGAAAACAGACGGTCGGGAAGTGAACATGATAATCGCACAGTTGGTGGTAATTCAAGATTGCTTGAAAGAAATGAAAATGTTGAATATCAGAACCGAGCGACATTGAAGTTTAGAAGTGGTAAGGTAACGATAAATTGGTGGTTATTATCAGGTGAAGGGGATAACGCTTCCAATAGAATAAACCAATATACAACTGCTTCAAAGCCGTTCATAATTACATTCAACGGCCAAAAGCAAGGAGAGCTACCGAATACAATAATTAAAAATGAATTGAAATTATCATATCTTGACAAGTATTTGATTGTTCAAATAACTTGTGATGAGTTGGATAACGAATCGCGCAGGCAATTATTTCCAAGTACTCGTGAGTCGTTGAGAGATACATCGATTCTTGATGAATTGAAATCTCTGGTTATTTCAACTTTAGGTGGTGACGAAGAACTACATGATAGGAATAAGACTAGAAAAGAAAAGTACTTGAAAAGAACCGACTCTAAAGCTCTCGAAAATATTAGGAAAAGGCTTGCTAGCAGGGTTAAGATTCATACTAAGGTTGGTGGAGAAGGGGATTCTCCAAGGGTTTCACCGCCTGAATCGAGAAAACCGAAAAACGAACTTCCTCCAATTCCTGTCGCGGAACCTCCAACATTGCTTGAAATATTAAACTTTGCACCTAGAAAGGTATATGCAGGCCGGGGGTTTACAATTCGCTTCAGAACCAATGCTAATCCGGATTACTTTAGCAGTGAAGAGACTTTTAGAACTGTATTACCTTCAAATTTTGGGGAATTTAAAGGTGTTACAAATATTAACAATGGTTATGGTACAGCGTATTTTGAAATCAACGAATCTGTCCAAGTTGGCGAAATTACCGAGTTATCCCTAGAGGTCTCCCCAAAAAATTCAAAGACGCTCTCTGTTTCGATAGCTGTAGAAGTTATACCTTTACCACAACATGCTGGTGTGGAAGGAAATAGTGTTAAAACACCAAATATTTCAATGCAATGGGTAGACTTTGGGGATGAATATTGGATAGACAATCAATGGGATGAAAATTCAGTAGCTCAAGTGGACAGATCAGAAGATTCAATTGATATTTTTGTTTCTAGCGGAAATAAGCATTTAGCGGGTCTGGTTAATAAAATTGTTAGAAAAAGGCAGGAAGGTGTACTTGATACGTTAAAAGATATGTATCTTGAGAACATCTGTTATCATGCTATATTGATGAATTTGGAAGATCAAAAGGAAGATTCCGGTTCTGATGAGTTTTTAGCCGAATATGAACAAATGCGAGAGAAAGAACTCCAACGTGTGGCGGAAACTGTCAGTGAAATGTTGATACAAATGACGCACGCCATTTCAATGGAAGTCGCATCGACTCAATCAGAAGACTAAAAAACTGGCCCCAGTTGTTACTCTGTGTACCAATTGGGGCTTGATTTTATGATGCCAATGTAGACAGTTAATAATCAAAGAAACAAAGAGTTCGACAGCGGAAGTGCGTTGATAACTAATTCTAAGTAAGGTGTTTGTTAGACTTCTTTTTTACCAAATATCTTCTAAGTGGAACACTTTTGAATTGTTTTCGAACCCTTTTACATGATTTTTTTTCAGATCTCTTTTGGAATTCTTTTCGTCCCTTTTCGCCTCTTCTTTGAAAATTATTTTTGCTGGAAATCATGTTATTATTAGGTACCCATAAAGTAGGAAAGAATCGTAGGAGTGACGTTTCAACATAATATGGGTCGATCTCGCAAGTGAACCATCTTCTCTCCAGGTCTTCAGCTGCTTTACCGGTTGAACAACTACCTCCAAAAGGATCAAAGACGACATCACCTGGCTCTGTTAAAAAGTTAATAAAGAATGAAGGCAGTTCTAGAGGGAAACGTGCAGGGTGTTTGTGCCTCTCAAATTTTCTGCACCTTCTTGAATATTCGTCATTAGATGAAGTATTTGAGATAGCTAGTATGTTATGGACTTCCTCGGTGTCGACAAGTTCTTTTCTAAAAGGCCAAGCGTGAATGAAAAGATTTTCTGGAATTGCTCCCTTATTATCTATAGACCACTTATGTCCAACAACATGCTCTGAATCTCTTGGCCCAGCATTATAGCCTCGTTCTAACAGTCTCTCCATACTCTTAGTGTAAGATTTTAGTACTCTCCTATTGTCTGCCTTAGGTCTTTCTGACTTTGAAAACCACCAAACTGGGTTCACAGAATCTTTTACCCTGATTCTTTCGATGTTCACCCATTGTACTGGTGCAGGCATCTTTGCTGGATTAAACCAATAGAACTCTTGAGCAAGATGGAATCCTCTTTTCACCAATTCGATCGCGAGTTCAAAATGGTAAAGTGAACGTACGGGGGCTCCTTTTTTGTAGCTCCCTCCGATATCAACAATTAAGCTTCCTGTTGGTTTTAAGATCCGAAGAAGATCATCAGCAAATTTTTCAATAAACCAATTTACGTACGCCTCTTGTGATTCGTTCCCGTACTTCTTTGGTCTGGATAATGCAAATGGCGGTGAAGTCATAATCAGATCAACGGATTCATCAGGTATTTTCTTTAGTACTTCTAGAGAATCTTCGCATAAAGCATATCCATATTTAGTTTTGAAAGCTGGATTAAACTTGTTTATCAATAAACGCAATTCTCTTTTCATTGTAATTACACCTGCTTATATGTTATTATATCTAGCTAATTATAATTCAATAGATTTGTGAAAGAAACCTACTTTTAATGGGACCAAAGACTACTGTAATGAAATAAGATGTGGTGAGGTACGGGGTGTTTGGTTATTTAACTGAGGGGGAGTTGTTTTGACTAGGGTCAACGGTAAGGGTCTTAATTATACTTGGGGAGTCGGTGCAGAGCATGCCTTATACAGAGATGATGGTAAGTGGTACCATCATTTAAAGAACTTTCCAGGTGCTCTTTTCGATAGAAATGGCTACGTTTTGTTCTCTACAGTTGAAGAGTATAAATCATCTCCATATCTACAGCATGGCCATGATTTACATGTACCTCAAGGTATTTCTGAAATTCCAGATTACATAAAGGTTTTGGGGAACAATGACAAAGATTCGATGACCTTTGATGTAAACAATGTAGTAGTAAGCTTAAAAAGACAAGTAGCTATTCGTGTGAGAAACAGATTGCTGGTAGAGAAAATTAAACAAATTTACGATAACACATGTCAAATATGCGGGTTGAAAATGCGTATCCGTGAAAACAGATATTATTCTGAAGTCCACCATTTGATACCGTTGGGAGAACCGCATTTTGGGCCTGATGTCCTTGAGAATATGATTTGTGTGTGCCCTAATCATCATGTTTTATTAGACTTAGGTGGGATTCCATTGGAAGCTGACTCTATTTTTATTGCTCCACAACATGCCGTTAATTTTGCTTACTTAAAATATCATAATCAAAATATTTTTGGGAAATTATAAAATACAACAAATTGACCTTATGCTTCGGCAGACAAAAATCGAGTCAGTTCATCTCTACCAATTAGGATGCCCTCAATCAAGGGTATCAAATAAAATTTAGCCATAGCGAGATATGCTGAAAAGCCTCGCAAATTACTGTGTTGTTAATGGTAAAAGTCGTTAACATTCTAACTGCATATTTTATGTGCGTCTTGGTGACGAAATTTCGCTGTTTAGATGATACGCTGAACTCCTAGTAATTTGAACTATGCCACCTCTCCAAACATTCGAAGCAACAAGCGTCGGTGTATTGTGGTTTTAAACCGCCACGACCCGCCTCCACCAAATACATATGCGAGATGTCACCTGAAAGGGTGACTTTTTTTGTTTCTGCCGGAGTCTTGTGGGGGGCGTGGAGGTATCAAAGTGTTGGTATAACTGGAGTTATTGAAAGTGTTGATTATGAATAGCGAGACAGTCGCTCATGATGTACATTGACTATCGCAACGGATATGAGAGATGAAACAGCTTTTATCTAATTGGGCTCTATAGCGAAACATAGCACCATAATAGAGATGAAAATATACATAAAAACTTGTTAATGACAAAAACCTATAACCACGCGAGAAATAGACGGGGTATTGCCCGCCTGAATATTTATTCTTTTCCAGTGAATGTTCGTATTCCTCGTCCGATCTTATCTGATTCGATGTGGAGTATGTTTTCTAGAACTACGAAATATCTATACAAGGTAAAGATAAGCTCAAACCCTTCAATAATTCTTTCTTCCAACACATATTTTTTGAAAAACTCTCGCTCTTCTTGAATGGTTTTACTGTTATTTTGCTCTGGTACGTCAGTGTCAAAGGAGTTTGAATATTTCTCTGGAACCTTTACCAATTCTTCAAAGCCCTTTTTAGTAAAAAGTAGATGATCTAATTTTTCAATCCTCGAAAATAATAATTTGACTGATGCAATATTTAATTCGTACTTGTATCTTGAAAACCATCGAGATATTTCCTTATTGTCAGGTGAATTCATGTTTTCAATTTCTTCCGTGAATTGTTCTATTTCAGCTATATCTTTAAACATAAAATATTCTGATTCCCGATAACTCCACCTATACCATAGATGCTCTGTATAGCCTACTTTTGAGGCGTTAGGAAACCTTTTGTACGTCCAGTAGTCAACTAGCATATCGTAACAATCGATCGCATACTCTAAATTTTCCGATCCCTTAAGGATAATCTCAATAGAATAGTGCGAAAGTTTGCGATGTAGTAGAATAACTTCTTCAAGTTTTTTACGATTTGCTTGTGCTACTGAGCGGCGAACAATTCCTTGACGACTTATGAAATACCAGAGAAAAATAATAAGCACAAATACGACGAGAGCTGAAAGTTTTGCTAAATTATCCCAAACAAAATTGCCCCTTTGATTCCATATGTTAATAACAGTATTTTGAATTGTACTGAACATTGAATTGTTGAAAGTGAGCAGGGTCAGAATTCCCGCTAGGATTGAAGCTTTACCTAAAATAAATGAAAACACCATCTTAAACAGATCGAACGGTGTAGGACTAACAACATAATCTATCATCTCTACACGATTTTTGCTTGATCCTCCGAAATAAAAAGCAATTCTCATATGATGGCGAAGTTTGGCGAATCCATATTTGAACCGGATCAATCTTATTAAAAGCCATTTTTTCTTTATCCATAAATGAGAGAACTTGTTGTAAAAAGTTCTTACTTGAATATGAAGGCGATACCAAAGCAAATCCCATACAAACGCAAGTAGTACAATTTCAATCCAATAAATTGATAATAACCCATACCAGCGTATTGACCATTCCCATTGGTGATTCCAATTGTCTATTGATCGCCCAATCTCAAAAAGTGTACAAGATTTATAAAGCCAAAATAAGCCGATTATGATAGCTAGGAAAAAGATCCACTCAATTATTAACGATTTGTTTTTCCATAGAGATCCTACCCTTTTGTTCATTTAAACACTCCTTTTTAAACCTTACCTGGTTCAGATAAACAAAATATAAATATTTTGTCTGTCACTGGATTGCGGCACGGTGAAAAGTGTACAGACTAATTAAATAATTCACGAGCAACATGATAAAGTATACCTATACCCAAGGTTGAATTTGTAACCTGAATTGGGAGTGAAGGCGTGAAAATGTCAAGAATCTAGCTCTATTTCCACTTAACATGCATCAAAAACGATGCTTTTATTAGAATACCATTTGTCATCATGCCGCTAAAGAGTATACATTCTATCAGAATGTATTGGAACACATCATAATAATGTAGTGAATTATTAGATATGGCGAAAGAGATGATGGAGATGACCAAGGGTAATATGCTGACTCAGGCGGCGCAGACAATGTTGGTGCAAGCAAATCAGACACCTGGGTCAGTTCTGCAATTACTCAGATGAGTCAAGAAGAAGTGGTGACTTTTAGCAGAAGCTACTGTGAGATCAGAATAATAATGGTCGATCTGAAAGGTATGGTTCCTTATGACCCATGCCTTTTTTGCGCTCGAAATTGCTATAGAAAAGATTTGATCGTCCCTCAATTGTTACAAGATAGGTATTAATAGAGACGGAATTCGCCAAATTGATTACATGTTTGTCAGGTTTTCGGTAAAATTGTACTAATGGGCTCGCTACTTATAGATCATCCTTATGAGTGGATGGTAAGCAGTTCCACAATCAGGAGGACTTTCATGGCTAGAACCTACTATGCGGAAGAGCGGCAAATTGTATTTCTGTTCCGAGGGTTATTCGTTATGCTGGCTGTACTATTATTCTTTTATGTTGCACCCGGATTACACTGGGGTTTCTTCTTCCTGTTTATCGGTGCAGGCGTGCTTCTAGCAGAGATAATGGGAACCATATGGACACGTTACAAAAGACAAGTAAATCGGACAAACAAGTCGGCTGTGATTAAGAAGATAAAGGGTTCATCGGATACAGTAACACCACAGAAACAACGTAGAACCAGAGCAAAACTAACAGATGACGAAATTATGAGTGCTGATATAGAAACGCTGTCTGGTACAGAATTCGAGCGATTGATGGAGTTCTATTATCACGATCAAGGGTACTCTGTGGAACGTATCGGTGGCTCAGGCGATCATGAAGTCGATCTGATTCTGAAAGGAAAAGAAGGGTATAAAATTGCAGTTCAGTGCAAGCGCTGGAAACGAAGCGTTGGTAACGATATTGTGCTTAGACTCAAAGCAGGTAAACAAGTACATGGTTGTTATGATGCCTGGATTATCACAACCAGTCATTTTACCAAGGCGGCCCAAGAAGCAGCAGAACGGCTTAATATACGATTGATCAACGGAGTAACCGTCCACGATATGATAACCCGATGGAGAAAGCAGCAAGTGAAATTAAGAAGATAATCATGTGAGGGGAGGACATACGGGAAGTGGTAGTTAGAAGACATAAACAATATATTGAGCGTTGTATTAGGAGCTTACGTAATAAAATTGAAAAAGGGAACCTACTCTCATTGTTATAACCAATGAGACGCTACCACTTCATCGCCCTTATGACCTTGTACAATTTTTACTACATATTTGTTTTAGAATTATAAACAGTTGGGGGGATTGAAGGAAATTGTCTTTGAATCTATACGTACTTAATCAAGATATAGAGTCCACATATAATAAAGTAAGAGCAAAATACATATTCAATAAAGTAAGCTATAGAGAAGGTATACTAAAATTTGACGATATACTTCATAGCATGCTAATTTATCAACTGAAGGATTACGTTGAACAAGAGATAGCTACCTCAACATGTTATTATTTGGCTCTTAGAGATGTTGGAACAAGTCATGAGACGTTGTGTTTTCACGCTGAACATGCGATTGTTAGAATTTGCTCTTTCTGGGAGCACCTATTTCAGATATTGAATACCTACCTTGACTTGAAAATGGTTCCAGCAAAAAGATTGGCGGGTATAGGTGGCGAGAAGTGGGAATTAACAAATTTTTTAAATTTCAAAAAATTAAAATGGAAGTTTTATCAGCTAAATCCACTTATTAAGAAACAGATCCAGCCAAAAACTTCATATCTGAGTCGGTATAATGTTATTAAATTGTTTAAAAAAATGTATGTAAATGATAATCATTTAAGGCCACTAATCATAATGTCAAACTCTGATCTTTGGACTAAGTTAAGGGACATCAGAAATGATATCGTACATTATAAGTTTTTAAGGCAACGTGGGGCTGTTAACCTTGTAAGAGAGGATTTAACGGGAATATTATTTGAGCCAAAGGATAAAACTGTCGATCATGTATTAATTGCTGATTTGTTGTCAAAGGGATTGGAGGAAATTTATTCTGCTATTGAAATATCTTATAAAATCATTAGACAAGATTTAGTGCCGCCACGAAAGAGTACAGGACGCACAGATTTTGCAATGGTTAAAGTTATTTGCAATTGTAGTAGTAATCTTATTTTAATTCCAAAAGACCTCGTTGAATTAGAGAATAAACTTGGGGATAATCCGTATCGAGCTGTTTTTTGTCCTACCTGTTTCTCAGATAAGATTACAATTACAGCAGAAGAGTATAAAGTTAGCGAAGATACTTTTAAGCAGACAATGGGTCATTATATTGTTACTTTATGGCCGAACTATATGGAAAAGAAAACGAAGGAGCTAGAGGTTTAATAAAAAGCAGCTTATTCAAGTTACATAATCAGAAAGATAACCAGTGAGGCGCTGCCATTCCATCGCCCATGTGGCATGACTAGCGCTCAACTTTAGTGGGATACACCGGGGGCTTCCGCCTGAAGCCAAAGGAAGAAGATCAATCAGGCTAGGTAACGGGTCAGCGCGTCACTCCGCGAATCCGGTACCGAAATATAAAAGAGTGACTGCGCTCGGAGATGCTCATGTATCGCCGTTTTACTCCTGCGGGGCGCTAAGGTCAGACGGGGGGCGAATCCCCCCGCCTCCACCAAATACATAAAAGAAGCCACCTGATGAGGGTAGGTTTTTTGCGTTTATGAGGGGAGGGAACTGCTCTCTATATTGCGATTGGGAAGAGTGATATAACAAGCGTTTTAGAAATTCAGCCCAAGTATACTGGACTAAACCTAATGTTATAGGAGTCGCTAGGCAAACTGGGGTGAGAGACTTTTGGCAATTTTGAGGTGTGTCAATGAAGAAGAACGACGATAATCTGTAGTCCAGGTTGACAGTAAACATATAGCAATGACAGATGAAGAGAAAAAACACCCGCTCTCACGAGTAGGTGTCATTGTCATTATGCATGTTTACTCTAACTACCACTATCCTCTATAAGTAAGGATATAAAAGTCTGATGTAGCGGTTGTAATGACCCAGCCTGGTGGAATTGGGGTAATTTTTGCGGTTTGTACGGTCGTTCCATAGCTTGCTCCTCCCACATACTGCCATACAAAGAAATCCGAAGTTGCTTGTGTGATTACCCAATTTGCTGGAATTCGAGTGAACTTTGCGGTCTGTACGGTCTGTCCAAAGCTTGCCCCTCCTACATACTTCAGTTGATAAAAATCTGAAGTTGCTAGAGTAATCACCCAGTTTTCTGGAACTTGGGTTATTTTTGCGGTCTGAATTGTATATCCGAAGCTTGCTCCTCCTACATACGTCCATACAAAGAAATCACTTGTTGCAACAGTGATCACCCAGTCTTTTGGAATGGGGGTCGTTCTAGCAGTCTGTACTGTCTGACCCAACTTTGCTCCACCTACATATTGGATGACGTAGTAGTCACTCATTACTGTTGTAATGACCCAATCTGGAGGAATCGGAGTTGATTTTGAAATTTGTCTTGTAGCTCCAAAATTAACACTAGTTACTCTTGATACTTTACGAGAGTCGGTTGAATGATTTTGAAGTAACGTTTCCTGAGAAGATGTTGTGAGTTCAGTAGCCTTGGTAGGAATGGATAGAGACATGGTAACTACTAGTAGACCTAAAGCAGAAACCATACTTTTTTTAAGCATGAACAGAACACCCTTTCATAAGAAATATTTTCTGTTAGGATTCGCTTTTGTTTTATTAAGCTCCTTCAATCATTTGGTTTTATTTCAAAATATTTCCATAAAATGTTATAGACTTAATGGTGGCTTAACGATCTCCTTCCTAGACATAGAGCCTACCCCTATGGTATGGATTACCTTTTTCGTGATCGCTTCAAAATTTCTTCCAATAAACTTCGCGCCTACATCACCGTAGTGGTAGAACTCCATGGCGGCAACTATGATTTGGTAGAAAAAGCACTTTGTAAGGTTGATTCAATCGAGCATCGCCACTAAAAAACAAACGCAATCTACATCGGAACTCTTACTTCTAGGTTACTTTCCTCGTTCGTTTTTTGATTCGGTGAGGGAAAGCTGTGTCTCACGAAACCGATCTACAAGAAGGACTGTCCCGATTCAACGATCGAGACAGTCCTTCTTTGCGCTACCACTCCATCGTGCATATGGGTGACTAAGCAAGCCTATTTCTTCAATATAGCCCATTCGACAACAACAAAATTAAGAATGAGACCAGCCCAAATGTTTACATTCAATACCTCTCCAATGACGGTTTCCATACCATGCGGAAGAGAAAAACCATGAAAAATATAGTATAGAAGGAGTAGTATTGGCACCAATAGACGCGCGCTTATGGCAACTAATGTCATTCCAAAACTGCGAATCATCCACTTTCGGTGTTCCTCAAATTCCCTGTTGATTGCGGTAAGATACCCTTTCCAGCATGTGAAAAGCCAAACGAAAGATAAGACAAGGAAGCTTGTTGCCTTCATGAAATTTTCTGCATACAAGATACTCGCTAAAGAGAGGAGTCCGCTAATAAACACACTGTACACATAAATCCTCCCAAGAAAACGATGTATCCTTGGGTTCTTTAGACGAATTCGGTCGACAAACTGAAAGAAACCAGTGAGAAGAGCAATGAAAGCAGCAACGATATGAGCAACTAATAAAGGATAGTGAATAGTGCCGGGAATAATCGTTATTCGACTGTTTGCAGGATCTAATGTTAAATAGGGAAATAGAAATGGAACGATAACCACTAGAGATACAAGAAATAATACCCACCAAATTTTAGGGAGTTTCATGCCTTCTTCCCCCCTAAATTATGAGTATTTTTTACGGTGGAGAGAGATCCCCAGAAGAGAAACAAGGAAATAACAGGGTGAAGCGCAGAGAGGATTCCTAAGTTAGGGGAATAAATAACGGTAAGGAACTGCGCAACGGTCATAAGGTATAATCCGAAACAAATCCAACGAAGATGTACGGGCAGCTTTCCAAGGAAAGAGAGAACCAACATGCCGACTGGAATCCATGCAAAATAGTGAGCCAGGGTTCTATGCAGTTCCCAATGTTCTCCGTTGACGAACAGTCCAAGACCTGCCAGTGATACCTGAACAATAATGAAAGCAAAAAACACCCATGCGAGGACAATAAACATGTACCTCCATATTTTCACACGAGGAGGGGGAAGGGGAATCATCTCATTTATCTCAAGCATGTAAAAACCTCTCCCATCTGAATAATTTGTCTTACCCCCATCCTAAACGCGAGTTCAAAACAAACCCTAAACTATTTCTAAAAAAAGGATAAAATCTGAACCTCATAACGAATTATGTACACATGCATAAAAAAACAAAGACCAACATAGTAAATATCGCCGGTCTTTGACTCATGTTCAGCTATTAATTGGGCTCTAACACAAAGTAATACGGTTTGGAGAGAAGATTGTGCAAATGATCGCGTACTTCCACGTTTGGCAATCGGTTTAATGATTCGCTAATTTCTCGGTTTATGTCGGCGTACTGGATTTCATACTGCTCTTCCAGGCCCACTTTTTGTTTCTCCTCGTGAATTACCTTCGCTAAACGCTTCGCTATCCCAAATAGCTCTTGATTGGTCTCGCCATAACCAGGTTCATTAGCGTTTGCCAAATATCCGCGCATCTCTGCCAATCGAGACAGGGTATCGCGCCAGTTCCATACTTGAATATTTTTTTCTCTTGTTTGAGAGCATATCTCAACAAAAGGATTTTTCGATAACAAATCTTCTAATGTACTCCATGAATCTGGTCGCAGAGATTCTTCGAGTTTTTGCAGGCAGTACGCATCAGGAGAGAGTAACTCTACCACTTCACGAAACGCTGGAATCGAGTTTCGTTGATAGCTTTTGATTCCCCACAAGCTATGTACCTGCAATGCCGTAGCAAATGACTTGCAGTGAGTATCGAGTTCTTGTAATTGTTCCTCATCTAGCTTATGACTAGCAAGAATCCTCGCTTTTACCTCATTATCAGGGATGTTTTCATTCGCTTCGCCTAATTGCATGTTTCTTTTGATGTACGTTCGAACCGTGTCTTTTGGTATCGATCTATCCTCTAAAGCACCGAGAATTCCAAATCGATAAGAGATGAACTCCTCGAATCCTTTACTACTTCCGAATCCATCATCAATGGCATGCAAATCTGGTTGCACTTCCATCATTTCAGCGAGCACCTGCTCCTCAAGTCCATAAATGCATGCTTCGATATGTGTCCAGTAGCTTCTGCATTCATCTTCGCTCCCCAGTACACGTTGGTAGACGTCATGGAAGAAGAGGATATGAGCAATTTCGTGGAAGTAGTTTTGAAAAGGAAACTTGATGTGACTTCCTTCCAAATACGATCCTGCATTTTGATAGATCCGTCCATGTTCTGGTCGGAATAATGTTGGTAGCGTCGAATGTAGATCTAAGTATAATCCAATCCCTTCATTGTAACTATGTGCCCAAACAGCTAAATAGGTTGGGCTTAACAACAAAGCGATGGAGTGATTGGTAATTTGAACGGGCAAATTGAAATAGCCGCCGTTTATTTGAGACTGCAAGCTTAACCAGGTCATCCCAACTGCTAGAGCCTGATATAAAGGAAATTCACCATCCGCTGCTGCTTCTCTACAAAAACGTTGAAATTGACGTATATCGCTTACAATTCCATGGTTGTTAAAACCGTAGTTACCCTCGAATTGCTCAAGTCCCTCAATAAAATCCTCTGGTGATACCGTTAAAAATACGTTAATTCCATCCACCCATAGATCGGAACCGATCTCTGATTCTAGCCATGCGTCTGCGTCCTCGGCAAGCTCTCTCAACTGATGATATCTTTCCAACAAATGCGCTTGATTCATAAACTGCACCATCCTGTCATGTTTGCTTACTGCCTGGAAAGTGAGAACTTTATGCAAAAAATTCAAGAGCACACGAGGTGCTCTTGAACAATTGATTACATTCTACATGCAATTGTTAAAATTGGAAGAGGAAGCAATTTCATTTCTTGAACGTTTTGATTATTAGAAAGTTGTGCTTTCACTACCTTTTTCATCGGCAATCCCGTCCTTCCTAGTTTTTATAATTTTATGGAAATCACGAATGCTTTTTGATTCTCTTACAAGCACACATCAACAACTACACGCCATTTCAGCGCTTTCATTTCTTGCACTTGTTTGTTCTTGTTTACTGCTACTTTTACGACCTTCTTCATGAGTTTACATCTCCTTTCCATAGAGGTAGAATTATATGACCTTTCTATCAACAAAAGGCTTAATTGTAATTATAAGGAAAATTGACAATTCATTTCAAGTTAAGAAAAATAAATATTTTCTGAAATATATAAATTTGGTTAATGGCGGCTTATTCCAGGGAAGGTACTTCCTGCTGCGACAATAGGGGTGCTTGTAGTAAACTGTATCAGGGGTGTAAGCTTGATTTCCGGCAACTTGGAGTAACTGAGCTTATAGCGATTGGAGTGTCTTTCTCTTGCAAGCGGAGCGGTACTTTGAGTTATGTATGTTTGAAAAGAATGTTTATTTAGAGTATAGTATCAGAATGAATAAATGAGGGTTGGGTAAGCAACCATCTGAATGAACATTTATGAATGAGAGATAGAGAACAATTAGGAGGATTTTTGTGTCACAGAAAGCGCCATTTTCTTTTGTAGTTACGATAGGATTCATGTTATTTGCTTTGTTTTTTGGAGCGGGTAATTTAATTTTTCCGCCCATGCTTGGCCAATTAGCAGGAACAAATGTATGGATAGCCAATGCAGGTTTTTTAGTTACAGGGGTCGGGTTACCTTTGTTAGCGATCACAGCCTTTGTTTATTCGGGAAAAGACGACTTGCGCTCTTTAGCCAGTCGCGTGCATCCCGTATTCGGAATGGTATTCACGATTGTTCTATATCTAGCAATCGGTCCGTTTTTTGCGATACCGAGATCAGGCAATGTATCGTTTGATATTGGGGTAAAGCCTTTCCTATCAGAACAGGCAGGTCCGGCACCGCTGATTCTATTTACCATCCTGTTTTTCGCAATTGCCTGCTTCTTATCGCTCAATCCTATGAAAATTATCCATGTAGTCGGAAAAATCTTAACTCCAATTAAATTAACGTTTATTGGAATTATTGCAGTAACGGCTATTATTTATCCAATTGGAGCCCTTCAAGCCCCGCAAGCAGATTACACATCCCATGTATTTTTCAAGGGTTTTCAAGAAGGGTATTTAACATTGGATGCGCTTGTAGCTTTTGTTTTTGGAATGATCATCGTGAATGCGATTAAAGAAAAGGGAGTTACTGCCAAAAAACAAGTATTGGCTGCGTGCGCAAAAGCAACAATGATAGCCGGTTTACTTCTCGCACTTTTCTATACCGCACTTTCCTTTATGGGTGCCTCTAGTGTAGAAAAGTTGGGCCACTTAGAAAATGGCGCTGAAGTTTTGGCGAAAGTTTCGAATTACTACTTTGGTTCTTATGGTGCCATTTTATTGGGATTAATGATTACAGTGGCATGTTTGACTACTAGTGTAGGACTTATTACAGCCTGCTCTTCCTTTTTTCATGCATGGTTTCCGAAGATCTCTTACAAAAAATTCGCGGTTATTTTGTCTGTTTTCAGTACACTCGTTGCCAATATTGGATTAACGCAACTCATTAAGGTCTCCGTTC
Organism: Brevibacillus sp. HB1.2; assembly: GCF_013332495.1. Classification (NCBI taxonomy): domain Bacteria; kingdom Bacillati; phylum Bacillota; class Bacilli; order Caryophanales; family Paenibacillaceae; genus Brevibacillus; species Brevibacillus sp. HB1.2. The sequence goes on along the minus strand of NZ_JABMIU010000008.1, from coordinate 184,538 downwards.
CGATCTTAATGACCATGTATCCGATTGCGATCTCGTTACTCTTCTTGACGTTTCTGCACAAAGCATTCAATGGCAGACCAGAAGTGTATCAAGGAAGTTTACTTTTCACTTTTCTGATTAGTCTGTTTGATGGCTTAAAGGCTGCTGGACTCGAAAACAGTGTTGTCTATCATTATTTTACTCAGTACCTACCACTGTATGACGTAGGTTTGGGCTGGTTGCTGCCTTCTTTTATAGGCGGGGTATGCGGATACATGATCAGTGTATTCCGGAAGAATACGTATCACGTTCAAAAACAAAAAGAGGCATGAAAATAACTTACAAACCCGTCTCTTACCATATAGGAGACGGGTTTTGTTCATAAGTCAATCAGCATCGAGTGAGAGTTAAAAATATTTTTATTTTTCTAAAGTTTACAGATTGGAATTACCCATTCTATGGTATTCTATTTTTTGCGATGGATGTCATATATATGGGGTGCATAGGGTGAAAGGGCACACGACAGAGAAAGAACGGACGATTTTTGATCATACTGGAAATAGGATCAAGACAGAAGATCGAGAGATTCGAATTCTTGCTAAGTATGAGGAACCACTGGTTGTCGTGTTAGGAAATGTGCTTAGCGATTGCGAATGCGATGAGCTAATCGAACATTCCAGAGAACGATTGCAACGTTCAAAAATAGGCGAAGATCGTTCAGTCAATTCTATTCGAACGAGCAGCGGGGTGTTTTGCGAGCAGACGGAGACGATTACAAGAATCGAGAAGCGTATCTCCCAAATCATGAACATTCCGATTGAGCATGGTGATGGCTTGCAAGTTCTACGATATACCCCTGGCCAAGAATATAAACCCCATTATGATTTCTTTGCAGAAACGAGTCGAGCAAGTACGAACAATCGCATTAGTACGCTCGTAATGTATTTGAATGATGTGGAGCAAGGCGGAGGAACGGTGTTCCCTTTGCTTAATTTATCTGTTTTCCCTACCAAAGGCATGGCTGTCTACTTTGAATATTTTTATAGCAATCAAGAATTAAACGAGTTCACTTTGCATGCAGGGACACAAGTGATCCATGGGGAAAAGTGGGTCGCAACGATGTGGATGAGAAGACAAAGCTTTCGGGTCTCCTAGATAATGATGTCCAGTGTCCCACAAAATTCATAAACAAAACTACCACCTGACAAAGGTGGCTTTTTTATGTCCTCAAGCCAAAAGTTGTCTGCTTGAACTTCCTTATATACTTGAAACGAATATTATCAAGTGTTAGACTATTTGTTATTTATTGCATAATAGCTATATGCTAAATACAAGGGGGCATCCGATGCCTGTCTTACAGAAGAAAGCAAACCACTCGAAAAAGATTAGTCTAGTGACACTTTTAACAGGACTAGTCTCTTTATCCGTTGTACTGACTGTTACTATCCTACTTATCTCATTCTATCAATCCAAAAAACAGGCACTGATTCAGACGACGTTGACCTTAAATCACACAAGTGCACTTAAAATGAGTCACACCATAGACACTTTGATAAAATCCATGCGGAGTAGCTTACAGCATTCGGCGAGCATCTTTTCCGATATGAATGCGATGAATGCAGATGAAATACATGCGAAGCTTGAATTGATACGTCGTACAAACAACTATTTTAATTCGATTACTGTGGTGGATGAAACTGGACTTGTTCGAAGTGTGTCTCCCGAATCAATTGGTACAGCAGGAACATATTTGAGAACGGAAGCGGCGAAAACGGTCTTGGCATTAAAAAAGCCCTATATTTCTGTACCATATATTACTGCAAGCTCGAAACGTCTCGTTGTGCTTATTAGCGAGCCTATTTTCGATAAGGACGGAATCTACCGCGGTTTTATCGGAGGAACGATTTATCTTCATGAAGAGAACATTTTAAATACGATCCTTGGGAGCAACCCAACGGACGAGCTAGGTTCATCTTTCTACATCGTAGGATCAAACGGTCATTTGTTGTTCCATCGTGATGCAAGTCGGATCGGAGAGGATATCAGTGCCAATCCAGCCGTGCACAAGCTCATTCAAGGGCAAAGTGGCTATGAACAGATCGTCAACTTGAGGGGACAGACGGAATTGGCCGCCTACGTGAAGGTTCCAGAGAACGACTGGGGTGTCGTTGTCGTGTCGCATATCAGTGTTGTTTATGAACAAGTAAATCGTGATATTCAACGCGTTTTGTTGTATACACTGCCTCCTTTTCTATTATTAATGCTAGTTGTGATTGGGCTCGCGCGAAAAGTAGCAAGGCCTTTCGTATCCCTGGCCGATCTTGTGAGCAAGGCGGGTAGAGAAGAGGTTGAGTTCTCGGAAGGTAAACAGCATTGGAATCGAGAGGCTGAGCTGTTAACTCGAGCCATTCGCTTTACATTAAACGATATCAAAAAACAGACAGATCAGTTGGCTCATGATGCGCGAACAGATCCGTTGACAGGGCTAACAAACAGAAGAACACTCGAGGAAACCATGCAAAAATGGATGATGGAGCAAATCCCTTTTTCTCTTATAATGATGGACCTTGATCGATTTAAATCCATTAATGACACGTATGGTCATCAGTCTGGAGATGAGGTGTTGAAACATTTTGCGAAAATGATTTCTTCATCACTTCGGCCCGAAGATGTGAGCAGTCGCTTTGGCGGTGAGGAATTTGTTGTCCTTGTTTCCCATGCTGGCTTGGAGGAGGCCTATCAGGTGGCCGAACGAATACGCCATACCTTAGAAACAAGTACAAATCCAATCGGGCAGCCGCTAACCGTGTCACAAGGTATTGCGCACTATCCTTCCCATGCTGTTTCTGCTGAAGATCTGATGCATGTAGCTGACGAGGCCATGTACAAAGCGAAGAGATCGGGTAGGAACCAAACAATGATAGCGGAAGTGGAGTAATCTATATGAGGAGCGAAGAGGCGAGAGAGCGCCTCTTTCTTTTTGAAAAAAAAAATCACTTGTTCGGTGCTAAAAAAGTAAATTCAGAGATATATTATCTCGCGATTTACATATGCATGTAACAAATGGATAATTAAGGAAACTTCAGGTTTGAAATTGTGAAGCACATGATTCTTGTATCTCACTTTGGAAGAGGGGGATTCACATGGAGAATGTTGTCACAGGGGAACAGTATGAGAGGGCACAACGCTTGCATCCTGCCAATTATTACGACGCAGTATTCAATGCTTTTGTCAGGCCAAACTGGATCAGTGGGAATCGGTTCTGGTACATCCGAGAAATCCGTTTGGAAAAGGGGACTGGCAGGCAATATGTGATCGTGGATGCTGAACAGAATACGAGTCAGCCAGCATTCGATCACGCACGATTAGCTGTCTGTTTGTCAAGAAGGGCAGGAGAAACGTATAGCGCAGAAACATTGCCACTTGGGGAACTTTTATTTACCGAGAATGGATCGTCATTCCAGTTTAAGGTGGGCGGTACTGTCTGGAACTGTGATTTACAGGAATACAGCTGCAAGCCGATAGATCATGTGGATAAGCCGTCGATGGATGAACTGCCGTCTCCAGATGGAAAGTGGGTGGCGTTCGTATATGATCACAACTTGTATGTTCGGTCACTCGAGACCGGAAAGCGTTTCAGGCTAACCCGCGACGGCAAGGCTTACTATGATTACGGAACCCAACCTGAATGTCGGCTCTCGACGGTGGGGGAGCGATTGAATAACATAAAGCTTCCTCCAGTAGCAATTTGGTCACCCGATTCCAAGATGCTGTTGACCCATCGGCTTGATCAAAGAAAGGTGCGCAATTTGTATCTGATTCAATCGGTTCCGAAAGGCGAAGAAGTCAGACCGGTACTCCACTCGTACCGTTATCCACTAGTTGGCGATCCACACGTACCGTTGGCTGAGCTGGTCGTCTGTGATTTGGAAAGGCGAACCACAGTTAAGATTGAAAACGAGCCTTTACTGGCATGTCCAGTCTCACCCCTCACTCCGGGGATGCAAATGGCCGGATGGTCAGCCGACAGTAAACAGGTATATTTCGCCCGGATGTCCCGTGATGCTCGCTCTGTCGATTTTTCCGTGGCTGATCCTTGCTCCGGTGAGGTTTGCACACTACTTCGGGAACAAAGCGATACGTTTTTGAATCAAGACCTGCATAATCTCGGGGAAACTAATCCGAATATTCGGTTATTGGTTGATGGTTCGTTCATCTGGCACTCAGAGCGTGATGGGTGGAGCCACCTCTACCATTGTGATGGCAAAACGGGGGAAATTCGCAATCCGATCACATCGGGTTCCTGGACGGTACGAAAATTGATGGCAGTGGACGAGCAGCAGGGATGGGTGTATATCACTGGAGGGGGGCTAGAAGAGGGGCGCGATCCTTATTATCAACACCTGTATCGCGTTCGTCTGGATGGAACGGATCTGTCGTTGCTGACGCCAGAAGATGCAGAGCATGATGTTGTGTTTTCTCCCAATCTGAAGTATTTCGTCGATACGTTTTCGCGAGTTGATTTGCCGCCTGTTTCTGTTCTCCGCTCGATAGATGGCACCCTGATTCGTGAATTGGAGCACGCTGATGTAGAAATGCTGCTCGAGATGGGGTACCAATTTCCAGAAAGGATTACCGTTAAAGCACGAGACGGTGTGACCGATCTTTATGGGGTGATGCTGCGTCCATTCCCGTTTGATCCTTCACGCAAGTATCCGGTCGTCGATTACATTTACGGGGGACCACAGATCATCAATACGCCGAAAGCTTTCGCGCTCGATCCCGGTCGAAGCCATGACCCGCTGGGTGGTGGACAATCTTTGGCGCAGTTGGGTTTTATCGTATTGATCCTAGATGGAATGGGGACACCTTATCGTTCTAAATGGTTCCATGATATCTCGAACGGAAAATTGGAGGAAGCAGGAGGTTTGCTTGACCATGTGACTGCGGTAAGGCAATTGGCTGAGCGCTACCCGTATGTGGATGTTGATCGGGTAGGCATTTGGGGCTCGTCAGGGGGAGGCTACGCTTCAACAAGGGCCATGCTCTCATTTCCGGATTTTTACAAGGCTGCGGTTTCCGCGTGTGGTAATCATGATCAACGGCTGTATATAGCAGCATGGGCGGAACGCTATCAAGGTCTGTATGACCCGGACTTGTACAAGGATCAAGACAATGCACGTCTGGCAGCCAATCTGACAGGAAAGCTCTTACTGGTGAGCGGAGATATGGATGAAAATGTGCATCCTTCCCAAACGATTCGGATGGCGGATGCGCTGATTAAAGCGGATAAAGATTTTGACATGCTGCTATTGCCCAACCGACATCACGGCTTTTCTTTGGAACCGTACTTTATCCGCAGAAAGTGGGATTATTTTGTACGGCACTTGATGAGAGCAGAACCTCCGTGGGGGAATCAAATAGCCAGCAAAAAGGCCATTGATAAAGAGCCGATAGAGAAATAGTGTGTGGGAAAGAAAACGGTGAACTGCGAAGAGGAGCCCTAAGAAGAGCTCCTCTTTTCCTTTTTTATTAAAACTATGGAGTTTTTTTCCGAGGAGAAGGCAGTCGCTATTTTACCTCGCGAAAACTTGCACTGACCTTTTGCAGTTCTTGTTTGAGCGAATCAAACCTTTTCTGCTCAGTCCAAGCCATGATTTGATAAAAATGTGTAGGCGTTTCGAACACTGTCACAATATACGCGATTTTGACGCCGTCACCTTCCCCTTTGGCATTGAATTGGATGGCGACCTGGTTATTTACTACGGTACGAATCGGTTTATCAACGGATACATTTTCTACTGAATCTTCAATGTTTGCTTCAACGAAGTCTGCATAGTCCTGAAGTGTGAATGAACTGTCGAGATTCTGTTTGGCATCTGATAGTACTAGTAAATACTTTTCGCTGATTCGATTGGAGATGGCTATATCAGCCTCATCATGAAGGGCTGAATCCTTGCTCCAATCGGAAGGGGCTGTTATTTGAAGTTTTTTATCCTTGCTATAGAAAATTTCTTCGGTAGGCGTTCTTGATGCGAGATCGATTATCCCAAAAATCATACTAATGATGGATAAAACAGCAACGCTGGAGAAGACAACAGCGAGTACGGTTGTTTGCTTTTTGCTGACGTTGTTCAGATCCTTCACCTTAACGACGTATGTATTCGCTGCTAGATCGCCTAACCGTTGTTTTTTGTCGGAAGCCAACACACTGATACCGGCTGGCAACCCGCCTAGAAGAAACGCATTTGCTTCGAATAGACGAATGAGGGAACGGATGAATGATTTCCATAACCCCGGCGGCCGTCCTTCTGCATTGACAGCAATGATGCGAAAAGTAAATTTTCCGATCGTATATCCGGTAAGTCCTTCTAACAGTACATAATAAGAACATAGGATAATGGCGGCTAGGATGAAGAAGTAAAGACTGTTGGCGTCTTTATCAATGGAAATCCCAAGGGAGAGTAAACCGATTAGAAAACAAGCGAGAAGAATATGATCCAGAACATGGGCTCCCCATCTCGTGAAAAAAATCGTCGCCCTGTCGTACGATTTCAATAAATCCCCCATGTTTTTTGGTGGCTCTTGTTGGGCAAGAGGAGAAAATTCTGTCGGTACCGATGATGATGACGGTTGTTGCTCCAATTTTGTGCACCTCCTGAAAAAATGTAAACATATTACATTTAACCACTTTGAAAATTGTATTGTCAAATGTAGACGATTAGAATGGAAAAAGATGAGTAAGGCGCTGCCGTCCCATTCCGGGGAGAGGAGAATAGCATATGGAAATCCACCAAATACCCGAGCAATTGCCATTGATCAAACATTCCAAAGACATCTGGGGCTCTTTTGCATATAGCAAGTGTAAGGATGCATACGGTTATGACAAGAACGGGCTGAAAAGATACGCACTGATTGTTCAGCTTCAATACGATCAGACTGTGACAGAAGCAGACAAAGAGTTCCTGCACTATTTGATGAGCCAAGAGATTGAGATGCATAAATCCCATCCGTATCAAGGATTACATGAATCCATGGACATTGTGGCTTATTTGTTGGCGAAGTGTAAGGATGTGAACCATATCCCACTGTTTGAGCAGGCAAAATTATGTAATTTCGATACCTACTATGGCTTTGACACCGAGTATATCATTTCGGCGGGGATTGAAGAGGCGATCACGTATATCAAAGAGAACGATCTGTACCGAATCAGCTCTTTCTTTCAGGATAAGAAAGAGGAACTGGAAACGATGTATACGGCTGAACATATGGAGCGATGGTTTCAATCCAAGGCTAGGAATTACCCTGCCAATCGCGAGGATGAGTCCTTGATTACGTTAATGGACAGAGCAAGCGATTTCGGTAACATGGCAAAAGCCAGGAAATTACTGGAGAAGCTAGAAGAGCAACTGGGCTCTGACAAAAAGAATTATTCTCTGTTGTATCATCAGGCAAAACAATTGGAAGAGTACGACAAGGCACTTCACTATCTCACACAGGATCTCCCGGAACAGGAAGATTCGTTTGACAAAGTATTTCTTTGGTTAAAAATGGCCGAAATCCATTTGCTCAAGCAGGACTTGGTCAAGGCTTTTGCCAGCGTTAAACAGTGCGAGCCAGAGCTCAAACTCTTTTCCTCCTGGAGGAGTGCCGGTTTGGGCAGAAGCTTGAGCGAGACCTTGTTGGATATCAGCTTGAAGGCAAAGGATAGCGACGAGTCTTTGGCTAGAGAAGCGTATCGCTGGGCCGACCAGATGTTGAAATCGACAAACAACTACAGCAGTAACGTTTTGAGAAAGGCGCACCAGTGTGCCAAGATGCTGCAACTCAAACAGGATAAAAGGCTGTACAGTAAAAAAGTCGCAATAGAAGCCAGACGAATCAACAGAATGTTTAGATGACTCAAAGTAAACCCGGCATCTGTAATGGTCGGGTTTTTCTCTGTTTGGAAGCAACGTTCATAAAAAAAATATCCACTCATGGATCACTTTGCTGTATCTTTAATCTGAGCAATATTTCCTATCTTTATATAGACTCTTTTTCCTCGTTAGCCAACCTCATTGCGCTTCAGGTCATCGATAGCAAGGCTACTTTCCATGTTTCCTTCATGAATGTCATTTTACTTCTAGGCAGGAGATGCGTATGGATTTATTAACGTACAGTCCACTTATCGCAACCAAGCTTCATGTTCCGAAGTATGGTTCGGACTTGTTACTTCGACATCAGATATTGAAAGAAATCGATGAAGCGGGCGCTGCAAGATTGATTCTCGTGTGCGCGCCAGCCGGTTTCGGTAAAACGACAGCAGTCAGTCAATGGACGCAAAATTCTGGCAAACCGACCGGTTGGATCTCTCTGGATGAATCAGATAATGATCCCGTGCGCTTTTGGCGATATTTTGCTAGGGCAATTGATATGGCTCAGGAAGACTTGGGCAAAGAATCTTCCTCGGTGCTCCACCCACAGTACACGGCTTCTGCTGAGCAGTTGATGTCCGTGTTACTCGAAGAAATTGCGGGATTTGAACGTGATTTTTATCTGGTATTGGACGATTACCATCTCATTAAGGAGCCTTCCATTCATGAAGGACTGCAGACACTGCTTCAGCATGCTTCCTTATATATGCATGTCGTTCTAATTACGCGGGAGGAACCTCCTTTTGCCCTACACCGTCTACGCGTTCGGAAACAGTTGAAGCAACTGGGCTCAGACACTCTACGGTTCAATGAGGAGGAGTGTCGACGCTTATTCCATGAGCAACTGGGTCTGAGTCTGTCGGAACAAGATATTGGCATGCTAAGCAAACGAACGGAGGGATGGGTGGCCGGTTTGCAGTTAGCAGCCTTGTCCATGCAAGGAAAGCCCGAAGCGTCTAAGGTCATTCATCAATTTTCCGGTAATGACAAGTATGTCGGGGAATATTTGTCGGAAGAAGTATTGAAACGACTTCCAGAAAAGGTGCAGAAGTTTTTGTTGAAAACGTCCATACTGCCGCGTCTGACAGGCGATCTATGCGCAGCCGTTACGGGAGAACCGGATGCTCACGACATCCTTCGCATGCTGGAGAGAACGAATTCATTTGTCATCGCACTGGATGGCGTAAATGAGTGGTATCGTTATCACCATTTGTTCGCAGAACTTCTGCTTTCCCATGTAAGGAAAACATATAACGAATTGCTTCCTGCCCTACATATCTCTGCAAGCTGTTGGTTTGAAAGTCACGGGTGGATAATGGAGGCGACTGAGCATGCGTTTCTCGGAAAAGATTGGACCCGGGCGAGCCGTTTGATCGTCGCACATGCGCCGTGGATGTTGAAACAGTACGAAAATATAACACTGCGCAGATGGATGAAATACTTTGAGAAGTCCTGGTTGGAATGCAACCCCGAGCTGTGCATTGCTTTTGCTTGGCTGCATGCTGTATCCAACGAAATTGATCAGGCGGAAATCCTCCTTCAATTGGCTGACGAAGCAACACGGACCAATCATGGGAGCTTTGACGACTGTCGAGTAGAAATGTGTGTGCTTCGGGGATATATCGAAGTGATGCGGGGAAATGTAGATCTTTCCCTCAAATATATGGAAGAATCAGTTCAAATGAAGCCAAAATTCAGCCGCTACTTCATCGTCGGTATAGAGCTGAATTCGGATGAGCCGTACGTGCTGCGTAGTCGTGTGGCCTTGAGCGGGTATTTGTCCAACGTGAATGAATACTATCCAAAACTACGGGCGATCTGGAAGCACAGTGGTCTTGGCATATTAGCCTACGGTTCCATCGTGATGGCTGAGCTCTATTATGAGAAAAATGATTTTGAGCAGTTAAAATATTTTGTACCGCGAGCAATCCAGTTAGGCACCATCTCCTTGAATTTTGGCGTATTGGTCCCCGTGTATCTGACTTTGGCTCGATGGAGAAAAGCAGAGCATCGTCACGACGAGATGTGGCTGGCCATGGAGGAAATCACATTGCTATGCCGCCAGCACGATGCGCCTCCCCATTGGATGTCTTTTGTAGAAACATTCCGCGTTCGATTATGGATCGAAGAAAATCGACGGGAAGAAATAGAAAAATGGGCCGAGCCTTACACGAAAATGAATGTCGATATTGTCGCTTCCCGACATGAATTTGAGCGAATGACGTTGGCCCGGGCATACATCTATTTAAAAAACGACAGTGCAGCCATCATGCTACTAACCAGCTTAAAGCACGAAGCGGAAATAAAGGATCGGCTCGGGAGTAGGATTGAAGCCTTTCTTCTGCTCAGCCAAGCATACATGATCCAAAAACAGCATCATGAAGCGACGGCGTGTATGCGCATGGCGGTAACGTTAGCCGCGCCAGAAGGCTATGTACGCACTTTTTTGGATGAAGGCCCTGGCGCTGCCAAAATGCTCTATTCGCTCTATAAAAGCAAAAACGTATCCAAGCAAGAGATGGCTTATCTTTCGATGCTGCTCAAAAGTGTAGAGAAGGAATTTCCTACGCTAGATATTCAAATCCGGGTATCCCCCGCATTGGAAAAATTGACGGAAAGAGAGTCGGAAGTACTGGCACTGATCGGTGAAGGGTTGTCCAACTCGGAGATTGCGGACAAGCTGCATCTCACACTGGGGACGGTAAAAGGGCATGTGCATCAAGTTTTTAGCAAGCTCCAGGTGAAAAATCGGGCACAAGCCATCGTCAGATTAAGAGAAAGTGAGATCGACCATTAGAATCACCCCGCCTATACGGAGGCCACTGAAAAAGTCCACTCTTTCAGTGGCCTCAGCCATTTTCGGGTGTTTGTTTTCTTTACAAATCCATCTCATGTACACACAACGGTCACATCAGCCATCTATACTCATCTTGTAAAACCAAGGTTGGCGGTCATCGGAATGGCGACGGTGAGATATGGATTCGTAAGTTTCACAATAAACTGGTAATCTATGCAATAAAAGCACAACCACGAGTAAGGAGTGCGGAAATGAAACGGAAAGTGTTACTCGTAGAGGACGACGAGCTCATACGTGAATTTGTATCGGATTATTTTAAAAAAGAAGCTTGGGAAGTGTACGAAGCGCAGCACGGAAAAATGGCGATGGAACTTTTCGCTCTGCACCCTGTCGATTTAGTTGTGCTAGATATTATGATGCCCGAGATGGATGGCTGGTCGGTGTGCAGAAAAATCCGCCAACAATCCGACATTCCCATCATGATCATTACAGCAAGAGTAGACGATGATGACCAGTTGATGGGATTCGAGCTTGGCGCGGACGAATACGTCACCAAACCGTTTAGCCCAAAAGTATTAGTGGCCCGTGCCAAAGCTCTGATGAAAAGGGCAGAGGGGAGCATCGGGAGGGGAGATGATATCGCTCAGTTTGGAGCATTGACGGTAAACAAACGAGCTCACACCGTTACGATTGCAGGCGTCCCGATTTCATTGACACCAAAAGAGTATGAGCTGCTTCTGTTCTTCATTAAGCATGAAGGGACGGTCTTGTCCCGAGATAGCATTTTGAATGGGGTTTGGGGGATGGACTACTTTGGCGACCATCGCACCGTTGATACCCACGTGAAAAAACTGCGTGCCAAGCTGGATACAGAGCAGCATCTGATTCAGACGATGATCCGTTTTGGATATAAGTTTGAGGCAAAACGATGAAACGCCTTCGACTTAACGTTGTGACAAAATTATTTGCCGCCACTTTTGTTTTTGTCTTTTTGCTCTACGCTTTGATATTGATAGGGGAAAAGTTTTTCTTCGAGCGCTTTTATTTAAATGCGAAAGTAAGCGAGCTCTCACAAGCAATGGTATCTTTTCCAGATGAGTACGCTCAACTCCCTCCCGACAAGCACAAGCTGGATAAGCTGGTGGGTACATTGATGAATCGCACAGATGCCAGCATAGCGATCGTAGATGAGCAGCTCAGACAATTGAATCTCACCCCCTATTTTCTAGAAATAAAAGTAGCAAATAAAAATCAATTGATTACCTTACCGCTAAAAGAAATGCAAAGCACCGATCTCCCTGAAGGACTCCGTGTTGGAGACACGATTACCATCGACGGAATCTATATAGATGAGAACGATACGATCATGAAGCCGATACGGATTGCAAGGCAAAGTCCATCCACAAATGTGTCCGAAAATGGACTAACCCGGGTTACGGCTGTTATTTCTGAACTCATGCTGCCTAGTCAGCAACGGGCACATAACCCTTTTTATCAGGATTCTCTCGTAGCGGATCAAATCGGACCATGGCTGGAGCAGCAATACGACGAGATTACACAGATGAAAAGCGGATCATTCATCCAGCGGAAGTGGACTGATCCGTGGAGTGGTGTAAACTATGCCATCGTGATTCATCGGTTCTCCTATCAGGGCGGGGCGAGTTTCATACTGGCGGTGACGACGTTGCAACCAGTGAGCGATGCGGTAAGTATGCTGACCAGCTATTCCTTATACGCGACGCCAGTCATCCTCGTCATCTTATTGCTGCTGTCCTTTGTCTTTTCGAAGATTATCACGAAACCATTAGTTACGCTGAATCATTCCGCTTCACGTATGGCTAATCTGGACTTCACAGAACATGCTTCGATTCATTCTCAGGATGAATTCGGTGAGCTCTCTCGCCATCTGAATACGTTAGCTGGCAAGCTAGATCAGACATTAAAAGACCTGACGAATGTCAACGTCACTCTTCGCGAGGATCTAGAGCATAAGGAAAAAATGGAGCAGCTTCGCAAAGAATTGATTGCAAACATCTCTCATGAACTCAAGACCCCGCTTGGCATTGTGAAGGGCTTTGCGGAAGGGTTAAAAGATGATGTCGCACATGAAAAGCGGGAGCGATATATGGACGTCATTTTAAGCGAAGTCGACAAGATGAACGAGCTCATTATGGATATGCTGGAGTTGTCCAAATTCGAAGCCAAAGCCATTTTGCTTCGTAGACAATCGTTTCCCGTATCGGAAGTAATAGATCGTGTAGCCGCTTCCTTCCAACTACAGCTGGCAAACAAGCAGGTACGACTATGTCTCGCCTTACCTGAAGAGAACAACGTATGGGCAGATCCAAGACGTATCGAGCAAGTGATCGTGAATTTGCTCGGCAATGCAGTCCGGCACGCCAATCCATCAAGTGAGATTCGGATTACGGGGGCCCGCGAGCGGGAGTGGATCCGGTTTCGAATCGAAAATGAAGGAGCGCACATTTCAGACGATCAACTCACGCGGATATGGGAGCAATTTTATCGAGTAGATAGCTCTCGCTGGCGGAAATCTGGCGGCACGGGTCTCGGATTGGCGATTTGTAAACATATCCTCGATCTGCATGGCAGTGATTATGGTGCGGAAAATACCGTGAATGGAGTCGCTTTTTCCTTCACGTTGGTTGAAAATGAAAACAAAGGTGGAAATGACAATGAATCTGAAAAAGAATAAAATGAAAAGTTTACTGGCTGTATTGGTCCTATCACTCGTTACGAGTGCTTGTGGCACACCGCTTCCTACAGAATCGACTGCTCAAGTGCCGCCTCAAGTTCCTCAGGAAAACAAAGAAAACAAGGAGAAACAACCGGAGAACGTTGCACAAGACATGGCCGCAGAGCAGCAGGAAAAAGAAATTCTCGTCGTGGTCGACCAGGAACCGAAACCCATCGATGGGAATAGCTTCGATTTCTTTATCGAACAGGTACCTGCCGGCTATTCGTTAGCTAGCATGCAGTGGAAGTCTGAGAAAACTGACATCGTAAGCACGATAGAGCAAGCGATCAAAAACGACACAGAAGGTATCCCTGGTGGGAATGGCTTTTACATCAGTGGCAATGGACAGTTCACTGGTTTCTTTTACAAGGATGAGTTGAAGGGGGAAAAGGGGAAATTGATTTTGGTCTTTCAAAATGAGCAAGGCAATGAAAAGACATGGGAGAAGGAGTTAACCCTTAAATAACGCACGCTCAATTGGAACCTCATTTTTGGGGTTCTTTTTATTTTGTTTGGCACATGTTTACGGTGGGGCTTTTTATTGGGAAGAAAATAATCACGAAAAGACATAACTTTAGTTAGTATTTTTTGCAAAAGACTGTTGTTACCATATTTTTGTTTCAACTAGATGTTTTGCTAGGGGAGTGTGTCGACAGTAGGGGGAGTTCAAATGAAGAAGGAAGGAGGACGGTGTTATTGATGAAAAGAATGATTGCTCGTTTGTTGGTATTTACTTTGCTGTTTGCAATTGTCCAACCTGTGTTTATTCAAGAAAAAGTGAACGCAGCTAATCTTACAGATGTGATTAGAGTAGAGGCAGACAAGTTCGTGGATGCGTCTGGTGCCTATCCAGAGGGAATACAGTATGAATTGATTCCGAACGCGTTGATCGTCGGCTATGCGCGAGACTCGGGCGGGGATTATGGGGCTGCGAATGCTGCCCTGCGTTTTGACCTGAGCGGCGTGAAAAGTGAGAAGAAAATTGAGTCCGCCAACCTGAAAATTTATGTGCACAAGGTAGAAGCAACAGGCGGAGATATGCCCTTTATTGATCTATGGGGCTCGTCTGATGACAGCTGGAACGATGATCCTACGGTGACGATACCTATGCATCACGAAAGAATCATACCAAATGAGATGCTCCCCAGTAATTTCACAGGGTGGAAATCGTTTGATGTAACCAGCTTTGTTAAGAGCCAGATTCCAGACAAAAAAGCTACCTTTGTTTTAAGAGGACGGCAAACAGCGCCGCCAGTACCACTTTTGTATCAGCCTCAAATCGTTTTCTACGACAAAAGAAATATTAGTTACGCTTCTCAGCTGGAAATCACTTATGCTGCTAACACTCCACCAACCGATATCCTCTTATCGTCCAATTCGATTCCTGAAAACAATCAAATAGGAGCGGTAGTTGGTACGCTGTCGGCAGTAGATCCTGATCAAGGAGATACTGTTACGTTCAGCATTCTAAACAATCCGGTGCCATTTACTGTTGAGGGAAATCAACTGAAGGTAACGGAAAAATTTGATTTTGAAACGAAGTCGACTTACTTCGTACCGATAACCGCAACAGACTCGGCTGGCAATTTCTTTACCAAGATGATGACCATCCAGGTGACAGATGTAAATGAACCACCTACGACGGCGACGGTTACCATCAATGGCGGTGCTGCGATTACGAATTCAGCAAATGTGACGCTCACTATGACCCATGATGACCCTGACGCGGCCAAGCCCGAGTACCGTTTGACGAACGTGGAAGGTGGTCCTTGGAGCGAATGGAAGTCGTTTGTGACACCTGTAACGTGGACCCTCACGACAGGAGAAGGGACCAAATCGGTCTTCATGGAGCTGCGTGACGGAACAGGAACTGTCTTGCAAGCGCAGGATAGCATTGTGCTGGATACGACTCCTCCGGTAGGGACAATCGAGATCAATAACGGGAACGTAGCCACTTCATCAGAAAAGGTAGAGCTTACCATTCAGGGAAGCGATGCGAACGGCCCGGTAGAATTGATGTTGTCGAATGATAACAACTTTACAGGCAGTTGGCTGCCAATCCCAGCCAATAACAAGCTGGAATGGAACTTGGCTAGTGGAGACGGACAAAAAACAGTCTACGCGAAGTTCCGTGATGGTGTAGGGAATCTGTTTACGATATCCGATACCATCGTGTTAGACAAAACGCCGCCTATTGTGACGGGGGTTGCGAATGACAGCTTCTACACGGCGGATGTCACCCCTGTCTTTGACGATGGCACAGCAACATTGAATGGTGCTCCTTTTGCCAGCGGCACAAAGGTGAGCGTGGAGGGCAAGTACACGTTAGTCGTGACGGATACAGCGGGGAATACGACGGCGGTAGCCTTTACCCTGGATAAAACCGCACCTACTGGAACTCTTGCGATCAATAACGGAGCCACCCATACAAATAATCAGGATGTCATCTTGCAAATCGATGGCACTGACGCTACCAGCAAGGTAAAAATGAAACTGTCCAACGATAACATCAGCTGGAGTGCGCTAGAGGATGTTGCGACCACCAAGGCTTGGAAGTTAACAATTGGGGATGGACAGAAAACAGTCTATGTACAGTTGATCGACGAAGCTGGCAACACCCATGATTTACAGGCATCGATTACACTCGACACGGTTGCACCTGTTGTCACAGGGGTAGAGAACAACAAGCTGTACAATCAGAGTGTTACGATCAGCTTCAACGAAGGAAAGGCGACCTTGAACGGAAAGCCGATAGCTGACGGAGAAATCGTCAATGAGGATGGAGCCTATACGCTGATTGTCACAGATGAAGCGGGCAATACGACTATCCTTCCATTTTCCATCGATCAAACGAAGCCGTCAGGCAGTCTCAAGATCAATGGTGACGCCAATTATACCCATATACTAGCAACTACATTACAAATTGCCGTTACCGATTTCAGTAATGAACTACAGATGCGCTTTTCCCATGATACGAGTGATCCAGCCAATTGGACTTCCTGGGAAGCGCTGACCACGACAAAGGCGTGGACCTTGCCGACTGGGGACGGAACCAAGTCGGTTTACATGGAAGTAAAGGACAAAGCAGGGAATATTGCCAGCTTTACTGATGAGATCACACTCGATATGACCAACCCTACGGGTGCCTTCGAAATCAATCAAGGCCAGTTGTATACCAACTCGAGCAAGGTTACGTTGAGTGTGGAGTCGGCTGATGCTCATGGTGTGGAAATGCGCTTGTCCAATGACAACCTGACGTGGAGCGATTGGAAAACGGCACCATCAAAAGGCGACGTTCCATGGGAGCTGAGCGTTGTTGATGGAGCCAAAACGGTCTATGTCGAGCTGAGAGATCCAGCCGGAAACCAATTGGCCCTTCAAAAGCAAATCACGCTGGATTCAGCTGGACCAGTCGTCACGGGAGTCGCCCAGAATGGTGTCTATGCGAGCGACGTAACGATTTCCTTCAACGAGGGAACAGCATTACTGAATGGCAGTCCGTTTACGAGCGGTTCTGTCGTCACTGTGGAAGGATCGTATGAGTTGGTCGTCACAGATGAGGCACAAAATCGCACGACGATTCGTTTTACGCTGGATAAAACACCAGCGACAGGAACGCTCAGCATCGATAACGGAGCCGAATTTGCGAAAACAGAAGATGTGACGTTACACATTACTTCCCCAGGGAATACAGACGATATCGAAATGCTGATCTCTAACGCGGATGACAACTCGGGTACGTGGGAGCGTTTCGCAGAGTCAAAAGCATGGAAGCTGGCTGATGGCAGTACAAACGGCACCAAAACGGTTTATGTCAAGCTGCGGGACAAAGCGGGGAACGTCACAAAGCTAAGCGATACGATTGAGCTAGATGTGGTGGCGCCGACTGGATCTATCACGATTAATAACGGAGAGAACTATACCAAGTCTCGTGATGTTACGCTCGCCATAACAGCGAATGACAGTACGAGCGATGTGGAAATTCGCTTCGCCAATGGTGACAACGACTGGAGCGATTGGGAGGCAGTAACTGCGGCCAAAGCATGGCAATTGAAGTCCGGTGATGGAACCAAGACCGTCGAAATGCAGATTACGGACAAGGCTGGGCACATCACAACTGTTTCCGATACGATCGAGCTGGATGCAGATGCGCCAGTTGTTACAGGAGTCGAGGATAAAGGCATTTACAAAGATGACGTGACCATCACCTTCAATGAAGGAACCGCGACATTGAATAGTGCTCCGTTCGCAAGTGGCGACCAGGTAACAAGTGAAGGCAAGCATGAACTGCGGGTCGTAGATGCTTCCGGAAACGAAACCAAGATCACGTTTACCTTGGATAAGACAGCACCAACGGGAACGTTCGTCATCAACAATGATGATCGTCTAACCAGCTCCACCAGCGTGAGACTGCATGTTACTGCCACGGACAATTTGGGAGATGTAGAGATGCGCATCTCCAATGACCAAGGCAAGTGGAGCAGCTGGGAAAAAGTGACGGGAACAGTGCCGTGGAGCTTGCCGTATGGCAATGGCACGAAAAAAGTTCTGATCCAGCTTCGCGACCAGGCAGGAAACACCGTCGAACTGGATGATTCCATTGAGCTATATGTGTCGAATCCGCCAACGGGAGAGCCGGTCACCGGAGTTGAGTTGGAGGAAGAGGAGTTAACGCTGCGTGTTGGCGATACAGAAAGCCTTCGTGCCACTGTAAAACCAACGAACGCCACCAACAAACGAGTCAAGTGGGAAAGCAGCGACTCTGAGATCGTCGAGGTAGATAAGGAAGGCAAGATCACGGCTGTAGCTCCTGGGACCGCGACGATTACAGTGACGACCGAGGATGGGAACAAAACCGATTCGGTGGAAGTAACCGTTAAGGAAATAGCCACCTTCCAGTTGGAAACAAACGAACCGTCCTTCTGGATGAAGCCAAAGGGAACCACGACCTTACGCCTTTATAAAGTAGAAGGCAAAAAACGCAAAGACATCACGCGAGACAAAAATGTTGAATACGACACAGAAAACGGGTTGGTTACCGTCAAGCAGGGCCGCATTACGGCAGGAAAAGAAGAGGGAGAAGACATCGTTACCGTTCGCTATATGGGCGAGGAACTAGAGATTCCGGTGACGGTTTCTAAGAAAACGATTCGTTCGTTGACGACTTCCTTCAAGGATTTGGTGCTGGAGATCGATGAGGAGAAGCAGCTCACTCTGACAGCCGTCTTCAGTGACAAGAACACCGAAGAGGTGACAGAAAAAGCAACGTGGTCCTCAAGCGACGAAGAGGTCATCGAAGTAACAAAAGAGGGAAAAGTGACAGCGCTGGCTGAAGGGAAGGCTGTCATTACTGCGAAATATGGCGGTAAAAAGGTAACCAATCGTGTGCTCGTAGTAGAGGAAAAGAAAGTAAAAGATTTGCGAGTATCGCGCTCTTCGCTGCGCTTGAAGGCAGACAATACTGGAGAGATCGTCCTGTATGCGGTCTATGAAAATAGATACGAGGAGATCGTCACCAAGGATGCCGAATGGACAGTGGAAGATCCAGAGATTGCGACTGTAGAAAATGGTGTCGTGACCGCACTGGAATCTGGTAAAACAACGATTACAGTGGAATACGGCGGCGAGACCATTACGATTAACATTACGGTCTGGTAAATGAAAAGGGGCTGTTCGATCTACTATGGAGGGCAGCCTCTTTTCCATCCTGTTTTTAAAGGTGAAGAAATATGGAAAACGCATCCATTGCTTTTGTCACTAGCATGATGATTGGGGCTATTTTCTTTGGTATTTTATGGTGGGAAGGCTCGTGGTTCAGTCTTCGGTTTACGAAGTGGTACTTCGGTATTTTATTTGCAGTCTCGATAGTAGTAGGAGGGTATACCCTTTTCCAAGGGTAATGATTTAACGTATCGAGTAAGCAAATTTCTACAAAGAAAAATAGACATGTTCAACCTTCTCAGGTATCGATCAATTTCTACACCAGCCTACCCGAGAAGGTAAACATGTCTATTTTTGTTTGATGATAAACCAATGTCTAGGCTAATATTTGACATAAAATTCAGATATGATATAATGCTCTTAAATGGTAATCTATTACATTTTATGCTTTTAATAGGTAATTGTTCTAAAATATCCCCTCTTCCTAGTAGAATCTGAAGCTACCTTTCCACGATTCGAAAGAACAATTCACCTTTCAATTGCAAGGCTTCCCTGCATAGGTGTTTCATACTCAACTGTATTCAAACACTACTCCACTTTTTTCGCGAATTCATAGCAATTCAATTCAGTTACCTTCCCTTTCACATCTCGTTTGTAGCCGCTTTGAACATGCACAATAAAATTTGAAAGCAACATGTTTGTTTGATCAACTATTCCTATGTTTTTCCCTTTTTCTATTTGCTTCACCTTAACTAATCGGGTGTCCAGTCTTTATCGTGGACGATTCGATGAGTCAACGCCTACTTTGTAAAGGAGGGGGAGGCTTACCGACTACTATCCATTTTAAAAGTCTGATCAAGCAGAGCGGGTGAGGAACTTCATAATTTTAGAGGGTTCCCCCTTCATTATCAAGCTCAAAAAGGGAGGATAACCATGACCATGGAAGATCAAGTGAATCATTGGCTTTCAGAATTGGCAGGAGAGGCTCCATTGCTACAGCTTCCGTTTGATATCCCCAGACAAAAAAATGTTCGCTATGAAGAAGAGTGGCAATCGATTGATCTGTTAAAACCGGTGGGGGAGAAAGCAAGATTACTTTGCATGCAAGAAGAGACCGACATGTTTACGCTATTCTTGGCTGCATACCATAGCTATCTTTACAGATATACGGGGCAAAACGACATTCGGATTGGTGCGATAGAGGGTGATAGCTCTGCCTTTTTTGCAAGTCGAGTGATTATGAGTGGAACGACGAATTTTAAGCAGCTGTTGAACGAGGTCAAAGAGAATGGGATGGAGGAGAAGCTTACCAGCAACTCCGAAACTACGAAATTATTTCATACCTTTTTAAGAGTGGGAAAAGCTGGGGATGGGGATATCAAACTTTTTGTCGATTCCCAAATAGCAAATGTAGAGCTGCGTGTTGATGTCGAAGAAGCTGAGGGAATGCGCATAACTTTTACATATAATTCCTTCCTGTTTACACAACAGACGATACGACGAATGATCGAGAACTTTTGTAACTGGATCGAACAAGTAATCACGGATGTCGAAACTCCTATCGATTTATTGAGACTAATAACCAAAAACCAAGAGAGAGAACTGGTAGACGAGTGGTGCAGGAATGATGAACCCACGAATGTTCCTGACACAATCTTGAATGCCTTTGATTTCCAAGCCAATCGGAATCCCGATGCCATCGCGCTCGTTTTTAAGCAAGAGAAGATGACCTATCGGGAATTGGATCTCCGCTCAAATCAATTGTCGAATTACCTCCGAAAGATTGGTGTAACGAGTGAAGTGCTGGTGGGAATATGCCAAGAGCGTTCCATGGAAATGATCGTAAGCATATTAGGTGTGTTGAAAGCAGGAGGCGCTTATGTACCGATCGATCCTGCTTATCCCGTTCAAAGACTCCACTATATTATGGGAGATGCTGCTTTACAAGTAGTGATTGCGGATGAAGCGTCCGCGACGAAAGTACCTGACGGAATAAAAGTGGTAAAATTGTCGGATTATTGCGAAATTTTGTCGAATGAAAGCACGGAGCCCCCTGCAATGGAAGTAAACGGCCATAATCTTGCTTATGTCATCTATACCTCCGGCTCGACAGGAAATCCGAAAGGGGTAATGATTGAGCATCATTCCGTTATGAATTTTCTTCAAACGCTGGAGAGTCGCAGTCCACTTTTACAAACGGACAGGCTTTTACAAAAAACGTCTGTTTCCTTTGATGCTTCTGTTTGGGAACTCTTTTGGTGGATGTTGAAAGGCGCTAGCTTGTACATCCTCCCGAACAGCGATGAGAAAGACCCTGCCTTGCTTGTGAAAGCAGTCGAGATGCATAAAATTACCCATCTCGAGTTTGTGCCATCTATGTTGAAAGCTGTATTGGATTCTATAGAAAATCATGGTTCTTCTGCTGCATTATCCTCCTTGAAATACGTCACAGTTGGAGGGGAAGTACTTCCGCCTCCTGTTGTTACGAAATGTACCGATCTGTTGACCATTCCTCATGGTACAACCTTATACAACACATATGGGCCGACAGAGACGACAGTCGAGGTTGCCAGCTTCAAATGCCATCCAGATGAAACCCACGCGCAAATACCCATTGGAAAACCGAATGCCAATACACAGTTATACGTGTTGAACGAACATTTGCAAATGCAACCTGTCGGAGTTGCCGGAGAACTGTATGTCGGCGGATCAGGCGTAGCAAGAGGTTACTTGAACCGTCCTGAATTGACAAAGGAACGCTTTATTTCCAACCCGTATTGTCCAAAATCAGACTCGCGTTTGTATCGAACCGGAGATTTGGTTCGGTACTTGGCCGACGGAAACTTGGAGTATATCGGGCGCAATGACAACCAGGTAAAAGTGAGAGGGTACAGAATTGAGCTGGAGGAAATTGAAGTCACTTTAGGCAATCATTCGACTGTTGAGCAAGCAATCATTGTCGCGAAAAAAGACGCCTATGAAAATAACAAGCTGATCGCTTATGTGATAGGGTCTGGAACGGTAACAGAATGGCGTGATTATCTAAAGGCTCAGCTTCCAGAGTTCATGGTTCCGGCCTACTTTGTGAAAATGGATGTTTTCCCGCTAACCCCCAGTGGAAAAATTGACCTGAAGTCACTGCCAGAGGTAGGTAATAGTCGTCCGCATGTTTCGACGGAATATGTAAAACCGGAAACAGAATGGGAAACGAAGCTCTTGGACATTTGGATGGATTTGTTCGGATACGATGAGATTGGAGTCGAGGATAATTTCTTTGAATTAGGCGGACATTCGCTGTTGGGGACTCAGGTTATTGCCAGAATCCGTGCTCTTTTCAAGAAAGAGATTCCGTTGTCTGCTCTGTTTACCCATCCGACGATTCGGAGCATCGTGCCGATCGTAACTGCCGCAGATGAGGTAGATGCAGTGGATGCGTTACCTGCCATCAAGAGGGTATCACGAGATCGAGAATTGCCGCTTTCTTATTCGCAAGAAAGAGTGTGGTTTTTAGAACAGTTAAGCGCGAATAATTTGGCTTATATTTTTCAAGCCACAATGAAAGTGCGCGGGATGCTGGATCTCCCCATACTCAATAAGTGTTTTACAGAGATTGTTCGCAGACATGAAATATTCCGAACCGTTTTTCATGAGAAAAATGGACAACCCTATCAGGTGATCTATGAACCATTCGATGTGGAATTGCCTGTTATAGATGTTTCGCACTTACCTGAGAGTGATCGTGCCGCCGAAGTCCAAAGACTCATTCAAATGGAGATCAAAAATCCGATTGATATCGCACAGCTGCCATTGGCGCGATGGATTGTTTATAAGATTTCTGAGTTGGAGTCTGTCATTTTGTTTGTGGAGCATCATCTGATTCATGATGGATGGTCATTCCGCAAATTTTTAAAAGAACTGTTTACGCTATACAGTGCCTATCTTGAAAAGAAACCATCTCCACTGGCTGAGTTGCCGATTCAATTCGCAGACTATTGCGTATGGCAGAACGAGCTGTTTAAGCGCGGCAAGGAAAACAAGCAGTTAACGTACTGGAAGAATCTACTGCAAGGGGCCAATGGGGTTCTGGAACTACCCACTGACAGGCCACGACCAGTAAATCAAACCTTTCACGGGAATATGTTTACCCAATTAATACCGGAAGAACTGTATCTTCAATTGCGTGATTACTGCATGAAAACAAACACGACCTTATTCATGGTCATGATGTCTGCGTTTCAAACCTTGCTCCATCGTTATTCCAATCAAGAAGACATTATTGTAGGTTCGGGTATCGCGAATCGCCGCTGGAAAGACACGGAAGAATTGATCGGGATGTTTGTCAACAATATTGTGATCCGTACGCAATTTACCGACAATATGACGTTCCAGGATGTATTGCAAGATGTGAAGAGATCGGCCTTGGAAGCGTACGAGAATCAAGAGATTCCTTTTGACCAAGTAGTCGATGCCTTAAAACTGAAGCGTGATCAAAGCCGTAACCCTCTATTCCAAGTCATGTTTAGTTTCCAGGATGCAAAAGTCACGCATTTACCTGTATCCAATCTGAATATTCAACTCACCGAAGGCATTAGCAACGGATCGGCCAAATTTGATATCAACGTAGTGGTGACAAATCACGAGGAGCTCTCTTCTTCCCTTTTAACAAAGGATGAATACGGAAGTATAAGTCTTGACTGGGAATACAATACGGATTTGTATGACGAATCTACGATGCGCCGCATGTTTGCGCATTATATTGAATTGCTGAAAAGCGTTCTTACGCACAGTGACCGGACGTTGCATTCCATGCCTATGCTGACCGCTTCTGAAGAGAACCAAATTCTCCAAGAGTGGAATGATACGGATGTTGCGTTTGAGGATCAAAAAACGCTCCATCAAATATTCGAAGAGCAAGCTGCCCGGACGCCAGAGCGAATGGCGGTTGTATTCGGCAACGAACAATGGACCTACAGGCAAATAAATAACAGGGCAAACTTCCTGGCAAGCAAATTGCGAAATCAGGGAGTGAAGCCGGATACATTAGTAGGGTTACTGAGTGAGCGTTCTCCCGACATGATGATTGGTATTCTTGCCATTTTAAAAGCGGGTGGAGCGTATATGCCGATGGACACAGTGGCTCCGAAAGAAAGACTGTCCTACATTCTCCGGGATAGCGATACGAAGGTCGTCGTCATGCAAGAGAAATTCAAGACAGCGATCGATTTCAATGGACCCGTCCTGTTATTGGAAGAGAATAGGCCGGATCAGGATGTAGAATGCGAGAATCTGGAGTCCGTTGCCCATTCGAAAAATTTGGCGTACGTCATCTATACTTCAGGTTCGACGGGGGCACCAAAAGGAGTCATGATCGAGCATTGCTCGGTTGTCAATCGGATGAACTGGATGGTCCATCGCTACCCCATGAACGAGCATGACACCATCATGCAAAAGACTCCCTATTGTTTTGATGTTTCCGTAACGGAATTAGTCCTATGGTTTTTCACTGGTAGTAAATTATGTTTCCTCGCTCCCCATGCAGAGAAAGACCCGGAACTTATTGTCAAAACGGTTGCCCAGCATCAGATAACTTATATTCATTTTGTTCCATCTATGCTCAGCATCTTTTTAGACCATTTGGAAAACGTGGATTGCGCAGAGGAAATCAAAACTTTACAGCGAGTCTATACAACCGGGGAAGCTTTGAGTGCGGAACAGGTTCAACGTTTTCATCGATTAATCGGGCAAAGGAATCATACGACTCTTATTAATCTGTATGGTCCTACGGAAACGACTATTGAAGTGACCTACTATGATTGCCAGGCCGATAGCAAGGTAATCCCCATTGGTAAGCCTATGGATAATATTCAAGCCTACATCCTCAATAAGGAAGGGGACCTGCAACCAATAGGCGTGATGGGCGAATTGGTTATTGGGGGCATTGGTCTTGCACGAGGGTATATCGGAAAGCCTGAGTTAACAGCTGAACGTTTTGTCCCGAATCCTTTTGGCAATCCATCTGAAAGGTTATACAAGACAGGTGACTACGCTCGGTGGATGCCAGACGGCAATATTGAGTACATCGGCCGTATGGATAATCAAGTGAAAATTCGCGGTTATCGGATTGAATTAGGTGAAATCGAAGCGGTTATGAGGAAGCAGCAAGGGTCAGGAGAAGTGGCAATCATTGCCCATGAATATGAGCCGGGGGATAAACGATTAATTGCTTATTACAGTGGGGCATCAGAGGCCGAGACAGTAAAAAGCCATTTACAGAAACAGTTACCGCCGTATATGATTCCTTCTTATTTTGTACGGGTGGGGGAAATGCCGCTCACATCGAGTGGCAAATTGGATCGTAAAGCATTGCCACTGCCTGAGATCCACATAGTAAGCCATCACTACACAGCGCCGCGAAACTCAACGGAAGAATTGCTCGCACTCATATGGAGTGAAATTTTAAGAGTAAACCAAATAGGGGTATTTGATTCGTTCTTTGAATTGGGAGGGCATTCCCTGTTGGCAACACAGGTTGTATCGCGCATACGAGAAGTGTTTGGTCAACATCTACCTATCCGAGCGATCTTTGATTGCCCGACCATTGAGGGGTTGGCTAAGCGGCTAACCGAATTGCGACAAGGCGAAAAAATGGTTCAACTGCCTGCGCTCCTACAAGTGGATAGAACGGAACCCATTCCGTTATCTTTTGCGCAGCAGCGGTTGTGGTTTTTTGACCAACTGGAGCCAGGAAGCAACGTCTATAACATTCCTTATGTATGGCGCTTAAGCGGTTCATGGGATGTTGCCGGATTAGAAAAAGGATTTAACCAATTGGTTGAACGTCATGAAATGCTTCGTACCGTATTCGCAAAACAAAATGGCGTCCCTGTACAGCTCGTTCAGCCGCATCAATCAAGATCATTGCCTGTCATAGATGTAAGTAGTCTCTCCGCGGATGAAAGTGAAAAGCAGGTCCAGCATTCTATTCAACAGAGTGCTGATCGCGTATTTGACTTGAGCCAAGGACCGTTGATTGAAGCCGAGCTGATTAAGCAGGATGAATCGGAGTATGTTCTGCTTTGTACCGTACATCATATTGTCTTCGATGGCTGGTCAGAGGATATCTTGTTGGACGAGTGGATGGCATTTTATGAAGAAGCAGTCAGCGGAACACCTGCCGATCTGCCACCGTTATCCATTCAATACGGGGACTTTGCTGTCTGGCAAAGACAATGGCTATCAGATGAGACGATGAAAGAGCAAGTGGCGTATTGGGAAAATGAACTTGCAGACGATCTTACGGTGCTTCAGCTGCCATTCGATCGTCCACGACCAGCCATTCAAACGTATGCAGGAGACATGCAGCATATCGATCTGGCCCCTTCATTATTAGAAAAACTAAAAGCTTTCAGCAAGCAAGAGGGCGCTTCCCTGTTCATGACATTACTAGCTGCCTATCAGAGCTTTCTCTCTCGGTATACCGGACAAACAGACATTTTAGTAGGAAGCCCGGTTGCGAATCGCACTCGAAAAGAAATGGAAGGGTTAATCGGGTGCTTTGTAAACACGCTGGTTTACAGAGTGAACGTCGAAGACAATCCAAGCTTCAGGCAATTGGTCGCCCAAGTCAAAGAAAAAACATTGCGCGGGCAAGAAAATCAGGATGTGCCCTTTGAAAAAATAGTAGAGGCTCTCCAGCCAGAGCGAAATGCAAGCTACTCCCCTGTTTTCCAAACGATTTTTACGATGCAAACCCACCTGAGAAACGTAAAGCAATGGCCAAATAGAAAAATTGAGCCAGTGAAAAGCACCATCAAGGTTGCCAAATTTGATTTGTCGATTTCAATAGAAGTCAATTCAGAGCACTCGTTGACGATTTCATTCGGCTACAATACAGACCTATTTAATCCGTCCAGCATAGAACGAATGATCGGACATTTTGTGAATTGGCTCGAACAAGTGATGGCATATCCTGAGGAGTCAATAGAAGGCTTGCGATTGATTTCAGAAGAGGAAGAAAAACAACTGCTGGAAATGTGGAGTAATCATTAGGAGGTGCTGTATGCAAGATTCCATTACCGCATTATGGGAAGAACAAGTGGAACTTCATCCTGATGCCATTGCATTGGTATACAAAGATGCAAGCCTTACCTACAAGGAGCTTAACAGCAGAGCGAATCGATTGGCCCATTATTTAAAATCGTGCGGGGTTGGAGCAGAGAGCCGTGTTGGCTTGTACATGGATCGCTCGTTTGAAATGATCATCAGTATGGTCGCTATTTTAAAGGCAGGCGGGGCCTATGTCCCGCTTGACCCTGCCTACCCTGAGCAACGATTGCTTTATATGCTGCAAGATGCAAGCATTTCGATTGTGCTGACACAAGACAGCTTGAAGTCCAGACTGCCACACGGAATGAAAATCGTTTGTCCTGATCTGGACGCTAGCAAGATCAACAAGGAATCAGATGCGAATGTAGGCGAGAGTACGACTTCGGAAAGTCTAGCCTATTTGATGTATACGTCCGGTTCGACAGGAAATCCCAAAGGGGTACTCATCCCTCACCGAGGGGTGATCCGACTTACGAAGCACGCCTCCTATGTATCACTCACACCGGAAGAAACGATATTGCAACTAGCGTCGATCTCATTCGATGCGGCTACCTTCGAGATATGGGGGAGCTTGCTCAATGGCGCGAGATTGGTGATTTATCCATTTCACGGCCTGTCTCTTGACGAGTTGGGACAAGTGCTGCGTGACGAAAAAATCAGTACGTTATGGCTAACCGCAGGCATTTTTCATCAAATGATCGATTATCGGATCGAAGACTTAAGAGGAGTGCGTCAATTGTTGACTGGCGGCGACATCGTGTCCGCCAAACATGGGCAACGAGCTTTAGACATGTTACCAGATACACTGGTGATTAATGGGTATGGTCCGACAGAGAATACGACATTTACGTGCTACTATCACATAAAAGAGAAGAGTGAGATTCAACATTCCGTTCCAATCGGCCGACCGATCAATGATACCGAGGTCTTTATCCTAAACGATAAACAAAAGCTCGTTCCTGTTGGTCTTGTGGGCGAATTATACGTGGGGGGCAAGGGACTCGCTTTCGGATACTGGAATCGACCGGAGTTGAATCAAGAGAAGTTTATTCCGCATCCATTTCAACAAGACCCTGAAGCGCGATTATACAGGACGGGTGACCTGGTGAAATATGTGCCAGGCAGAGGAATCGAATTTATCGGTCGAAAAGATAATCAAGTAAAAATAAGAGGAAACCGGATTGAGCTCGGTGAAATCGTAGCTGTTCTCAACCAACATGAGAGCGTAAGGGAAGCCGTCGTCCTTGTACATGAATATGGATCCGATGATAAACGCCTGATTGCTTATATCACGGGAGATGGGGATGTCGATGAATGGAAGCGGTATGCGAATGAACAATTGCCGCCTTTCATGGTCCCTTCCTATTTTGTGAAAATGGACGCTTTCCCGCTTACAGCTAACGGGAAGGTAGACCGTCAAGCATTGCCGTTGCCAGAAATGCGCACGATGAAGGATGAATTTGTCGCACCACGTACGGATACCGAGAAGAGGATCGCAGAGATTTGGTATGAAATTTTAAAGGTGGAGCGTCTTAGCATCCATGACTCCTTCTTTGATTTGGGTGGACACTCGCTGCTTGCGACGCAGGTCATATCCCGCTTGCAGGATGCCTTTCATCTGTCGATCCCGTTGCGCATCTTGTTTGAATGCCCGACAATCGCAAGCCTAGATGCCAAAATGATGGAGCTTGGCCGGGATGGCAAAAGAGAACGGACACCAGCTATTGCGAGAGTCTCTCATCGAGACAAGCTGCCGTTATCGCATGCCCAGCAGCGTCTATGGTTTTTGCATCAATTGGAACCGGAAAGTACGGCCTACAACGTTCCTCACATGTGGCGCTTAACAGGGCAGTGGAATGTGCGTGCGTTGGAAACGGGATGGAATGCGCTCCTTCAACGCCATGACATCTTGCGTACTGTGTTTCCGAATGAAGGCGGTCAACCTTTCCAGGCCATTGAACCCTATGTGTATCAAACGTTACCAGTGATCGATCTACGTGATCGACCTGCTGCCGAAAAAGAAGAGCAAATCCACGACTATATCGAACAGGAAGCAGACAAAAGATTTGATCTACAGCGAGGACCCTTGATTCAAGTCAAATTAATCGTCGTCGAAGAGGATCAGCTCCTTTTGCTGTGCACGATGCATCATGTCATTACGGATGGTTGGTCTGAAGATATCTTATTGGAAGAATGGCTGGCCTTTTATGAGGAAGCAGAGAGCGGGGCACGTGCGGAACTACCAGAATTGTCGATTCAATACGCTGATTTCTCGGTATGGCAGCGCGAATGGCTAACGGATGAAGTGATGAGCCAACAACTCGACTATTGGAAAGCGGAGTTGTCCGGGGAGCTACCTGCCTTGCAATTGCCGATCGATCGACCAAGACCAAGCATTCAAACCTATGCCGGAGATATGCATAAAATTGTACTGGCATCCGAATTGCTTGAGAAGCTGAAAGCGTTCAGTCGGCAAGAGAATACCACCCTATTTATGACCCTGATGGCCGCGTACCAAGGCTTTTTATCCAGATATACCGGGCAAAACGATATTTTGGTGGGCAGCCCGATAGCGAACCGTAATGTAAAGGAAATCGAAGGATTGATTGGCTTTTTCGTCAATACGCTCGTCTACCGGGCGAACCTCCAAGACAATCCTACGTTCCAGCAATTACTTGCCCAAGTAAAAGAAAAAGCGCTACAGGCACAGGAATACCAAGATGTCCCGTTTGAAAAAATCGTAGAAATGCTGCAACTGGAGCGCAATACAAGCTACTCCCCGGTATTTCAGACGGTGTTCACATGGGCGGAAATGACAGAGGATGTCTATCGCACGTCCAGTGGGCAATTAGAAAAAATGCCGGTTCAGATCAATGTGGCGAAATTTGATCTTCAGTTATCCATGGGTGAGTCCGAAGACGGCCTCGTGATGAACATGATCTACAACACGGATCTATTTGATCCATCCACCATTGAAAAAATGACAGACCGCTTCGCGCATTGGTTGCAAGAGCTTGTAAACACACCGGATGTGCCGATTGCCTTGCTGGAATTGTTGACTGAGGAAGAACGTCACAGACTCTTACTCGAATGGAATCATACTAGTGGTGACTTTGGAAAAAATGATGGGGCTACAGTCTCTATGCAAGATTCCATCTCCACATTATTTGAAGAACAAGTGGAGCTTCATCCTGACGCCACTGCATTAGCATACAAAGGTACGAGCCTGTCCTATAGAGAGCTTAATAGCAGAGCGAATCAATTGGCGCATTATTTAAAATCGTGCGGAGTAGGAGCAGATAGCCGAGTTGGTTTGTACATGGATCGCTCGTTTGAAATGATCATCAGTATGGTCGCTATTTTAAAGGCAGGCGGTGCCTATGTTCCGCTTGACCCTGCTTACCCTGAGCAACGCCTGCTTTATATGCTGCAAGATGCAAGCATCTCGATTGTACTGACACAAGAAAGCTTGATGTCCAGACTGCCAGATGGATTGAAAATCGTTTGTCCCGACCTGCAAGCTCGTGAGATCAACAAGGAATCAGATACAAATCTAGGCGAGAGTACGACTTCGGAAAGTCTAGCCTATTTGATGTATACGTCCGGTTCGACAGGAAATCCGAAGGGGGTACTCATCCCTCATCGAGGGGTGATCCGACTTACGAAGCATGCCTCTTATGTATCACTCACACCGGAAGAAACCATGCTGCAACTCGCGTCGATCTCATTTGATGCAGCTACCTTCGAAATTTGGGGGAGCCTGCTAAATGGCGCGAAATTGGTGATTTATCCATTTCACGGCCTGTCTCTTGAAGAGTTGGGACAAGTGCTGCGTGACGAGGAAATCAGCACGTTATGGCTAACCGCAGGCGTTTTTCATCAAATGATCGATTACCGGATCGAGTATTTAAAAGGGGTGCGTCAATTGTTGGCTGGCGGCGACATCGTGTCCGCCAAGCATGCGCAACGTGCCTTGGATATGTTACCAGATACATTGGTGATTAACGGGTATGGCCCGACAGAAAACACGACATTTACTTGCTATTATCCTATAAAAAATAAGAGCGAAATCCAGCACTCCGTTCCGATCGGTCGACCGATCAATGATACGGAGGTGTATATCTTAAGCGAAATGTTAAAGGTAGTTCCTGACGGTCTCGTGGGGGAGTTGTATGTGGGAGGCAAGGGACTAGCTTTCGGATACTGGAACCGACCGGAAATGAGCCAAGAGAAGTTTATTCCGCATCCTTTTCAACAAGACTCTGAAGCGAGATTATACAGGACGGGCGACCTGGTGAAATATGTGCCGGGGCGAGGAATCGAATTTATCGGTCGAAAAGATAATCAAGTGAAAATAAGAGGGAACAGGATTGAGCTCGGTGAGATTGTAGCTGTCCTCAGTCAGCATGAGAACGTAAGAGACGCCGTCGTCCTTATACATGAATATGGAGCGGACGATAAACGTCTGATTGCTTATATCGCGGGAGACGGGGATGTCGATGAATGGAAACGGTATGCGAGTGAACAATTGCCATCTTTCATGGTCCCTTCCTATTTTGTGAAAATGGACGTTTTCCCACTTACAGCTAACGGGAAGGTGGATCGTCAAGCATTGCCGCTTCCAGAAATGCGCACGATGAAGGACGAATTTGTCGCACCACGTACGGATACAGAGAATAAGATCGCAGAGATTTGGCGTGAAGTTTTAAAAACGGAAACGGAACGATTGAGTATCCACGATTCCTTTTTCGATTTGGGTGGACACTCGTTGCTTGCGACGCAGGTCATATCCCGCTTGCAGGAAGCCTTTCATCTGTCTATCCCGTTGCGCATCCTGTTTGAATGCCCGACCATCGCAAGTCTAGATGCCAAAATGATGGAGCTTGGCCGGGATGGAATAAAAGAACGGACACCAGCTATTGTGAAAGCCTCGCATCTTGAAAAGCTGCCGTTATCGCATGCCCAGCAGCGTCTATGGTTTTTACATCAATTAGAGCCGGAGAGTACGGCGTACAATGTTCCTCACATGTGGCGCTTAACAGGGCAGTGGAATGCGCAGGCGTTGGAAATGGGATGGAATGCGCTTCTTCAACGCCATGACATTTTGCGCACTGTGTTTTCGAATGAAGGGGGTCAACCTTTCCAAGTCATTGAACCTCATGTGTCTCGAACGTTACCAGTGACTGATCTACGCGATCGACCTGCCTCCGAAAAAGAAGAGCAAATTCACGATATTATCATGCAGGAAGCAGACAGAAGGTTTGATCTACAGCGGGGACCCTTGATTCAAGCAAAGTTAATTGTCGTCGAAGAGGATCAGTTCCTTTTGCTGTGCACCATGCATCACGTCATTACGGATGGCTGGTCAGAGGATATCTTATTGGAAGAATGGTTGGCCTTTTACGAGGAAGCAGAGAGCGGGGCACGTGCGGAGCTGTCAGAATTGCCGATTCAATACGCTGATTTCGCGGTATGGCAGCGTGAATGGCTGACGGATGAAGTGATGGGCCGACAACTGGACTATTGGAAAACCGAGTTGTCCGGGGAGCTTCCTGTCTTGCAATTGCCAATCGATCGACCAAGACCAAGCATTCAAACCTATGCCGGAAATATGCATAAGATGGTGCTGGCAACTGAACTGCTTGAGAAGCTGAAAGCACTCAGTCGGCAAGAGAATACCACCTTATTCATGACCCTACTGGCCGCGTACCAAGGCTTTTTATCCAGATATACCGGACAGACCGATATTTTGGTGGGAAGCCCCATAGCGAACCGACATGTAAAGGAAATCGAAGGATTGATTGGCTTTTTCGTGAATACGCTCGTCTACCGGGCGAACTTCCAAGACAATCCAACGTTCCAGCAATTCCTTGCCCAAGTAAAAGAAAAAGCTCTACAGGCACAGGAGTACCAGGATGTCCCGTTTGAAAAAATCGTAGAAATGCTGCAATTGGAACGCAATACAAGCTACTCCCCGGTATTTCAGACAGTGTTCACATGGGCAGAAATGAAAGAGGATGTCTATCATTCGTTCAGTGGGCAATTAGAAAAAATGCCGGTTCAGATCAATGTGGCGAAATTTGATCTTCAGTTATCCATGGGTGAGTCTGAGGACGGTCTCGTGATGAACATGATCTACAACACGGATTTATTTGATGCATCCACGATTGAAAAAATGACAGAGCACTTCGCAAATTGGTTGCAAGAGCTTGTGAATGCACCGGACGTGCCGATGGCCTTGCTAGAATTGTTGAGCGAGAAAGAACGTCACAAAATCCTCGTGGAGTGGAATGATACAGCAGTCGCCATTCCAGAGAATACATGCCTGCATGATTTGTTTATCGAACAAGCCAAAAAGACACCGGAACTCATTGCAGCTGAATATGGCAGTGAAAAGATGACCTATCAAGAACTGGATAGACGTTCTAACCAGTTAGCGCACTACCTGATTATGCTGGGTGTTGGACCCAATACGCCTGTCGGGATATGTATGAATCGCTCCATCGAGCTTGTCATTTCGATTCTCGGCATCGTAAAGGCTGGCGGAGCATTTCTCCCCTTGGATACCGAAATGCCGCAAGCGAGGATGGCGAAACTGTTGGAAAGCTCCAAAACCAACATTTGTATATCCGAGCCGGAGTTCATGAACCTGTTTGGACAAGCCACTCCTGTGAGATGTATAGATTCCCAAGCGGAAAAAGAAAAAATAGCAAGCATGCCGGAGGGATTGCCGGAGCAAACCGTAAAACCGACAGATTTAGTTTCGATTTATTACACGTCAGGTTCGACCGGAAATCCGAAAGGCGTTGAAAACCTCCATTATGGTTGGGTAAATCGCATGTTATGGATGCAGCGACAACATGGCTTGGGGCAGGGAGAGTCTATTCTGCAAAAAACAACCTTAACATTTGATGATGCAGCTGTTGAGTTTTTTTGGCCATTGTCTGTAGGGGGACGGATATCACTCTTGGAACCATGGCTGCATCGGGACCCTGAGGCGATTATCCAGGCTGCTATTCACTATCAAGTTGCGTGCATTCAATTTGTACCAAGCATGCTCAATATGTTTGTGGACGCCCTTACTCCAGAAGATGCATCCAACTTGCACAAATTAAAAAATGTCATCTCCAGTGGTGAGGCGCTATTACCCGAGACAGTAGGCAAGTTCTTTAAAAAGCTAAATGCCAAACTCCATAATACGTGGGGGGCCACAGAAGTATCGATCGACTCCACCATTTACACATGCTCACCAATGGACGTGCTGGAAAAGGATTGTGTGAGTGTAGGCAAGCCGATTGATAACAACAGAGTCTATGTTCTTGACCAAAATAGGAAGGCTGTCCCAATTGGCGTCATTGGCGACCTTTATATTGGGGGCCTTGGATTGGCCAGAGGCTATCTGCATAATAGCGAGAAAACCCAAGAAGTATTTATGGAGAATCCGTTTGTACCTGGGGAAAGAATATATCGAACCGGCGACAAGGGGTACTTTCTGCCTTCGGGCAACATTAAATTCGTAGGCAGACAAGATAATCAAATCAAGATTAGAGGCATGCGGGTTGAATTGGGTGAAATTGAATCCACATTAAGCAGGCATCCGTCCGTTCGTGAAGCAGCCGTTATTTCTGTGAAAAACGACAGGTCAGCTACCGAATTGGCTGCTTATATCGTGGGGGACGGGGATGTAAACGAATGGCGGGCATTCCTGAAGGAGCATTTGCCTGCTTATATGATTCCAACTTATTTCATGAAGTTGGACAGCATTCCTAAAACCACGAGTGGAAAAATTAACCGAAATAGACTGGAATTACCAGTCATGAAACCAAGCGATTTCTCGATCATTGAGCCGCGCACGATACCTGAAGAACTTATCCACTCCATCTGGTGCGATATATTACAGGTGGATCGGATTTCGATCAAGGACTCATTCTTTGATAGGGGTGGACATTCCTTATTGGCTACGCAAGTCATTTCCCGCATGCGAAATGTTTTGGGGATGGACATACCTTTGCGCACGATTTTTGAGTTTCCAACCATTGAAGCGATTGCCGCCCGTATTTCTGAGATCAAGCAAGGAAGTGAGACGAATACCCGCATCCATGAAGTATCGCGCGTGGAAAATCAGACAGATGTCTCCTTATTCGAAGTATCCCACGGGCAAAGAAGACAATGGTTCCATGCAAAATTCAGTGACCAAGAAGCAGTAGGAGGGGTTTACCTCTTTGAAGTAGACGGTCCCGTTGACAGTCATTCTCTGCACAGGTCTATGGGCCTCATGTTTGAACGTCACAGAATCATGCGCACGACGATTATAGAAAACGAAGGGCAATTGTATCAAAAAGTGCATGACGACCTTGAGGTGGAGAATGCGTTTGTAGATTTGTCTTCGTTATCTGTGACGGAAGGCGAGCAGCGTATCAAAATGGATTTGCAAGTTGCTCTGTACAAGCCATTTGATTTTTCGCGAGAGTCTTTCTTCCGGATGACTTTGTATCGAATCTCATCAACGAAGCACTTCTTCATCTTGAGCGCGCATCATATTGGATTTGATGGCTGGTCGTTAGATGTGTTTATGAATGATCTCGCGGGCATTTATCAACAAGTAAAGAGTGGGGTGCAACAGGAGTTTTCCAAACCATTGGATTATATGGATTACACCTTGTGGCAGCAAGCACGGTTGCAAAATGGAGAACTGAACCGACAGCGGGACTATTGGTTAAAACAACTGCAACAAAATGTAGATGCACCGTTCATACCGCGAGAGACACAATCGTTCACACACGGCAACCGAATTTCAAACGTAGCTTCGCTTCCAATCGAGCAAGTGAAGGGACAATCACTTTTAGAATTGACTCGAATGGCTGGTGGTACCGTCTATACGAGCTTGCTTGCGGCGATCAACATTTGGCTGTCACTCCTCACAGATCAAACCATCATAACTGTCGGCTCGACATTATCTGGCCGCACGCAGACGGATCTAGAAGGAATTATTGGTCCGCTCATCAATCCGGTCGCCATGCGTACAGACTTGTCTGGCAACCCGACTGTATTGGAAATGATGAACAGAACAAGAGAAACCGCATATGGTGCGTACGAGAATCAAGAGTATCCGTACAATTTGGTTGTAGAGGATCAACTAGCTGCCACAGGCGATAAGAAGAGTTTGTATTCCCTTGTTTTTATTGGACAACATGTATCGAACAATCAGCCTGAATCAGATGAAATGACCTTTACAGAATGTCCGTTACGTCGTTTTCTGGATGAAACGATTATCAAAGCATATGAAGGCAGTCACTTTGTTCAAGACGATCAATTGGATATGATGTTATTTTTGTCCACGCGTCATGACCAACTGACGTTAACTGCACATTACAACACGGAAGCATTCAGTGAAAATGCAATGGATACGTTACTAGATCAGTTAAAGCATGTCATTTGCCAAATGATTGACAATCCAATGCAGCGCTTGTCTCAAATAAACTTGGTGGAAGAATATGATTTCAATGAACTATTCAGCTAACTAGTTTATGGCTGTTGGGGCATGCTGGTGAGAGCCGCATGCCCAACCATTACGCAGTTGCGTATCGGGGAGACTACGAATGATGGATAAAACTTTTATCAAAACGATCCCTCTGTCTGAGGCTCAAAAAGATTATTATCTACACTATTTAGTCTATCCAATGAGTCCATATTATCAGGAGCAGTATCTATTCCACTTCGAAAGTCGATTGGATGTATCGGTTACGATCCGTACACTTTACGAGATCGTGAAACGCCACGAAATCTATCGTTCCATTTTTGTTTTGGAAGACGAGCCCATCCAAAAAGTATATAGCGAGCCCATATTGGATTTTGAACATGTGTCTTCCGCTACCTGGGACGACACGATGATTAGAGAATATTTCAATGAGGAGTTCAGCAAGCCTTTTACGCTGGAAGAGGGGCCGTTATTCAGTTGCAGATTGCTCGATTATAAAGAAAGCGGCAGTATTTTATGTTTCAAGTATCACCATATCTGCTTTGATGGGTGGAGTGTTTCGCTCACCCTCGATGAATTTACGATGATCTACCAACTACTGATCACGGGCAATGATCACGAGTTGCAACCACAAATACACCAATACGCGGACTTTGTGGAGTGGGAACAGAATTACATAGCGAGCCCAGAAGGCGAAGCTGCGAGAGGTTTTTGGAAAAAGAAATTGGGTGGGACTCTTGAGCGGGTAGAAGTACCGCCAGATAAAAAGCGTCCGAGTACCCCTTCGTTTAAAGGGGGGATATCATTCTTTACGTTTACCCGCCAACTCCGGGATGAGTTGATTGCTTATCATAAACATCACAAATATCCTACGGATGTCATTTATTTATCCCTTTTTAGTGCTTTTCTTTATCGGATAACTGGACAAGACGACATCATTGTTGGCGTACCGAGATACGGCAGGCCAAAAAGAGAGTTTCATACGATCATGGGACCGTGTATGGTAATGCTTCCCCTGCGAATCAAAATTCCTAAGAACAGCTCGCTTCGTGAATTGGCAAAGCAGATTCATGAAGAATTGTTTTTATGTTCACAGTATCAAAACTATCCAATCTCTTTGATTACAGCTGAATTGCAATATGAGCGCGATAAAAAATATGCTTCCTTTTTTTCAACGGCTTTCGTCCATCAAAAAGCGATTAAGCAAGATGCAGCGATTATGCTGGGCAATGCGCAAAATACTTTTCATAGCAATGGCCTTACCGTAAGCACCTATCCGATTGGCAAAGATGTATCCCAGTATGATTTATGTTTGGTCGTTGAAAAGGACAACCATCATGACATACTGGCAGGATTCGAATACAATTCGGATATTTTGGATGAAGAAACCATTGCCAAATGGGTTTCCGACTTTGAACGCACCAGTCTTTCTCTTTTGAAAAATGATGGTGAAAACATCCCTGCACATGCAGGCAAGCCCGCTGATTGGATGGAGAGTCTTTCCACTTTGCCTTCCCTCAAGATATTGCCAGAGGACGTCATCCCACTCTCTACCGACTCAGTAAAGTTCGAGGAAGTGACGTTTGAATGGACATGCTTGCGGGAGGCTGGGATATCTCATCTGCCTAAAGTTTGGGATGCCTCTTCCTATGCGATATTCATGACCGTATTTCTCGTACTTTTGTATGCAGAAACCGAGAAGGAGGATTTGGCTTTGGCATTTCGTGCGGGGTGGGACGAGAGCGAGGATGTCCCAAGCTCCCTGCTTTTACGAGCTGATCTGACAGGCAATCCACTACTTGGCGATTTGGTTTTGCAAATACAAAGCAAGTTAAAAGAAGCCCATTATCATCAAGCGTCCTTTCCTAACGCTCACGAGCCTCAACTCTTATTTGAAATGAGTAAGAATAAATATCCCTCCACGATTGATTTTCAATTCCGCATCCATGAATCTAACAACCACATACATGGCGCTATTACCTATAAATCGAATGTATTCAAGAGGGAGACAGTGCAACGGATCTGTACCCAATATGAATACTTGTTGGGAAGTGTGACAGCCGAGTCGCATCAAAGAATCCGCGAGATTGTCAGTCATCTGAACAGCCAATTTCTAACCAGTGATGATTTTGAACAATTATTTCTGTAGCGAAAGAGGTGCACTGGCTTGAAGCATTTAACAAAAGAGAACGTACTGGAAGTCATAGAGCTTTCCATGGTGCAAAAGCAATTATTACGTCCTGACAAGATGACAACCATGCGCTATCTCATCGAGCACCGTCTCGAACTGGAACGCATTCAAGAAACGTGGAAGGAATTAATTAGCCAGACGCCGGTGATGCGAACAGTTTTCCGCCAGCTTAAAAATAAACATGTACAAGTCGTATTGAAGGAGCTACCCATTCCTATTGACTGGCACGATGTACGGGAATTATCTCCTGAACAGCAAGAGCAAGTCTATCTCTCTACACTTACAGCCCATCAGGAGCCCATTCCGTATGAGGAGGGGCCATTGATCCGGGTATCGATTTTGCAGATGGACGCCAATCAATCCGTCCTCATCTGGACTCATCATGCATTAAGTATGGACGATGCCAGTCGCGAGCTTCTTGTAGCGGAATGGCTGAAACGGGTACGGGGTAATCAGCCATCTGCCGACCAGCGGGCCTCATTCAAAGAGTATGTTGCTTGGGAGTCAAGCCAAGATGGCTCCAAAGTCAAAAGCTTTTGGGCAGATCAATTCCAAGGCTATGAAAGCGAGAATGTGTTTTATCCAGTACAAGGGGCACAGAAGGATGCGAGCCATCCGATCACTTGCAACGCTGTTCTTTCCGAAGCGGTAACCACGTCCATCAGAAGGATGGCATTCGAGCAGCGAGTATCCATAGAGGCCATCTTTCAGGCTGCTTGGCTCCTCTTGGAGAATATGTACAGTGGCGAGGACAAGCTGGTCATTGGGGTTACCGTCTCTGGCAGACCGGAAACATGGAAAGAGGCGAATACCATTATTGGGCCACTGGCTCACAGCTTACCTGTTTTGCAGACCGTGCATGCGAATCAAAAAGTGCGTGATGTCGTAAAGGATGTCGAGGAAAGCTGGGAACAACTACAGCAAAATGATATGGCCACACTAGACATGGTCCGTAACTATGCAGGCATCCGAGAAACTGATCTTATATTTGGAACGACATTGACGATACGGAATGGTGCAGAAGATCACCAGGAATCTGCCATGCTTTATCGTGGCGGCCTCGAAACAGTGGAGATAGTGGTGACGGTCGGGCAGCTCATGAAAATTCAAATTTTCCATATGAATGCGTCCTCTACGAGTGAACTGGAACGATTGCAGTCCCATTACATCCATATGCTCGAGCAGATTTGCTCAGAGGCAGATAGGAGCATCAGCGATCTGAACATCGTGACGGATGAAGAACAAGAGATCATGACGAAGGTGATGGGTAATTTCGCGAAGTCGAATCGCAGTATGGAGCAATTTGCGTACCAAATCATAGAAGAGCAGGTCAAACGCAATCCTGACGCTGTTGCTGCTATCGATGGGAAGCAATCCATCACCTACCGGGAATTGAATGAGGAATCGAACCGATTGGCGCATTGGTTGCGAAGACAAGGATTTGGCCGAAATGATCTTGCTTGCCTATTTGCTGAGAGAAGCGTCGACATGCTGCTTGGCATTCTGGCTGTACTGAAAGCAGGAGGGGCCTATGTCCCGCTTGATACAGCCCATCCCGATCAACGACTCCTTACGATTCTTGATAACAGCAAGGCGAAGGTTTTACTGACCGAGGCGCGTTTCCAATCGCGTAGCATGGCCTTGGCAGACAGATTGGAGCACAGGCCAGTTGTGTTTTGCCTGAACAAAGGGGACGGGACAGGCTCGGACATTTCTTCCTTGCAAGCGTCGGATACATCGAATCCAGAGATCATCAACGAGCATGCTGATTTGGCAAACGTCTTTTTTACCTCAGGCTCCACTGGTATGCCAAAAGGGGCAATGATCGAGCATAGCGGCATGCTGAATCATCTTTACGCCAAAATGGATGTCCTTGGACTGAATGAAGATAGCATCGTAGCGCAGAATGCTTCTCATTGCTTTGATATATCGGTGTGGCAATTCCTGGCTCCCTTGATGGCAGGGGGTAAGTTAGTGATTTACGACAACGAGACGGCTACTGATCCGGATGCATTGCTCCAAGCCTTGAATCGAGACGGTGTCACCGTAATTCAGATGGTCCCAGCGATGATAGAAGCATTGCACAATGCTGCACTGACTCTCCCGCCGGAACAGCATGCGTTGCCTCAATTGCAATACATGATTTCTACTGGTGAAGGATTGCCAGTTACCCTGTGCCAAAAGTGGCAAAGCCTGTATCCCGATGTGATTGTAGTGAACACGTATGGAGCTACGGAGTGCTCAGATGATACGATGCATGAAATCATTGATCGTTCGTATGCGCATGATGATTATCCTTATGTGGCCTTGGGAAGCTCGATCGCCAATATGAAGCACTATGTGCTGGACAAATGGATGCGCTCCGTTCCGGTTGGTTGTGTCGGGGAAATCTACATTTCTGGAACTGGCGTAGGGCGGGGGTATCTCCATGATGCTGAACGCACTGAGCTAGCATTTTCAGAAAATCCATTTTTGCAGGGTAGAAAAGAACGGCTATATAAAACAGGCGATTTGGGACGTTATTTGTCAAATGGGAGACTCGTATTTGTTACGCGTGCTGATTTTCAGGTGAAGGTACGCGGACATCGCATAGAGCTCGGCGAGATAGAAAATGCCCTTTTACGTCACACGCTGGTGAGACAGTGTGTAGCGGTTGCACGGGAAGATGAAAATGGGCAGAACGGAATTGTTTGCTATGTGGTCATGCATGAACAGCAGAGTGAGCATGAGCTGCAAGCCTATCTCAGAACGATCTTGCCGGAGTATATGGTTCCGGAGCGAATCGTCATTCTGGATGCAATGCCACTGAATCGCAACGGAAAAGTAGACAAAAAAGCATTGCCAGAGACAGACGTGATTCAAAAGAAGTCTGAAGCATTCGTCGCTCCTCGCAACGATCTGGAACGAAGCTTGGCAGCTATCTGGCGTACCGTGCTAAACATAGAGGACATCGGGATCGACGATGACTTTTTCCAGCTTGGCGGGCATTCTATGAAAACGATTCAGGTTCGCTTGCGCATGAAAAGAGAGATGGGCATAGAGGTTACCATCAAGGACTTATTCGAGCATCGAACCATTCGGGAGTTATCCTCCCTGTTTCATCACGAGGAAGCGCTGTCCACAGGTGAGCTCCATACGCAACATGATCGATCAACGATCCCCAAGGCAACAGAGCAAGCGTATTACCCGGTGTCACATGCGCAGAGGAGACTGTTTTTCATTCAGCAGCTAGAGCCTGAGAATACGGCTTATAATATGCCGACGATCTACCATATCACGGGACCATTGAAGGAGCGTGTCCTGCATCAGGCATTCGGGTTGCTAGTAAAAAGACATGAAGTGCTGCGAACAAAGTTCCTGTTAAGAGACGGACGCCCCGTTCAACAGGTGCTGCCGAGCAATGACTTCACCTATGCATTTGTCGATCTTTCCAAGGAGTCAGAAGCGTCGAAGCAAGAAGCAATTGATCTGATTATCCAAAAAGAGACGGAAACCAGCTTTGATTTTGACAGGGATACATTGTTTCGGGTGAAGTTATGCAAGGCTGCGGAAGAAAAATACGTATTGTTAATGAACATGCATCACATGATCAGTGATCAATGGTCATGGGGGATATTGATGAAGGATTTAGGCACCATCTACGAATCCTTGCATCAAGGGGTAGACCTCGAATTGCCAGAGTTGAGCATCCAGTATAAAGATTACGCAGTCTGGCAAAATCAGTCGATTCATCATGGAGAGCTGGCAGAATCAGAAGCTTATTGGCTGAAGACATTCGAAAAAGAGATCCCAGTATTGGACTTGCCGACAGATTGCCAGAGACAGCCTGTACAAACGTATTTTTCGGCAACGGAATCTTATCAAATTCCGGAAAAAGCGTTTAGCCGCATGAAAGAGATTGCTCAGCAACATGATGCCTCCATGTTTATGGTGATTTTATCAACGATAGGCATTTGGCTGTCCAAGCTAACCAATCAACAGGATATCATCATCGGTACTCCGGAGGCTGGCCGGAACCACATGGATATTGAACAGGTCATTGGATTTTTTATTAACACACTCCCGTTGAGACTAGAAGTCAATCAGGAGCATACCTTCATCGAGGCGTTACACGTTTGGCGCCAGCAAGCACTGGAGTCTTACATGCATCATGAGTATCCATTCGATAAATTGGTCGAAAAAATTAATCCGGAAAGAGATGTTAGCCGCAATCCTATTTTTTCTTTCATGTTCCAATATATTGAAAAAACGGAAGAGGAAAATGAAATAAATGGCTTGGAAATGACAGCTGTTGAATCCTATAACTCCATGACGAATTTCGATTTATCGCTCGTATGCATGGACCTAGAAAATGGAGCGGGTTTGACTGTCGAATATCGCACGGATTTATTTAAGCCAGAAACGGTTCAACGGATGCTCAAATATTTGGGCAACATCATCGAACAGGTAGCCAATCAACCAGATATCCATTTCAAGCATATCGAATTGTTGTCAGTGGAAGAAAAACAGGCAATGATCTCTGCCTATAAGGAAGTTTCTTTTACCAATGGGGATGAGCATAAAACAATCATCGAGCTATTCGAGGAGCAAACAGAGAAAACCCCGGATCGCATTTCTCTCGCTTTTGAAGAGCAAGAACTGTCTTATTCAGAACTGAATAAACGGGTGAATCAGCTGGCGCGGACATTGGTAGCTGCGGGCGTCCATGCAAATCAAATGGTGGGGATCATCGCAGAACGGTCCATAGAGATGATCGTTGGCGTATTGGCGATTGTGAAAGCGGGTGGAGCCTACGTCCCCATTGACCCTGATTATCCGGAAGAGCGTATACGGTACATGCTGGAACATTCGGGAGCAGAAGTTTTGCTGTTGCATCAGTCGGTACGCAACAAAGTGAATACTGACAAAAAAATGATCCTGCTTGACGATGAGGAGTCCTATCATCAGGAGAATACGAATCTCGGGTTACCTGTTCAGTTTGATCAGCTTGCTTATGTGATTTATACATCAGGCACTACGGGAACGCCAAAGGGAGTCATGATTGAACACCGACAGCTTCATTCGCTTGCGCAGGCATGGAAACAAGAATACAAGCTG
Source organism: Brevibacillus sp. HB1.2 (assembly GCF_013332495.1). Lineage (NCBI taxonomy): Bacteria > Bacillati > Bacillota > Bacilli > Caryophanales > Paenibacillaceae > Brevibacillus > Brevibacillus sp. HB1.2. The sequence goes on along the minus strand of NZ_JABMIU010000008.1, from coordinate 140,558 downwards.
GATGAATTCCCCGTCAGAAGTTTGCAATGGGCAAGTTTTTCTTTTGATGTGTTTACGGGTGATTATATGAGATGCCTGTTAAACGGTGGGAAACTGGTTATTTGCCCAAAAGATGCGAGAGTGGATTTGGAGCGCCTTTACTACCTGATGGAAAAGCATGAGATTAATCTGTTTGAATCGACTCCCGTCCTTGTGATTCCTTTCATGGACTATCTCTATGAAAATGGGCTCAACATAGACTTCATGAAAATATTGATTCTTGGCTCGGATCAATGCCCGTTACATGCCTTTCACAAACTTGTTGATCGATACGGAAGCACAATGAGAATCTTAAACAGCTATGGAGTGACGGAGGCTACCATTGATTCCTCCTATTATGAAAGAGATAAACAGCAAGATTACAAATTTCTGCCGATTGGCAAGCCTTTGCCAGGGGTGAAGATGTATATTCTGGACGCCAATCTTCATGTGCAGCCTGTGGGTGTCCCAGGAGAACTGTATATTGGAGGCTTGGGAGTAGGAAAAGGATATTTCAAGCGGTCAGATTTGACGAATGAAAAATTCGTTCCCAATCCGTTTTGTATCGGTGAAAGCATGTATAAGACAGGGGATATGGCTCGATGGCTCCCCAGCGGAGATATTGAATTTTTAAGGCGATTGGATAATCAGGTAAAAATACGTGGGAATCGAATCGAATTAGAAGAAATCGAAGCGGAATTACGAAAAATGGACGATATTCGCGACGCGGTCGTTATCGCAAGAGCGGATGAATCCGGTCAAAAAAGGCTGGTTGCATTCTTTGTAGCTGTAAAAGCTGTGGAATCGAACGTATTGAGAGAGTCGCTGCGGAAGTCGTTACCGGCATTTATGGTCCCAGCCCATTTTGTTCAGCTAGATGAAATACCAGTAACGCCGAATGGAAAGATTGATCGAAAAGCGTTAGTGGATATCAACATCGTCTTGCAGAGTGAAATGGAATATGTGGAGCCCCAAACGGACAACGAGAAGATATTGGTAGCTGTGTGGCAAGACGTTTTACATGAGAAAAAGATTGGGACTTTGGATCATTTCTTTGAACTTGGTGGCGACTCTATCAAATCGATTCAAGTTTCATCGCAATTAGCAGCTTTGGGATACAAGATGGAGATTCGAGATCTTTTCAAATATCCAACGATCGCAGAACTGAGTACAAAACTGAAACTGATGAATAGGAAAATTGACCAAAAGGATGTGGAAGGCGTTGTACCACTGACCCCGATTCAGCATTGGTTGATACAAGAACACAGTCAGCATCTCCATCACTATAACCAATCTTTTGTGTTGTACCGCAAAGAGCGGTTTGACGAGGAGATAGTTCGCAAAGTCGTCGATAAGCTCGTACAGCACCATGATGCACTGCGAATGATTTTCCGCCAAACAGAGACAGGTTATGAGGCTTATAATCGAGGCGTCAACACTAGCGACATGTATCGTCTGGAGATTTGGGACTATCAAAACAAGAATGGGTCTGAGATCGAACAAGCGATGGACTTGAAATGCAGTGAAATTCAATCGAGGCTTAACATTTTTGATGGCCCATTAATGAGGCTAGGGTTATTCCAATGCTCGGATGGCGATCACTTGCTTATTGCTGTTCATCATTTAGTCGTAGACGGGGTATCATGGCGCATTTTAATCGACGATTTCAAAACAGCTTATGGGCAGCTCCTCCGTAATGAAGAGATTCGTTTCCCTTTAAAAAGTGATTCAATCCAATTATGGGCGCAACAATTGAACGAGTATGCCAATAGCGAAAGGCTCGAGCAAGAGCGTGAATATTGGAATCGAATCGAGGAAAGGGACACTCATTCGTTGCCAACCGATTACGATGAGCAAAAACCGCTTCGGAAAACAACCAGGACGAAAACGGTCATGATGGATCAGCAGCAAACCGAGGAATTGCTAAAACAAGCCAATCGTGCCTATCAGACGGAAATCGATGAACTTTTGTTGGCTGCTATTGGAATGGGCTTTAAAAAATGGGCAAATATCGATCGCGTCGTCTTGAATATGGAAGGGCATGGTAGGGAATCGATTTTACCAGATCTGAACATTAACCGCACAGTGGGATGGTTCACGAGTGAATATCCAGTGATGGTAGATGTCGGGAACGAAATGAATCCGTCAGCTATCATTCCTAAAATCAAAAAAGATGTACGAAGAATACCACATAAAGGGATTCACTACGGTATATTGAAATATTTGTCTGCAAAATCGCCAAACACCACCATGAATGTACATCCTGAGGTCAGTTTTAATTATTTGGGACAATTTGATATGGATCGAAAAGAAAAGGATGACGACATTCAATTGTCCACATTCTCAGGCGGAGAATCAATGAGTCTGGAGCAGTTCCGGGAATGCAAGATTGACATTGAGTGCGTGGTGTTGAATGGAAGCTTTCACTTTATGGTAGCTTACAGCGAGGCACAGTATAAAACGGAAACCATCGAACGACTTACTGCATGCCTTCAGGATAGTCTTAGGGAAGTCCTCCAACACTGCATGATGAAATTGCGCAACAATCCTGATCACGAAATCGCTGGAGAATGGGTGGACTTCGAAGCAGTGATAGACGGATTTTTCGACTCTTCTACGATGAGTGATCTTCCTGGCGCAATTGCGGTGGTAGTCCAACACGGTCAAGTGAAAGTAAAGAAGGCTTACGGTTACGCCAATCTATCAGAGAAAGTGCCCATGAGTGCAGATGAAACCGTAGTCAAGGTAGGTTCGATTTCCAAACTCGTAACAGTCGCTGCCATTTTGAAGCTAGTGGAGCAAGGTATGATTGGATGGAACGAGGATGTTCAGCAATACCTCGATGTTGAAATATCGAGAAGGGTTGAGGGCCCACTAACGGTAGAACATTTACTCAGTTACACAACAGGGTTTGACTCGCCAGACGCGGGAAATGATCAAAGCTATCATTTTGGCGGGCGTGACTCCCTAACGTTACGAGAGTATATTCACCGCTATATGCCAACCGTGATTTACAAGCCTGGCGAACAATATGAGAATGAGAATTTTGCCTTTATGCTGGCGGGGTATCTGGTGGAAAGAGTGACGGGAGTTTCCTTTGATCGCTATGTAAGAGAGCACTTCTTTACGCCTCTCGAAATGACAGACAGCAGTTTTCTACTACAACCAGAATTAGAGGCGAAGATGGCCACAGGCTATGATCTGGAAAATCAGGCCGTGCAAAAGTACGATTTCAGCCCTGCAATCTCACCAGACGGCAGCATGCTCTCCACGGGGCACGATATCGCCACATTCATGCTGGCTCTCTTACGTGGAGGCGCTGATGGCAAAGGATCAATTTTAGAGGCGGATTCGATAGACAAAATGTTCTCCAGTAAATCAGTACCTCATCCAACAGGGGCAAATACAGGGTATGGATTTACGGTAAAATTCCACCCAGAATACGTACATGAGAATATTTTGGCGAAGGCAGGCGAGGTCATAGGCTTTAACTCCTTTATGTGGTTCCTGCCAGAAAAACAAATGGGGGTCTTTGTTAGTACAAATAAAAGTCAATTCAACAAAATTGAATTTTTCGATTACTTCATGAAGCGCTATCGTCCTGCGGAAGCGATCATCATGTAAATCATATTCGTGTAAACGGGGGGGCCACTATGAGCATGATTAAGACTAGTTCCATTAGTCGTTTTCCGAATACGAATGACGTAGGAATCGGTGTATCTATCGGTACTTTTGGGGAACTACTGCAGGGGATTCTAGAGGAAAATAATCTGGATTTTCTGGTGACTTTGCCTATCAAAAATGCATCCTACGCTACTTTTTATTCGATTCCAACCTTACAGGAGATCATCATCGTGCCACGCTCCAAGCAAAAATCAAAAAGGTTGGCGGAAAAAATCATTCAGCACTATGGATTGCCGGCAGGTGGAATTTTAGAGATCAACTCAGAACTTCCGGTTGGAAAAGGCTTGGCAAGCTCATCAGCAGATTTGGTGGCTGCCTCCAGAGCGGTTGGAAATTGTTTCGATATAAGCATTGAGCCTTCATTACTAGAGTGGTTTTTGTCGAGTATTGAGCCGACGGATGGCGTTATGTATGAGGGGGCGGTTTCTTACTACCATAAAGAAGTCAGATTGCGAGAATACATCGGGGAACTGCCGGCATTATGCATTTTAAGTATTGATGAGGGAGGAACCATCGATACCGTTGAGTTCAATAAGCGAACAAAGCCCTATACCCAAGAAGACAAGATGGAGTACAGTGTGTTGTTACAAAAAATCACGAAAGCAATCAGAGAAAGAGATGTCCACATGATAGGTGCCGTCTCTTCCCGAAGTGCGATCTTGAATCAAAAGATTCTGCCCAAAAAATTATTGCCGGAAGTCATGGAGATCAACGAGAAAATTGGCGGGTTAGGTACTGTTGTGGCACATAGTGGGACCAGCCTCGGTATTTTATTGTTGAAAGAAGAACCTGATTTCTATCAAAAGCTGGAACTGGGGTATAGATGGTTAAGTGAACTGAATAAAGAAGTGCATGTGTACCACACCTAGAGGATCAGATCCAAGAGATGGCTTCTGGCATGCTCGGAAGTCATCTTCCCCAAAAATTGATTTCGTTCGTATTGGGAGTGGATTATCGAGATGGAACAGCCAGTAAGCGTTAATGAAAAGGTATCTTTTCGGGCGTTGCTTGGTTTGAAAAGTTATCGCTATTTAATCTTTTCGCAATTTGTCTCGAACATGGGAGATGGAGTATATCGATTAGCGCTTATTTGGCTAATGAAGGTTTTGACGGAAAGTCCTTTGTTAATGGCGATTTTATTGGCAGCGGAGACCATCCCATTGATCATATTCGGATTGTTCGCGGGCGTTTTTGTTGATCGAGGAAATAAAAAGAGGATCATGGTCGTTTCGCATATATTGAGAGCTGCGCTCATTTTATGCATCGTCCTGTTGTTCTTGTTTAACATGCTGCATCCTGCTGTACTGATCATCATTGCTGTTTTGCTGACTACGGTTAGTGCCTTCTTCAGGCCAGCACTCACGGTAGCGATACGGACGCTGGTTCCCGAACAACATATGACGCAAGCCCAAAGTTTATCGCAGATGATTCAAACGATTGTCAGTTTGGCGGCTCCGGCATTGGCAGCGGGGTTGATCGCGTTTGGAATGGAATATGCTTTTATTTTGAATGTCGTCACCTATTTGTTAGGTGCACTGATTATTTTATGGATAAACGAGAAGGAGCTTGTCATTTCATCTGTCAGTGAGTTTACAGCAAGAATGATCATGACGGATTTGAAGGATGGAATCCATGCGATTACGAAGCATGATTTTTTGCGAAACTGCATGATTTATTTCACCATCCTCAATTTTTTGACGGCTCCAGAAGCGATCTTGCTGCCACTGGTCGTTACCAATGTTACCGAATTAGCCATGCTCGAGATTAGTTTTTTTATCGGGATTATGCTTGGGTCGCTATGTATTAATTATTTGAATCGATATGATGCGATTATTTACATTTGCTGCGGCATTAGTCTGTTCAGTATCGGAATCGGAATGTTTGCGTTTGGTATTCCACTTGTATGGCAAGTCATATGTGTATTCGTGAATGGGATAGGCTCGGCATTCGTCAATATCAAAATGAGCACGTTGATTACCTTGATGGTGCCTAAGGAAGTCTTGGGAAGAGCATCGAGCTTGATCAGTGTAATGGTTATGTGCGCCATGCCAGTCTCCGTATTCCTGGTAGGTCTGACTACTGGTCTTGTTTCCATCTTTACGATATTTGGAATCATTGGCGGAGCGGGACTTCTCATTGTGGTTCTTATGCTGATGAACCCACACTTGAGAATGAAAAAAGAACATCACTACGATTATGCGGAACAGAAATCAGGGGGAATCTCTCTTTAGTGCAACTCCTGGTTGGATCGTTACTCAGTCGGAAGCGAGGTGTATTTTTTGCATGAGTGTAAAATTAACGGGCAGAATTGCTTCGACACCAAGCCGTCTCTTGCATGATGAAGTATTGGAACCGCAGTTCAAATATGAAGTCGATTACTTGTTGCCTGGGTATATTCAGATTGAATTCGCCATGCTTTTGGAATATGTCAGAATGGGCTTGATTACACGACAAGACGCTTTGCTTATCGCAAAGGCACTTCAGGGTGCTACACCAGAAACAATAGCTCCTGACCCTGGACGGAACATGTCTGATATTTCTTTTGCCCTCGAGCGTTATATTGAAGGTTTACTCCCGAGACCAGTACCTTGTTGGCATATGGATCGCAGCCGCAATGATGTTCAAGCGTGCGCCCAGGTGATGTTTGGTCGTGCGCAATGGCTGGAGACGATGGGGGAATTGGGACAGCTTATTCAATCGATGCATACATTGGCTGTTCAATATCGCTCGGTTCCCATGCCAGGATATACGCATTACCAATCCGCACAGTTGATTACCCCTGGATTCTATCTTTCCTCTATTAACGGTGAATTTTTGCAAGCCATGAATCGATGGATACAAATCTATGACGACATGAACCAGTGCCCGCTTGGGGCAGGGGCCATGGCTGGAGTTGAACTGCCGTGGAACCGTCAACAGTTGTCCAAGCTGCTTGGGTTCAGACAGCCTCGAATGAGTGCGTTGTCGGCGGTCGCGTCTCGGGAATGGGTTTTGAGGATGGCAGGAGAGCTGTCCACCTTCTCGGTATTGGTCTCCCGGTTTACAACGGATTTGATTCAATGGGGCAGCAGCGAAATGAACTTCCTCCAATTGCCGGATGAGCTATCAGGTATATCTTCTGCCATGCCACAGAAAAGAAACTTCCCGATCCTGGAGCGTATCCGGGGGAAGAGTGCGCATCTAACCGGATTTTATATGGATATGGTGCTAGGTCAGCGCAATACAGCTTTCACGAATTTGGTAGAGACGTCCAAAGAGGCAGGCACTCATCTTCTGACGTTGTTTCAACAAACCAAAACGTTGTTGCGCCTGTTAAAAGCGGTGATCGATCATTTGCAATTCAATGAGGATCGTTTGCTCCATATATGTAAACGGGACTTTTTTGGAGGATTTACTCTTGCGAATTTGCTGACGTTGGAGCATGAGATTCCGTATCGCACAGCACAGGTAATCGCAGGCCGATACATCGTTAGCGCGCTGGAACACGGTGTATCGCCGGAGCCGGGAGATCCACGGCTACTCGATAACGCTTGCGCGGAAGCAGGCTTTCAAGTACCGGATACGGCTTCGCTCCTCGCTGCTTCCTTCGATGTGCAGGGGGGCTTGTACGCGAAGAAATCAACGGGCTCCACGAACCCGGAGGAAGTACAGCAGATGCTGAGTGCACAGAGGGAGCATGTAGAGAAGCTGCAACGGGAGTGGCAGGATCGACAAGAGCAATTGCAGGCGATCGAAGAAAGGCGGGAGAGGTTCATGAAGAGGTTTCTTTCTGGCAAGCAAGGGAAGGATGTGAGCATAGATGCGGTATGAACAGCTGGCAGATACTATCGGGGATACCCCTCTAGTCAAGCTGAGGCTTGATGAAGGAGCAGTCGGTTCTGTATATGCAAAGCTCGAGTTAATGAACCCGTTCGGTATGAAGGATCGCGTAGCCAAGCAATCGGTCTTGGCAGCGATACAGTCAGGAGAGCTTCAGGCGGGCATGCCGATTATCGAAAGCTCGTCAGGAACGTTGGCGTGTGGCTTGGCCTTGGTTGGGCGCCAATTGGGGCATGACGTACACATCGTGACTGATCCGAGAATTGACCCGATTACCTATGCCAAGTTGACCTCGCTTGGCTGCCATGTTCATGTAGTTTCGCAGATGGGAAAACAAGGGTGGCAAAGCGCCAGACTGGACCGACTCCAAGAATTAATGAGGGAGTATCCAGGAGCGTTCTGGCCTCGACAATACGATAATCCGGAAAATCCGCGTGCATATGCTGCGCTGGCCTCCGAGTTGATGCAAGACCTCGAACGAATTGATGTGCTTGTTGGTGCAGTCGGCAGCGGAGGCTCCTTGTCCGGGACCGCCAGAGAGCTGAAGCGTCATTATAAGGAGCTGCGCGTCGTAGCGGTTGATGCAGCGGGGAGTGTGATATTCGGACAGCCCGATCAGCCTACGCGTCTACAGGGTGGCTTGGGAAACAGTTTGGTCGCCAAGAATGTAGATTTTTCCATGATCGATGAAGTTCATTGGTTGAACGATGCGGAGGCATTTGCGGCTACGCTGCAGTTGGCCCGTAATGAGCATATTTTTGCTGGCAACAGCTCGGGTTCCGTGTATGCCGTAGCCAATTGGTTAGCGAGCCAAGTCGGGAGTGAGTGCAATATCGTGGCCATATTGCCGGATCGAGGGGATCGGTATGTCGATACGATCTATAGCGACTCCTACCGTGAGAGCAAAGGTCTGATGCAAACGAACCTGCCAGACACGCCGCAATGTGTGGAACCAAAGACAGTCGTGACTAGCTGGTCCTATTCTAAATTAATGGGGATGTATCCGAATGAACAAACACTTTCTGTTCGTTGAAGCGAATACGACGGGGACAGGTATGCTCGCTATTAAAAAGGCGCGCGAATTGGGGTTTACGCCCGTATTTTTCACAGAGAAGCCTGAACGTTACCACGGTTTGAATGAGTTGGAATGTCATGTAGTCGTGACAGATACGAATTCCCAAGCAGAGCTGACTGACAGTGTAGCACAAGTGAGTAAGGAAGGCAGAGAGATAGCCGGAATCATGTCGACAAGCGACTATTACCTCGAATCGGTAGCCAAGCTGGCCCGGAAATTCGGTTGGACAGGCAATTCTCTGGAGGCGATTGAGACCTGCCGAAATAAAGCGATGTTTCGCGAGAAGCTTCAGGGGCATCAAGTGTCTCAACCTGAATTTATGGCAATAGGCTCTATGGAGGCATTGATGGAAGCGCGCTCTTCCATTTCCCTGCCCTGCGTGGTGAAGCCCGCTGATGATAGCGGATCAAATAACGTACGGCTGTGCTTTAGCTGGGATGAAGTGGAGCATATGGCAGCGGAAATTCTTGCGATCACGTACAATGCGCGCGGCCAGGAAACAGCACGAACAGTTCTTCTGGAGCAGTATGTCGAGGGCCCTGAATTTAGCGTGGAGACGTTCTCGTGGCAAGGGCAATGCTTTGTCATCGGGATTACCCAGAAACGGTTAACAGGATATCCATTTTTCGTGGAAGCAGGGCATATTTTCCCTGCACCGCTGTCGGCAGAAGATAAGCAGGAGATTGAGAGAACAGTGGAAAGGGCGTTAGCGGCGGTGAACTACCAGTTCGGTGCTGCCCATACAGAAGTGAAGTGGACATCAGCAGGCTGTGTTGTCATCGAGGTCAACGCAAGGCTTGCCGGTGGAATGATTCCAGAGCTGGTTCGCCGTTCAACAGGGATTGATCTGCTTTTGCAACAGATTCGGTGTGCGGCTGGACTTGCGCCTGAATTGTCTCAAACAGTCGAAGTGCAACGATATGCAGGCATTCATTTTCTCGTGTCTGAGAGTCAGGGAACCTTTAGCAGGATACATGGAATGGATACCGTTCGCAACCTGCCGGGGATTGCTGAAGTAGCGATTCATGCAAAAATTGGTCAAAACGTCCAACCGCCGCAAAATTTCTCGCATCGTCTCGGCTATGTCATCGTGGAAGGGAAGCATTACAGCGAGACCGCTGAGCTGATCCAACAGGTAAATGACAACCTAAAGGTACAAGTAGTTCAGCAATTGGAGAGTGGGGTATGAAACCGTTGATCGAATTGAGAAGCGATACATTCACTTTGCCGACAAGTCAGATGATGGATGCCATTCAAGAGGCGGTACTCGGTGACGATGTGTATGGGGAAGATCCTACGGTTCGCCAATTGGAGCAAGAAGCGGCCCAAAAGCTGGGCAAGGAGGCAGCCATTCTCATGCCAAGTGGAACGATGGCCAATCTGGCATCCTTAATGGCGCATTGTCCTCGCGGTTCCAAAGTAATTGTAGGCAATGAGACCGACATTTACATCTATGAAGCGGGTGGCGCGGCTGTGTGCGGCGGTATTATGTACGAACCGATTCCGACGCAGCCAGATGGGAGGCTGGACATCTCAGATATGGAGCGGGTCTTTCCGTTGGAGCCAGAAGATCCACAATTCGCATTGCCCTCCCTGATCTGCTTGGAAAACCCGCATAACCGAATGGGGGGACGTGTCCTACCGCTGTCTTATTTGGCAGAGGTTCGCGCATTTGCAAACGAAAAGGGTGTGCCTGTTCATATGGACGGTGCGCGTTTGTTCAATGCGGCAGTTGCTCTTGACGTGGATGCGGCTGAGATTGCGCGTTATGCGGATTCCGTGCAAATATGTTTGTCGAAAGGGTTGTCAGCACCGATTGGTTCCCTTGTCGTCGGGTCAAAAGATTTTATTCAGAAAGTGTATCGTCTTCGCAAAATGCTGGGTGGCGGTATGCGCCAGGCTGGGATTATTGCAGCGCCAGGTCTGGTTGCCTTGCAGCAGATGACGGATCGATTGGCAGTCGATCACGCAAACGCCCTTCGCTTAGTGCGTGGTCTTGCGGAGATTCCAGGAATCGTGACGCATGTGGAAGATGTAGAGACCAATATTGTGTTCTTCCGGATAGAACACCCAATCCATACGTGGCAGACCTTCATAGAAGCAGCGCAAGCACATGGGCTGCGAGTAGCTGAGCTCGGTCACGGCCGAATTCGAGCGGTGACGCATTCCGGTATTGAGACGGCGGATATCGACAAGGCGCTAAGCATTGTACGTGAACTGTTACAGTTCCAAACGGTGTAGAGCAAACATGTACGCTCCCCCTTCATTAAGAAGGGGGATTTATTATGAAGGTTTATAAAAGAATATAAAATCATCTGATTTTTTTAAATATTTTAAAGGGAAAATATTTTCAAATAACAGAAAATTATTTAATATTAAAAAGACAGGCCTTGGGATGAATTGCCCATTATGGAAAAGGCTTGAAAAACATGTGAAAGAGGGGGAATTGATTTGAAAAAAGGGAAAGGTTGGTTGAAGCCGTTGGCGTTGCTCTCGTTAACCGGCGCGCTGTTGGTCGGTTGCTCAAGCGGGAACAATGCTTCGCCAGGAACTGCAACACCAGCACCAACAAAGAAACCGGTGGAGCAGGTGGCTCCTCAGGCGACCAGTACGGATGATGAGAAGCCAATAGACGGTGGAACGTTCACGCATTCTACGACGTCTGACATCGTCACGATCAATCCGATTTTCGGAAATGACACGGCATCTGGCGACGTTATGGAGTACACCCAGGCGTATTTGTACAATCGAAACCCAGCTTTTGATTTAGCGGTTTACCCTTGGTCCCTTGCAGCTGAGTTGCCGAAAGTAAGCGAAGATGGCCTCACCTATACAATCAAAATGAAGAATCATGCGAAATGGTCGGATGGAACGCCAATCACGGCTGACGACTTGATTTTTACCATTAATGCCATCAAAACTCCTGAGACTGGATCACCAGAAATTACGAAATACGACAAAGTTAAAGAGATGAAAAAACTGGATGATTACACCGTAGAAATCAAATTGACTCAATTGTACGCTCCGTTTGCTTTTGGATTAATGCAAAAGTTGGCACCAGCCCACGTGTTGAAAGACGTACCGTTTAAAGAATTGCAAGCACATTCTTACGGAAAAGATCCAGCCAAGACACCTACTTCTGGACCGTACAAATGGTCAGAGTGGAAACAAAAGGAATTCCATGTGCTAGATGCTAACCCAGATTACTGGGGAGAAAAGAAGCCGCATATCCAAAAGGTTGTGTACAAAATCTATGCGGATCAAAACACACAAGTACAGGCTCTGATGAAAGGTGACGTTGACTTGGTAGATTCCATTCCTGTCACACAGCTCGAAGCGGTGAAGGCGAAAGGAACGATCAATATCTCGACGGAGCCAGGTCCTAGCTATGAATACTTTGCCTTCAACTTCGACAAGAAGAACTTCCCGAACAACTACGGGTTGTTTGAAGGTCAAAAAACGCGTCAGGCCATTGCCCACGCTATCAATCGTCAAGGTATTATCGACAATATCTTGAAAGGAACCGGAAAAATTATGGATGCACCGTTCCTGCCAGGTACATGGGCAGACCCGGGCGATGCAGCAGTCCATTACGAATATAGTGCAGAGAAAGCAAAACAATTGCTGAAAGAAGACGGATGGGTAGCCGGGTCAGATGGAATCCTTGCCAAAGACGGCAATCGGTTCTCCTTTGAATTCATTTTCAACTCGGGGAACAGTCGTCGTGAACAGGCAGCAGTCGTTATTCAGCAAAACCTGAAAGAGATCGGAATTGAAGCGAAGCCAAAAGCATTAGACTTCTCGGCTCTTGTCGATCAGTATGCCAACCCTGGTAAATTCCAGGTTCTGTTACTCGGATGGCAATTGTCTGACCCAGATCCGGATGGCATTTCTACTTTCGGGAAAAAGGCATTCCCGCCTGGCAACAACGCTGGCTGGTACGACAATCCGAAGCTGGATGCGCTCTGGGAAAAAGCTGTATCCACGGTTAAAAAAGAGGAGCGCGCAGCGATCTATAAAGAAGTCGGAAAAGAAATTTCGACGAACCTGCCATACGTATTCATGTATCAGTACGGAACGCCACGAGGCATGACCTCTCGCGTCAAATATAAGGATGAGTTTAAACCAGTATCCATGATTCCATATGGGGAGACCTTTGGCTTCCTGAACTGGTGGATCGACGATACCAAAAAATAAGCTCGGCTGGTAGCGGTTAGCAAAATGAAAAGGGGGAAGGGCAGCCTTATGTCCCTTCCCCTTTCAAACGAAAGGAGGATGCTGATTGACTGAATATTTAGTACGCCGCGTACTACAAGCCGTGCTTGTTTTATTTTTGATCACAGTGGTATCGTTCGGACTCATGCATGCAGCACCCGGAGGACCGCTAAAAGTCATGCTCTCACCGGGAATGTCTCCTGAAGCACAGCTCATCCAAATGAAGAATATGGGGTTGGATCAGCCAGTCTATATTCAATACATGAAATGGGTCGGTAATTTGCTGCAAGGAGATTTGGGCCATACCTTTAAAAATAACGTTCCTGTTGGTGATATTTTGTGGCCGACGGTTTGGAATACGTTTGTGCTCATGTCTGTAGCGTGGGGGCTTTCCATGCTGATCGCCATCCCGTGGGGGATCTACAACAGCACAAAGCAATACGGTCTATCTGACCAGATCGCCTCCATCGTTGCCTATCTCGGATTCGCGATGCCGACCTTCTGGTTTGGGATTATGCTACAGCAGTATTTCGCGATGCAGCTGAATCTGCTCCCACTATCTGACATGTACACGATGGGGAATGAGGGACAAGTAAGCGACCTCATTTTGCACTTGATTCTCCCTGTTACGGTGTTAACACTGGTGAACATTGCAGCCTATGTCAAATATACGCGCGCCAGTATGCTAGAGGTTTTGGAGCAAGACTATATTCGGACGGCACGTGCCAAGGGGATGAAGGAAAGACGCGTTATTTTCCGCCATGCTCTGCGGAACGCACTGATTCCTGTTGTAACGATCATCGGATTGGATTTGCCGACTCTGGTAGCAGGTGCAGCATTGACAGAGAGTGTATTTAACTGGCCAGGCATGGGGCGTCTGTTTGTGGAAATGGCTGTTGCGCGTGAATACTCTGTGTTGATGTCGATCACGTTGCTGATTTCCCTGATGGTAATTATCGGAAACCTGCTTGCCGATTTAATCTACGCACTGGTTGACCCACGAGTGCAGCTTGGACGCAAAGGAGGCAGGGCAGCATGAGTCAAGTACAGCTTCAAGATGACACTGTCGTTGAAACGAATCGACCGGGTGGACATCTCCCGACGAATCCTGTTGGTCAAAAACCTCCTGGGCTCTTTGCAACAGCGGGCAAAAAGTTTATGCGAAATCCATATGCTGTTGGTGGGCTGATCGTACTGTTGTTTTTTATTGGGATTGCTGTGTTTGCCGATTGGGTTGCACCGCATGATCCGGCAAAGGTTGATTTTATGATTACCAATCTGCCTCCTGGAACAGAAGGGCATGTGCTCGGAACAGACGAGCTCGGTCGTGATATTTTGTCCCGCCTCATTCATAGCAGCCGGGTGTCCATGCTGGTCGGCTTCAGCGTTGCTTTTGCTGCGGTTGTCATTGGGACACTGATTGGAGCGATTTCTGGTTATTTCGGCGGCTGGATTGATACATGCTTCATGCGTCTCGTTGACGTGATGAACTCCATTCCGAGTCTGTTCTTTAACATTCTAGTTCTGGCTCTCTTCGGAGCGGAATTTATCTACATGATCCTGATTTTGTCGCTGACGAGCTGGACAAGTGTGGCACGTCTGGTGCGCGGGCAGTTCCTACAGCTACGGGAAATGCAGTATGTAGAAGCAGCGAGAGCGATCGGCGTTTCGCACTGGGGCATTATTACGCGCCACCTGGTACGCAATGCAATGGCTCCCATCATTGTGTACGCGACTCTCATGGTTGGCTCGGCCATTCTGTCAGAGTCAGGTCTTTCTTATTTAGGCTTGGGGATTCAACCGCCTGAAACAAGCTGGGGGTTAATGCTGAGCAAGGCACAGGAATTCATGCTGGTCGATCCTTTGCAAGCACTTTATCCTGGTCTTTGTATTTTGCTCGTGGTGCTAGCGGTTAACTTCGTCGGAGACGGCATCCGCGATGCATTCGACCCACGGAAGAAAAAGAAGAACCCGAAAAGGAGGCTGAACAAGTGGAACGCAACATCCTCGAAATAAAAAATTTGACCACTTGCTTCTTTACGGATGACGGTACGGTCAAGGCTACGGATCGAGTGAGTATCAACGTTGGCAAAGGACAGACGGTGTGCCTGGTAGGGGAATCCGGCAGTGGAAAAAGTGTGACGTCACTTGCGGTCATGCGACTGATTGATTATGCGGGCGGATTTATTCAGAGTGGGAACGTCATGTTTCACGGTCAGGATCTGGCGGCAAAGGACTTGGATGAAATGATGCACATTCGCGGGAACAAAATCGCGATGATCTTCCAAGACCCGATGTCGGCTCTCAATCCGGTGTTTACGGTAGGCGATCAAATTGCGGAGAGCTTGATGCTGCATCAAAATATGAGCAAGGTAGATGCGTTCAAAAAAGCGATCGAGATGCTTCGTCTGGTTGGGATCCCAGCGCCGGAAGTACGAGTGAAACAGTACCCGCACGAAATGTCTGGTGGGATGTGCCAGCGTGTTGTCATCGCGATGGCCTTGGCCTGCAAACCGGAAATGCTGATAGCAGACGAGCCAACTACTGCTCTTGATGTAACGGTTCAGGCGCAAATTTTGGATTTGCTCAGACGGCTGCAAAAGGAATTGGGCATGTCAATATTACTGATCACCCATGACATGGGGGTAGCAGCAGAGATGGCGGATCGTATCGCGGTGATGTATGCAGGAACGATTGTGGAGGAAGGAACGGTCGAACGCATATTTGACGAGCCCCGGCATCCTTACACGATCGGCTTGCTACAGTCTATTCCCGGATTTGAAGGGGAGCGCGGCGGAGAATTGTACACCATCCAAGGTACCATCCCGAGCATTACCCAATTGCCGACGGGCTGCCGTTTTCACCCGCGTTGTCCGCATGCGATCGACAAATGCCGAAAAGAGGAACCCATCTTGCGCGAGGTTGTTACGGGACAACAAGTGGCTTGCTGGTTGAATGAAGATGTCAGCAATCACTTCAGAATAAATCAGCGTGCCAATGCAGTCGCTGGAAGCAAAGCAGAGGTGAACCGCCAATGAACCGGGAATATTTGATCGAAGCAAAACAAATCAAAAAGTATTTTCCGATTAAGGCTGGCCTATTGAGCCGTGTCATCGGTCATGTAAAAGCCGTAGATGATGTATCTTTCGGAATTCGGCCAGGGGAGACATTCGGTCTCGTAGGAGAATCAGGCTGCGGGAAGTCGACGTTGGGGCGTGTTGTGCTGAATTTGCAAGGGGCGACGAGCGGAGAAGTGCTGTTTGACGGAACCAATATCCATGAGGTGAACAGACAAGAGAATTTGAAGCTGAGACGGGATATGCAGATTATATTTCAAGACCCATTTGGTTCGTTGAATCCGCGATTCTTGGTAAGTGATATTATTGGAGAGCCGTTACGGGTTCATCTGCGTGCATCTGCAAAGGAAATAGATGAGCGGGTAGTCGAGCTGATGAGTCTGGTGGGACTCGATCCTTCGAGGAGAAATCGGTATCCGCATGAGTTTTCCGGCGGACAGCGGCAACGGATCGGTATTGCGCGGTCGATTGCCCTCTCTCCACGGTTTATTGTGGCGGATGAAGCTGTTTCTGCACTGGATGTGTCCGTACAGTCACAGGTTTTGAACCTGATGATGAAATTACAAAAAGAGATGGGGCTGACCTATCTATTTATCGCGCATGGTCTGAATGTGGTACGCCATATTTCTGATCGGGTAGGCGTGATGTACTTGGGGAAAATGGTGGAGATTGCACGAACGGATGACTTGTTTGCACAGCCACTGCATCCGTATACGGCGGCATTGTTGTCGGCGATTCCGAAGCCTACTCCGCATCGGCGACAAGAGCGGATCGTCCTGCAAGGGGATGTACCATCTCCGGCCAATCCGCCGTCAGGTTGTCGTTTTCATCCTCGTTGTCCAATGGCGCAGGAGAGATGCAGCAAGGAGATTCCCGAGCTCATTGAGGTTGGGCAGGATCGGCAGGTCGCGTGTCATTTTCCTTTAGCATAGAGAGAGAAAGAGCCACCCGAGATGGGTGGCTTCTTCTATTCTCAAAACAACTCGATAACGGTAATACTGACATTGGCTGTTTGGGGAGGGAATGGTTCTGCAAAAAAGACCGTTCCGATGATTGCTGCCACGAGGTTAAGGACACTGGGTGCCCCAGCAGGAGTCGTTATGATAGCGGAATAGGTGGAGGCTAGGGGTGTTTTCGCAATAGTCGTATATCCAGAGCCTGGAACCGGAGCTCCATTCAGTGTGAGAAAGATGGCAGGAGGTGTGTTATTCGTCATATTGACTGAATGAGTGACAAAGTAAGTATGGCCACCTGCCAGTACGATATCAGGTGAGCCCGCAACATGGGTAATATCTGTTCCCGTTATGACGCCGTTGTTACTGAGGGCGACAGGCTGATTAGCAAAGGTTGTTATAATCGTAGTCAAATTATAGACATGCGCACTATTGGTCAGTTGTGGTCCTGTAGCGCCAGTGGCTCCGGCTGTCCCGGTGGCCCCGGTGGCCCCGGTGGCCCCGGTTGCGCCAGTGGCTCCAATTGTCCCAGTAGCTCCGGTATCCCCAGTAGCTCCGGTAGTCCCAGTAGCTCCGGTAGTCCCAGTGACTCCGGTTGCCCCAGTAGCTCCGGTTTCCCCAGTAGGTCCACCTGCCAGACCAGTAACCCCTGGAATCGTACGAAGAATAGATGGAAGCTTTTCCCCTTCCGCGTTAATGACATGTCCTAACGCCAGCTCTTCTATAGCAATAGAGGACAATAGCATATTAATCGCGTCATCACGTGTGAGTGTTATGGTTGGAGTAATATTCGGCAAATTTGCTTGTGACACGGTTCTCCCTCCTGGAAATCATAAATAAAACTCGTCCCATTGTTCATATATGTTTGATATATAATTTTCCAAAAATTACATATATATCTAGAAAAAGTGGGTTTGTTTTGGTATATATAAATCAGTGTTGTCGGATTGTATCGGAATGGGGGATATCTCCGCTATGGTTATATTAGGCTATGAACGGGAGGCATGCATGGTGCAACATAAAGGAAAATGGATAATCACCATTGCGATGGCAGTGTGTCTGATTGTGGTCTTTGGTTTTGGCAGTCAACAAACAATGGCGACTGCGCCAACCAAAAAACCAGTGATAAATGTTTTTGGCAGCGATCCTGTCAATATCAATTCACACCGAAGCTTTGTCGCCGTTCAAGGAGAGTGGATTTTTTATAACAACGATGGCTTATACAAAATCAAAAAGGATGGAAGCTCCCTTCAAAAGTTGAGCAGTGATTGGGCCGATAATCTGAATGTGGTAGGTGACTGGATTTACTATACGCGCAATAAGCCTTTTAAAGAAATCTATCAGATTGAGATGCCCGCTTACGATATCAATGGTACGTATGAAGATGTGATGGAGCTCATGAAAATTAAGACAGATGGCAGTTCGAAAACAGTTATCAAGAGCAGTAGTCTTACGGAAGGGGACCCCAATAACGTACAGAAATTGTATGTAGTGGGAGATATCATTTATTACGCGGATGATTCCGGTCGTTTGTACAGGATGGACATGAACGGCAAAAATCAAAAGAAGCTGCTTGATGATTTTGAGGAAGTTTATTTCTATCAGGATTGGATTTTTTACACCAATAAGAGTGGTCAACTATGCAAAATGAAGCGGAATGGAACGCAGAAAAAGGTAGTAAGCAAAGACAAAGAACTGACCCTTATCGGTCTGTCTGGTGATTTCATTTACTACACAAAATGGGTAAACGATACAGGCGTCGTCGATGTTTATAAAATCGGACTAAAGGATGGGAAAACCGCTCTCGTCAAGAAAGGGTTGCCTCCAGCAGAAAATCCGATCATTGTCGCTGGGAAGCATCTATACTACATCTCAGAAATAAAGGACGCACATACGGTAGGCAGAATGAATATGGCGGACGGCAAGACAACCCCGCTGTATCCATTAGGTAGCATTTCCAGTCAAGCAATAAACATCGGGGGAGATTTCATCTTTTTTTACGACTCTCAAGCTTCCGATCATGATAAAAAAGAACTATTCAAAGTGAAGATGGGCGAAAACAAAGTGGAAAAGGTAACCCCAAAGGCGAAGTAAGGATAAGAGCCACCCCCAAGACGGGTGGCTCTATTATTATGGGCTAATTCCTCGGGGCATGAAGCTGACTTCTTTTTCTCTCCCAGTTCTTGTACAAAAGCACGGAGCCAAACAAGAATATGGAAGCAACGAGCGCACTGACGGGCAGCATGACTACAATTTCATCAGGGAAGACAAAAGGAAGCAGTGGAAAAGCGTATGCTGCCGGGACACGCATACCTAGGATACGTAACAAAATAAGCACCAAAATCATATCAAGCAAAGTGACTAACACCCACGAATCAATCGCGAAGGATAGCAGCGTTCCAACTGTAGCCGATATGGTTAACACCAGGCCCAGCTTAAAGGCCATCTTGCCATTGAACATCGGCTTGTGAAGAGATTCATAGACAACGACGAGTATGGGCGGAATAACTGCTACCTGTGGGTAACCAGCCATCCAACATAAACCGATCCACACGAATATCAAAATCAAGAACACGAGCATATACTGATACGGTATCTTCACTTTCTTCTCCAGGCCGTCATTCCATTTGAAGGCGAGAACGCCGAGCATGATGAGAAAGGAAAAAATGACGACGGAGATCATAAAAGACCATTCAACGGCATTCGTGACCAGAGGTAATAAGCCAGTGGCAAGGGATGGTCCAAAATTCGATTGGATGATTCGTAAAAAGAGCATCATGAGTACGAGTGTGATGCTGACTTTTCCAAGGTATGGCAAGTCTACTTGATTTATCGCAAATCCGATTGCAGCCGTAATCGACGGAGCCACAAAAATTCTAGAGGGCTGTCTGATCCATCCTGGTTCTCGGTATACCCATATGCCAATCGCCATCGCTGCAATTTCTGGTAGAATCACTTCGGGATCATCGAGTATGACGGAAGCGGCTACCATGAGCAAGATAAGCGCTATGGCAATGATATAGGAAAGAATGGTTTCATTCTTCGCTATCACTGAATTCATTCTGACTAACTCCTTTTCGTTCGGATTATCCTTTATTATGGCAAGAATTGAGGAAGTCAATTGTGCCAATGGGAGCAACATTGTCTGTAACAAAACCGTCACTAACAGTGGAAAAGCAGCACCCAGAAGAGGGTCTAAACAAAATCAGAACGGCATAAGGTATGGGGTATTAGCAAGATAGTTGGAAGGTCATGATGAGCATTCCGTGTTTGATAGCGGTGAAAAATGGGCAGACCAATAAGGGAGCATTACGTTACGAATTACACCCAGTATACCGATAGGGGGAACGTGCAATTGTTGAGTTCATTTAAACCACTGAAGAGAATTGAAGAGAACAGCAAGATTGTACAGCAGACGATACAGTACATAGGAAATCAAAAAGTAAGTACGATTACGATAGAAACGCCTAAAAAACTACCTAAATGTAGGTAGTTTTTTCCTATTTGTAGAATCTAAATAAAATGTTAAAATAATGTAAAACTTTACCAGAAGGAGAGGTTAGAGGTGCTAAAGAATCTCATGCAGAGCAATGTAAAAATTGTTTTTTCTGTTCTTGGCATCTTGTTCGTTCTGGTCTCATGGCTCGTATTTGAATTGTTAAAAGGTTTGCTGCCAGATTTGATAGCAGTCATACATAAGTGGATGTTTCAACCGATCGAATGGCTGTTTATCCTAGCACCGCCACATGAGGAAAACAAGCTAGCTTCATTAGGCTCTGTTCTAGGCCTGTCTATCTTGTATTCCGCCATTTTGGCAGGAATGGTATTCATCGTTTTGTTCATCTGCGATAAGCTTAGAGGGAACGAGATCGAGTTCCAGATGGAAGTGAAATATTGTGAGAAAGAATTGGCCAATGCGATTTACAGTTTGGATGGCAGCGGTCAATCAACAGCTATTATTAATGCGAATGCGATCACGTTCATGAAGGCATTTGAAATGGAAGTAAAGACGATTTATGGATTGAAACCGGACGAGCTATGCTGTTATTGGATCGTACCTACGAATAATGACAAGCAGTTTGAAGTGTTTTACTTAACCGAGTTGAAAGATTTTGACACAGTACGTACTCTATTACTGTCTTCGATGCTTCAAGAGGATTGCCGAATTGCCGATAAACAAGTAAAGGGACGTATTCAAAACACGGACATCGAACAATTTGCAATTGTAAAAAACTTTGGCAAATTCAGACTTGGATTCGCGGTCGCTGTTTACAAGAATGACACATTTACTCCCGAAAATATGCAGGAGTTCGAGCGGTTGACTACGTATATGTTATTATTAGGATTTGTTACCAAGTTTGTGAATAAGGTCAAAACCTTAAAGAGAGCTAGTTAGGAGTGGGATACGATGAAATTAGCTGAGTTCTTCGCGAAAAGAGGCAACGAAACTGCTGTTTACTCGAAAAATCTCTCTTCCAAGAAGAAGATTCCCAACAGCAAATTTACTCCTGGCTTCGCTAGCTTAAAACAGATTGTAGATGAACATAGTCCGAATGAGCGACATGATAATAAAGTGGTTGGAGGAAAATGACACTGCCTGTGAGCAGTGTTATTTTTTGTTTCGGGGTACTTGGGATAGAGGAAAAGCCACCTGATGAAGGTGGCTTTAGTTTTGGGAGATCTCTACACTGTGTTTGCTTTTTCTGTGTGACCATATTAGGACAGGAACCAGCAACAGTGCTATAGCGCCTCCGGCAAGTGAAAGTGTTGCGTAGCTGGCATTGGCGACGACCATACCAGACAGGGCTCCACCGGATGCACCAGCCAAGGCAATCAAGACATCGACCGTTCCCTGCGTTTTCGCACGAGTGGCGGGCTGCGTTGCATCCACGATAAGTGCTGTGCCACTAATTAATCCAAAATTCCAGCCCAGTCCGAGCAGCACAAGAGCCGTGATGAGTAGCGGCATCGAATCGGCTGGCGCAAAAGCAGCAGTCATGCTGGCTGTAAGCAGTATGACACCGGAAGCATAAGCCATTGTGGAGCGACCGATCTTGTCAACGAGTACCCCCGTCAAGAGCGAGGGGAGGTACATCGCACCGATATGAAAACCGATGACGATCCCTACTTCAGAGAGACCATGTCCATGGTGCTTCATATGTACAGGTGTCATCGTCATAATGGCGACCATGACGATCTGCGTCAAAATCATGACGGTGGCTCCCACGATGATTCCCCGGTTATTGCTCGCAAGCTGATTCTCATTCAGACAGGACGGGGAGCTCTGATTCATCTGTTGTGCTTCGGCGATTGCTTTCGAAACGATGAACGGGTCCGGGCGAAGCAATACCCAAAATACGAGACCAGCGAGGATAAAGGCTGCGGCACCTAAGATGAAAGGACCAGCCAGTGCGGGGACACCGATGGATGTAGCGAATCGTCCCATGACTTCCACCAGGTTTGGTCCTGCGACGGCCCCGAATGTAGTGGAGACCATTGCGATACTTACGGCAGTCGCTCGCTGTTTAGGCTTTGCCAAGTCTGTGCCTGCATAGCGGGCTTGCAGGTTAGTAGCGGTGCCAGCCCCATACAGAATTAAGGAAGCAAACAGAAGGACAATACTGTTTGCAACGGCTGCGATAACCACTCCAATTGCGCCAATACCCCCAGCTAAGAATCCGCTAGCGAGACCGAAACGGCGTCCAAAGCGTTGAGAGAGTCGACCCACCAGCAATGCAGCGACAGCAGAACCAAGCGTGAGCAATGCGGCAGGGATGCCCGCGAGACTTTCCGAACCGAGCATATCCTGAGCGAGGAGAGCACCTACGGTGACACCTGCCGCAAGTCCTGCACCGCCGAAAATTTGTGAGATGACTACAATCCAGAGCGTTCGTTTGTATAATCTTTGCTGTTTATCTGGGGAGTCGATGTAGCTTTGTAAATCTTCAGGTTTGAGTGACATCTGATCCACCTTTCTATGGAGAGAAAGCTTTCGTGAAGTTATGAAATTTCAGTCATCCCTTCTGATGGAAATGACTGGGGAATTTTCATTCAGTATAGTATTGGTGACGGGTAAACACAAGGAGAATCCAGCTTCATAAACACTTTGCAAAACCAAAAACACCGGACATTTTCTATCCGGTGTTTTTGGTTTATTTTCCTACGATAAGCAATAGCTCACGGAGGTTTTGTATGAGAATTTGATTTTCTTCCAGCGTACCTACACTGATTCGAATATGCTCCGGTAACCCCCAAGTGTTTCCGTAACGCAAAATGATTCCTCTTTCCAGCAGCTCTTGATAAATCCTACCCGCATTTGGCCCCCATTTTACCAAGATAAAATTAGACATACTCACGGTATAGGGGATATTCATTTCATCGAATGCATCATACAGCTGCTTGCGGCCTTTGGTGTTTTCCGTAAGGGATTTTTCAAAATGCTCCACGTCCCCAAGGGCGGTAATTGCGGCTGTTTGTGCCAAAGAATTGACGTTAAACGGCTCTTTTACTTTCAGGATTTTTTGGATCACGGATGGGTGAGCGACACCAAATCCGACGCGAATACCGGCAAGCGCGTAAATTTTCGAGAAGGTTTGCAAGACGAGAACAGGATATCCTTGGCGGACAAATTCAATGCCCGATGTGTAATCGTCAGCCGTTGCATAGTGACTGTAAGCAGCGTCGAGTACGACAAGCACCCCATCTGGCAATTGGTCTAGCAATGCCGTCAAGTCCTGACGAGACAAATAGGTGCCTGTCGGGTTGTTAGGGGAACAAAGGTAGATCAGCTTTGTTCGAGCCGTAATGGCTGCCAAAATAGCGGAAACATTGAAGGCATAATCGGCCTCAAGTGGAACCGTTTTGATGACAGCCCCCATGAGATGTGCGCCGAATTCATATTCACTAAAGGTCGGCGAAGGCACGACGATTTCGTCCTCGTGCTCCAAATAGGTTTCGGACATGAGCTTGATCAGTTCGTCACCGCCATTTGTGACGATTAAATGCTCCGGACTTAACTCAAGATGATCAGCCAAGTGCTCTTTCAGCGTCGTTGTATGGGCATCCGGGTAACGATGCAGCTCTGGGAGCGCACCGAGAATGGCGCGGATGATTTTAGGGGATGGGCCGAGTGGATTTTCATTTGAGGCTAATTTAATGATAGAAGAGAGTCCGTACATTTTTTTAATCTCCCAAATCGGCATTCCAGGTTGATAGGATTGTATCTTTTCTAATGCTTTTCGCGATTGTGTCGTGGGCAGTTGTTTCATCTATATGGCCTCCAAAACTTCATGGTAGCAACACTGTAAGTGAAATCTCTAGCACTGTAACCAGCCAATTCGCGAAAGATGAAACAGACCAATTACGAGGATGGACACAAATTGGATGGTTCATAAAAGTCAAGATTGGATCATGAAGGAAGGAGCCGCTTATTTTATAATCAGCCCAGAAACATCACTCATTCAAACAACACGGAAGGATAGTGAGGTGGGAAAAATGTTGATTCAAGGGCAAACGCCGCTCTTTAACGGGCTGAGAAAGCATGCCCAGAAGAATCCAATCCAATTCCATATACCAGGTCATAAGAAAGGAAAAGGGATGGATCCTGAATTTCGATGGTTCATGGGAAAAAATGCACTTTCCATCGATTTGATTAACATTGAACCATTAGACGATTTGCATCAACCAAAAGGAATTATCAAGCAAGCGCAGGAATTGGCTGCTGAAGCCTTTGGCGCTGATCACACCATATTTTCTGTTCAAGGCACGAGCGGAGTCATTATGACCATGATTATGGCGGTATGTAATCCCGGTGATAAGATCATCGTGCCACGGAATGTACACAAATCTATCATGAGCGGAATTGTTTTATCGGGTGCGACTCCTATCTTTTTACATCCAGAAATAGACCCTGTCTTCGGAATCTCGCATGGAATCACACCGCAAGCTGTGGAAAAAGCATTGGAACAGCATCCTGATGCAAAGGCAGTTCTAGTCATCAATCCAACCTATTTCGGAATTGCCGGTGACTTGAAGAGTATCGTTCAAATTGCGCATGCCAGAGGAGTGCCCGTACTCGTAGATGAAGCACATGGCTCACATGTTCACTTCCATCCCAAGCTGCCACTATCAGCGATGCAAGCTGGTGCAGATATGGCAGCAAGCAGTATGCATAAATTAGGAGGCTCTCTGACGCAGAGTTCGTTGTTGAACATTCAGGGAAATCTTGTTTCGATTCAGCGTGTACAAGCTATCTATAGCATGCTCACTACGACATCCACTTCCTATTTACTGCTCGCTTCGCTCGATGTGGCGAGAAAGCGGTTGGTGACATCCGGGAAAGCGCTATTGGATCAAACGATTCAGCTGGCAAACGAAGCACGAGCACAAATCAATAAAATTAATTATTTGTACTGCATCGGAAGAGAAATTATCGGGACAAATGGAGCGTTTGCTCATGATCCGACCAAGCTGGTCATCTCAGTAAAAGACCTCGGCATTACGGGGTATGAAGCTGAAAAATGGCTTCGTGATCGCTATAACATTGAAGTAGAGCTATCTGACCTGTACAACATCGTTTGTATTATCACACCAAGTGATACGAAAGAAGATTTGCAAATCCTTGTCTATGCCTTGGAGGAGCTGGCTGCTGGGGCCGGGGATCAAGGAAACAGAAAAAGCCGCCCGAAAATGCAGCTTCCCAAAATACCGGTACTGGCTGTCACCCCGCGCGATGCATTTTACGCACCGACAGAGATGATTCCCGTCGAACAATCCGTGGGAAGAATCATCGCGGAGTTTGTCATGGTATATCCACCTGGTATTCCGATTTTTATCCCGGGTGAGATCATTTCGGAAGAGAATCTCATCTATACGAAGAAAAACATGGAGGCAGGTTTACCTGTACAAGGCTTTGAAGACCCCACGCTACAAACCATACGTGTCATCAAGGAATAACCAAACAACCAGGCATTGGAGGAGAATTCTATGAAACAATATCTCAGCTTTTCGGAAGAGGTCAGACATGCACTTGATCATCAATTACCGATTGTTGCTCTAGAAACGACGATTATCTCCCATGGAATGCCTTATCCACAAAATGTAGAAATGGCAAATGACGTAGAGCAAATCATTCGCAATCATGGTGCTGTTCCGGCAACGATTGGTTTTATGGACGGGCAAATTAAGATTGGTTTGAGTGCGAGTGAGCTGGAAGAGTTCGCGACAAATAAAAATGTGGCCAAGGTTAGCCGCCGGGACATCCCGTATATTTTAGCCTCGAAAAAAATAGGAGCGGCAACCGTATCGGGGACGATGATCGGTGCTGAGTTGGCAGGCATTCGCATGTTTGCGACAGGTGGAATTGGCGGTGTTCACCGTGAAGGGGAAGTGACGTGGGATGTGTCTGCTGATTTGACGGAGCTGGCACAGACAAATGTGGCAGTCGTATGTGCGGGTTGCAAATCCATTTTGGATATCGGAAGAACACTGGAGTACTTGGAAACGCTCGGAGTGCCCGTTGTTGGCTATCAAACAACCGAGTTCCCGGCTTTTTACTCCCGCCAAAGTGGATTCGATGTGTCTGTAAGCATGGATACGCCAGAAGAGGCAGCTGCGATGTTGGATGCTAAATGGAAGCTCGGCTTGAAGGGCGGAGCGGTGATTGCCAATCCAATCCTCGAAGCGGATGCAATCCCTTACGATGAAATCGAAGCGATTATTCTCCAAGCGATGCATGATGCGAAAAGCCAAGGAATCACTGGCAAGCAAGTAACGCCATTCATGTTAGCGAATGTAAAAGAACGAACAGGCGGAAAAAGCCTAGAGGCGAACATTGCTCTGGTGAAAAATAATGCAAAGCTCGCTGCACAAATTGCCGTTGCGTTAAACCGAAGCGAATCATAGGAGGAAAGGCCGCCTTGGGGTGGCCTTTTTCTTTTGCTTACTTAAGGGTTCTCTACCGCCTTTCCTCCTTTGATCCGGAAGAGAATCAGCAAAAAAATCGGCAGCAGCAGGAGTACGTATCCATACTTAAAATAGACGTGATTAGCCTGCAAGAGTTGTTGATGATTGGAAAAGACGAGTAAAGACAGCAAAAGCGTAACCAAACAGACGGGCAAGCTCAGCTTTTTGTAAGTGGTGGAAAGGAGAAAGGCAAGACATTCACAGATGGCATATAAAAATACAGCTACCCGGATGAAACAGCCTGCTGTCATCGTATATAAACCATAAATGTCTCCCCGGCTTATAAAACCCATCTTTATTTGTCTGACTGTATTTTGTACCGGCCAGTCCAATTTTTCCGAGAGAGGCAGCCCAAATACAGCAATGGCACCCATTAGCATCGAGGCGCCCAAAAAGACGTTAAATAACACAAGAAAGGAGAAACCATTGAAATCATGACGCACTCCGACCCATTTTGTCTGAAGCAGGAGGACTAAGATCAGTTCCCCCCACAAGGCAATATAGAAAAGCGAGCCCTCCAGAGCAGGTCCCCAACCATTGTCGAGGATCGGCAAAATGCGGGCATAATCTTTTTCTTGCATGAGTGTCAGTCCAACTATCGGTCCCGTTATCATCGTCATCAAAAAAAAGATCACGGCAATTCTAGCGATGGATTCGATGTTTCTTTGCAGACTGAACCAAATGAGAAGGATGAAGCTCGTGCCGATTGCCCAGAGAGGCGTCTCTGGCAAAAAGGTTATTTTGACGAATTCCTCCAGACCACGCATCGTCGTAGCAGAAGCATACAGAAAATAGGCGAGTAAGATTACACACAAAATGACAGCTGGTGCTCTACCGGCTTTTTCTTCTGTTCCCGTCAGCAACGAGGTGTTTTGAAGTTTACTTCGCAGTATGCTCAACAGCAGGACGAATAGAATGCCACAAGGAATGCTGATCAAAGCAGATATCCAGCCGTCTTTGCCAGCGGTATGAATCAGTGGTTCGATTAGGAAGACGTGTCCCATGATGGGGAGACTTAATGCATGGATTGAGACCCACTGAAATCTTGAAATCGTGCGGACGTCCAACCATCCCACTCCTTATTTTTCGCCAAGTTGCTCTGCCAGAAGTCCATTTAAGAGGAGCTTGCTCTGAACATTCACTTTTACGTCTAGCTCTGAAAAGTGAGCGGGCCATTGTTCTTCCCAGGTTTTCCACACTTGTGGATACGCGCGATGCACATATTCATGAAAGCCAAAAATATCGGCCTTGTTTTTCTTCGCTACTGCTACAGCTTCATGGATTTCATCTCGAATGACATGATTGACTTTTGTCTGCAACGATTTATACGTCTCTGTGTCCATTGGAATGGGATGATTAAGACTTCCAATATATCCGTGTGGATGGACAGTCACCTGGATATGTAACTGATTATTTTCGAGAACGGGACGGATTTTTGTTTTGGAGCCTATAATCTCGATCGATGCGTATTGTCCCTGCTTTTTGAGTGGAACGATGACAATCGTGCTTTTTATTTTCCCCGTTGTCCACAGTAATCCGCGCGCCTGTGTCTCATTGATCGAAGCGATAGCTTTTCCGCCTTTGATAATGACAGCTCCAGCTTCACGGCTTTCTTTCTTTGATTGGATGGGATGACTGATCGGCAGATAGCCTACTTTCTCTTTACTCGCCATCATGCGCATAAGGTCGAGTGAACGTACGGGTGGATATTTGCCAATGGCTCGACTGGCTATCATTTTCTCGTTGATTTGCAGAGGCTGGATGTCGTTCGTATTTCCTTTTGTGTGCAGGAGAGCTTCTGCTTTCCCTTCGACATAAATGACCCAGTGACGCCCGGATAATTCCTGATCGCGAAAAAATAAATCAAGGGGACCAATGATATCCTTTTTGGCTGCGTCCGTGCCAATCGCTACGTATTGCATTTGATGATAGCTAAGCTTGTACCCCGAGTACTCGATCATATTTCGGGCTGCGTCAAACATGGTATAGCCTGTCGATTGGATAATCGCGCTTTTTTCCGCCGAGCCTCCATCCGTTTTTCCACTGCTTGGCTTCATGACGTTCACAGTAAGGACATAGCGGCCTTCCTCGTTCAAGTCGATTCCAATTGCCGTGACAAATCTTGTCTCAGTGAGCTCGATGTTATTCCAGCAACCCCCTAAAATGACAGTCAGCAAGCCTATCACAGCAGTTAGCGTCTTCATGATCAATCATTCTCCCTTTTGCTTCTTCAGTGGGAAAGGGGTAGCACCAGAGCTTAGTTTGATGAACCAAAGAGGAAAGCGAATAAAGAAGTCCTTCCAATCTTGCAGTTTCAAAGGAGCTAAAGGAGCAAGATAAGGTATCCCAAACGAACGCAGATCGCACAAATAGATAGCAACCAGATAAAAGACGAGAAAATTGCCGTACAGTCCAAGCGCCGAGGCGGCAAAAATCGAGACAAATCGCAGAATGACTACCACGTCAGAAATGGCAGGGAAAATAAACGAAGTGATGGCTGACGCGGCAATGATAATAACGGTCGGCGCCCCAACTAATCCCGCACTAACGGCCGCCTCACCAATGACTAAAGCTCCTACGATGCTGACAGCTTGTCCGATGGGGCGAGGCATGCGGACCCCAGCCTCACGCAGCCATTCATACACGATCGCCATAAGAAGCAGCTCGATGGGCAAAGGGAACGGAACCCCTTCTCTGGCATTGATAAAACTGAACAACAACGTGGGGGGGACTAAGTCCTTGTGGAAATTTTCGAAAGATATATAGAGAGACGGGAGAAATGCTGAGACAAAAAAAGCTGCATAGCGAAGCAAGCGCAATAAGCTGGCATAGAAAGGGCGGGAATAGTAATCCTCCGGGTTTTGAAAAAACTCTTGAAACGTAGCTGGTACCATGAGGGCAACTGGACTGCCGTCCACCAAAATGGCGACACGCCCCTCTAAAATTTTGGCTACCAGGATGTCCGGTTTCTCACTGTTGAAGATGGTTGGGAAAATGGAAAAAGGCTCGTCTTCGATCCATTGCTCAATATAGCCGGAGTCCAAGATGGCATCCATTTTTATGGCGGATATACGCTTTTTCACCTCGTCGACCAATTCTTCCTTCACAACTCCTCGGACGTAGGCGAGACATACCCTAGTATCCGATTGTGTACCGATCCAATAGGTTTCAATTTGGAGATTGGGATTGTGATATCTTTTGCGAATCAGTGAGAGATTTGTGTCAATCGTTTCAATAAAGCCTTCGCGTGGACCGCGAATGACTGCTTCTTTGGCAGGCTCTTCCACGCTTCTTTGTCCAAGCGATTTGGCTCCGATAATAATGCATTGTTGTTGGTTATGAATAAAAAGCACGATATATCCGCGGGCAAGCTGTTCGAGCACTTTTTCAAGTGTGCTTTCCTTCCACGCCATCGAGACATGCAGAACAGCATTCATAATATGATCAATCATGTCCTCGTGGAGATCG
The DNA here is from genome assembly GCF_013332495.1 of Brevibacillus sp. HB1.2. NCBI lineage: Bacteria > Bacillati > Bacillota > Bacilli > Caryophanales > Paenibacillaceae > Brevibacillus > Brevibacillus sp. HB1.2. The sequence goes on along the minus strand of NZ_JABMIU010000008.1, from coordinate 110,286 downwards.
CCAATGGTATTCATCAGCGGTCTAATGACATCCCGATCCATTACGTCTTGATTCGACATACCTTTCAGGAACAGCAAAGAAGCTTGTTGTGATGGATTTGTCCCAAGCCAAATGGTTCGGACGGCTAGATCACTCGTGAAGCCAAAATGACTCCGAACAGTGGTCACATTTGCTTGAAGATCCTCCTGGAGGGGAGTTTCTTGTGGTTCCTGGTTCTGTTTGAATTGATGGATGGATAGCTTTCTCCGAAACTTTTTGATCACGTCGCTTCACCTAATCAGTAATGAGATGGAAGTGATCTTAGGGTACCCATCGATTTCCAATTCCATTCGACTAGAGAAGGACCTTCTTTTCGTGAGAAGGTTTTTTTGTGTCTAAAAATTGTCCAAAATGTAGCGGATTATTGAACATGGCTGGTTGATCCACTTTGTCATTGGCTGGTGACACTCCATTGGTCCGGCTTTAGAGTAAGACTTGTTTCAATAGTACCCCGTGCATGGTGATAGGAGATGAGGACAAGGACATGAAGACGTCCAAGACAGTACGCTGTATGTCATTTTTGTTCATGTTCATCCTGCTGTTCTTGACGACCGGTTGCGCTGATAACTATATCGTGCTCGATCCGAAAGGACCCATTGGTGAACAGCAAAAGGACTTAATGATTTTATCCACGCTTTTAACGTTAATTGTGATTGTTCCTGTACTAATTCTTACTTTTGTCATTGTATGGCGATACCGTGACAGAGAAGGAAGAAAGGCGAAGTACACGCCGAATTGGGAACACAGTACGAAACTGGAAATCATTTGGTGGGGCATTCCCATCATCATTATTGCGTTAATTGGGATCGTGACAGTTCAGTACACGTATTCTTTGGAGCCATCGAAACCGTTGGAATCCGAGAAGAAACCGATCACGATTCAAGTGACGAATTTGGATTGGAAGTGGCTGTTCCAATATCCTGAACAAGGCATTGCCACTGTGAACTATGTACAATTCCCAGAGGATACGCCAGTACGCTTTGAAGTGACATCTGACGCCCCGATGAATTCATTCTGGATTCCACAGCTTGGCGGTCAGATTTATGCCATGTCCGGCATGTCTATGACTCTCTACCTGCAAGCAGATGAGCAGGGTGAGTACATGGGATCTGGTGCGAACTTTACCGGAAAAGAATTTGCGAAGATGTTCTTTACAGCGAATGCGACTTCCCAAGAAGACTTTGATCAATGGGTGAATCAGGTGAAAAATACTTCCCCTGGGCTGACGTTGGATGGCTACAAAGAGCTGACCAAACAAGGAACTTCGGACGTACGCTATTTCTCCGCTTTCCCTGAAGGATTGTACGAGATGACTGTGACCAAGTATGCTGCTTCACACAATCACGGCTTATCTACGAGAGTGCAACCGCCAGCGCGGGTGAAAGAATAGTCGGTTGAAATTGAAAGAGGGAGGAGAGAGACAACGATGTGGGAGAGTGTGAAAGAATTCGCCTCTGAATTTTTCGTAACAGGCGATCCACTTATTTACGGTGCGGACGTCAGCATTGTGCTTAGTATCATCGCAATCGTATCGGTGCTGACTTACTTTAAAAAATGGGGATGGCTCTGGCGCGAATGGCTGACAACTGTCGATCACAAGAAGATCGGTATCATGTACATTCTCGCTTCCGTTCTCATGCTGTTTCGAGGAGGGGTAGATGCTCTCCTGATGCGGGCTCAGCTCGCTATGCCTGATATGCAGTTTTTGAGTGGGGATCACTATAACCAGATTTTTACGACGCATGGCGTCATTATGATTCTGTTTATGGCGATGCCGCTTATGTTTGGCTTGTTCAATGTCATCGTGCCGCTGCAACTCGGTGCACGTGACGTAGCCTTTCCGTTTTTGAATGCGCTCAGCTTCTGGCTGTTTTTCTCAGGGGCGATGCTGTTTAACTTGTCCTTCGTCATTGGGGGTTCCCCGGATGCAGGATGGCTGGCTTATCCGCCGTATTCGGAGTTAGCCTTTAACCCGGGACCAGGTCAGGATTTCTACATTTGGGGAATTCAGATCTCGGGTATAGGTAGTTTGATGACCGGGATTAACTTTATTGTGACGATTTTGAAAGTGCGTGCTCCTGGTATGACGTTGATGAAAATGCCGATGTTTTCCTGGTCAGTTTTGTCGAGTTGTATCGCAATCGTTTTCGCATTCCCAATCTTGACTGTTACATTGGCACTGCTGTTTATCGACCGCTATTTGGGTGGGCACTTCTTTACCTTGGATGGCGGCGGTAACCCGATGATGTACATCAACTTGATTTGGATGTGGGGTCACCCGGAAGTTTACATTATCGTTCTGCCAGCGTTCGGGATTTTCTCCGAGATCGTGGCGACGTTCTCTCGGAAAAAACTGTTTGGTTACAAATCCATGGTGTTTGCCATGATCATCATTAGCGTTCTGTCGTTCCTCGTATGGGCGCACCATTTCTTCACAATGGGCTCCGGTGCGGACGTCAATGCGTTCTTCGCGGTCACGACGATGTTGATTGCGATTCCGACGGGTGTGAAAGTGTTTAACTGGTTGTTTACGATGTTCCGAGGAAAAATTACGTTTGAAACGCCGATGCTGTGGATGGTCGGTATTATCCCGAACTTCGTCATCGGTGGGATGACGGGTGTACTTCTGTCCGTGGCACCTGCTGACTTCCAGTATCACAATAGCTACTTCCTCGTTGCCCACTTCCACCAGGTAATTATTGCGGGTGTCGTGTTTGGATTCTTCGCGGGCTTGTATTACTGGTGGCCGAAGATTTTCGGCTTCAAGCTGAATGAGCGTATTGGCCGTTGGGCTTTCTGGCTGTGGAACATCGGGTTCTATCTGTGCTTCATGCCGCAATACGCGCTGGGCTTGATGGGAATGACGCGTCGTCTTTATTCGTACGGATGGGACAAAGGTTGGTTCGAAATGAACCTGGTATCGACGATCGGTGCCGTAATCATGGGAGCTGCCTTCCTTGTCCAAATTTGGGACATTGCACACAGCCTCAAGCACATGAAGAGAGATACAACAGGAGATCCATGGAATGCTCGTACATTGGAGTGGTCGATTCCTTCTCCAGCTCCGTTCTATAACTTTGCCGTAATGCCACAGGTAACGTCTCAAGATGATTGGCATGAAAGAAAGCTGCGCATCGAGCAAGGCTTGGAAAAGCCGGCGAAAGTAGAGTTGGAACCGATTCATATGCCGAAAAACTCCGGTATTCCAATCGTGATGTCCATGTTCTGGTTCTTTGTCGGATTCGGTTTGATTTTTGACTGGTTATGGATGGCTGTACCAGGGTTTATCGGGGTACTTGCGTGTATGGTTGTTCACTCGTTTAACTACGACACGGACTATTACGTTACGGTGGAAGAGATTAAACGTACAGAGGCTGAAGCAGGGAGGGTGATTACGTAATGGCTAATGTGAATGCTGGACATCATGATCATCATCCAGACCAAGAGGAATTGCGCACGTTTGCCTTTTGGATCTACCTCATGACGGATGTTATCTTATTCGCTACCTTGTTTGCGACGTATATCGTACTGCAAGGAAATACGGATGGTGGACCAGGTCCAAAAGATTTGTTTCAAATGAATGGTATTTACGCGAGTACGTTTATTTTGTTGACCAGTAGCTTTACGAGCGGTCTTGCCATTCTCGCGATGAATAAAGGCAATCGTCTTGCGTTGATGAACTGGCTGGGAGTTACCGTATTTTTGGGAGCATCCTTCTTGTTCCTGGAAATCAACGAGTTCATGCACCTCGTAAGCGAAGGGGCAACGATTAGCACGAGTGCATTCCTGACTGCTTTTTACACGCTGGTAGGAACGCATGGCTTGCACGTGGCGCTCGGAATAGGGTGGATGATCATCGTCATCATGCAAATCGCGAAGCGCGGCATTACACCCGTAACGAAACGAAAAGTAAACATTATCAGCTTGTTCTGGCATTTCCTTGATATTGTTTGGATTTTCGTCTTCACCATCGTGTATGTGATGGGGGTGAATTAATTGAGCAAGCAATCTGTGCATGGCACGACAGAACAACACGGCGGTCATGGTTCCCTGAAATCGTATGTGATCGGTTTCGTCTTGTCGCTTGTACTCACCATCATTCCCATTCTAGCCCTAGAGAACGGTTGGTTGGATAGCGATAAGCGAATCATCATCTATTTAGTGGCGGCTCTGTTCCAGTTTATTGTCCAGTTATTCTTCTTCATGCATCTGAAAGAAGAGGATAAACCTCGTTACAACTTGATGTCGCTCTTACTCGGGTTGTTTATCGTATTCCTCATCGTGATCGGTTCGATTTGGATCATGATGTACAACATGGTCGCCCTATAATGACCAACATTTTGTCGGGGGGATGGAGATGCTAGCAGATTGGATACAGCTGACCAAGCCCCGCATTCTTCAACTCAATCTGGTAGCAGCATTCGGTGGGTATTGGGTAGCGAGTAAGTGGGAGCCGGATTGGATGCTTTTGTTATGGCTGATGATTGGAACCACACTCACAATGGCTTCGTCCTGCGTGTTAAATAACATTTGGGACTGGCAGCTTGACCAAAAAATGACTCGTACGAAAGACCGGCCACTTGCTACTGGACGACTGAAACCTGGGGGCGTACTGCTGTACGCCCTGGTTCTCGGTCTTGTGGGAGAGCTGGTGCTATTTTATAAAGTCAATGCGTTAGTAGGTTGGCTCGGATTATTCGGGATGTTCGTATACGTAGTTGTTTACACGATGTGGCTCAAAAGAACGTCCACTTGGAGCACGTCCATTGGTGGAGTGTCCGGGGCAATGCCGCCTGTGATGGGATATTGTGCCTATACGAATGAGATTGACGCAGGAGCGTGGCTTTTGTTCGCTTTGCTCTTCTTGTGGCAGCCTGCTCATTTCTGGTCGCTTGCCATTAGACGTGTAGATGAGTATACAGCAGCTGGATTTCCTCTCCTCCCGGTAATGAAGGGGATCAAACGGACCAAGCTGCAAATGATTCCGTACGTGGTTTTGCTATTGCCAACGGTAACGATTATGTATGTGTTGGGTTACGTAGGGATTATCTTTTTCGCTGTTTCCTTCCTATTCGGAATGGTATGGATGGGGCATACGATTATTGGGATTGTGTCGGAGAATACGGAAAAATGGGCGAAGACGAATTTTTTCATCTCGATTCATTATTTGATGATTGTGTTTGTGTGCATGGTAATGGATACGACAGGCCGTCCCTTTTTGTAAGGGATAGTCATTCCCGTAGGAAGGGTAGGGAGTTCCATGAAAGCTATCAAGTATCTAATGATCAGTTCTCTGTTCTTGCTCGTAACTGCATGTGGCAGTGGTGCAACAGAAGAACAAGCAGAAGTTGCAGATGCAGATAAAAGTGCGATGAAGCTATACAAAAATAATTGCATGAGCTGTCACGGTAACGATTTATCCGGTAGGGTGGGTCCAGGCTTGCAGCAAGTTGGCTCGAAAATGACGGAGGAAAAACTCGTTGAAATAATTACGGTCGGCGCAAATGGCATGCCTGGTTATGAAAATGTACTCAGCGCCGAAGAAATCGGCCAGTTAGCGAAGTGGCTCTCTGAGAAAAAGGAATAGGAGAGGAGCGGTATAATGAAAAAAACAGCTTGGTTGATCATGCTCAGTATCCTGATGATTTTGGTAACTGCGTGTGGTCCAGCAAGATATGATTACAACTATCCGGTTAATGAATTTGCTTATACGGACCAGGAAGGGAAGCCTTTTTCATCGAAAGATCTGGAAAATAAGGTATGGGTTGCTAACTTTGTCTTTACTTATTGTGGAACCGTTTGTCCTACGATGACCGCAAACATGGCTGAATTGCAGAAAAAAGCAAAAGAAGCTGGCGTTGATGTGGAGTTTGTTTCCTTCTCGGTTGATCCAGAAAGAGATACGCCGGAGGCATTGAAGTCATATCTGGGTAAATTCAATGCTGACTTCTCCAATTGGCATGCATTGACTGGCTATGGATTTGATGAGATCAAAACGTTTATTCTCAAGTCATTCAAGACTCCGATAGAAAAGGACCCTAATTCCGATCAAATCGTCCACGACACGTTTTTATACTTGGTCGATCAAAAGGGAATAGTGGTTAACCGTTATGAAGGAATGACGGACGTGCCTTACAATCAAATTATCGAGGATATGAAAGCGTTGCAGGAGTAGGGGAGTCAGTCGGGTACGCCGAATAATAGGAAAGCAAGACAGATGCTCTATTTGGGAGGGGATGTAACATGTCAATTCAGCAACATAACGTACGAGTAGCAGTTGTTCAAGCTGCTTCGGTCATAATGGATCGTGATGGAAGTACGGAAAAGGCGGTTTCACTGACATTGGAAGCAGGCGAAAAAGGAGCGAAAATCGTTGTTTTTCCCGAAGCTTTTATCCCGGCGTATCCGAGAGGCCTTACTTTTGGGACAAAGGTAGGCAGTCGTTCTCCAGAAGGTCGCAAAGACTGGTTTCGTTATTGGGACAATTCGATTGTCGTCCCGAGTGAAGAGACAGACAAGCTCGGGGAGGCAGCACGCAAAGCTGGCGTGTATCTCGTCATTGGTGTGATCGAAAGAGACAATGAAAATAGCGGCGGCACCTTATATTGTTCCGTCTTATTTTTTGGTCCTGATGGTGAGTTGCTCGGCGTGCATCGCAAGCTGAAGCCGACTGCATCCGAACGGTTGATTTGGGGCGAAGGGGACGGAAGTACTTTGCCGGTATTCGATACTCCTTACGGTAAGATCGGGGCCCTGATTTGTTGGGAGAATTATATGCCGCTAGCACGAGCGGCGATGTATGCAAAAGGCGTTCAAATCTATATCGCACCTACAGCTGATGCGAGGGATGCGTGGCAAGCTACCATCCGCCATATCGCATTGGAAGGCAGATGCTTCGTCTTATCGAGCAATCAGTACGTAACAAAAGATATGTATCCAACTGATTTGGCCTGCTACGAAGATCTTGCCTCTTCGCCAGACGAGATGAGCAGAGGTGGAAGTGCGATTGTGGGGCCCTTGGGTGACTATATCGTCGAGCCTGTTTTTGGTCGGGAGGAGATTCTCTACGCTGATCTGGACATTCGCGATATCGCTTATAGCCAATTCGATTTTGATGTCGTTGGACATTACTCGCGACCGGATGTTTTTACGTTGTTGGTGAATGAAGAGAAAAAAGAGAATGTGAAGTGGATGAAGTAGAGCTTATATAGTATAAAAAGACCTCCATTTGCTTGATACAAGCGGTGGAGGTCTTTTTTGTAGTTGCTGTGGTGGGGGAAGAAGCGCATTTCCAGTCTACGCTTCGGCCTACGCCCCGCAAGGGGGGATTTGACTGTCCGCACCGGAATAAATGGCGGGAGCGCTTCAAACGTAGAAGTTTCGAAGAAGTATTCCATAAGTGAAGCTGAAATTCCCCGCCATTTATTCCGGTGCTGGGATGGGCTCCAGAGGCGCTTGGACTGGAAATGCGCTTCTTCCTGCGTAGCTTTGGCAAATATCCTTTAAGGTAAATCCAAGTAGTAAAAAGAGAATTAAAACTTACTACACTCTAATAGCTTGAAAGAAACAAAAGCTGTACGAAAGTCCTGTCACATGTTTGGAAGGAGACCGCCCGAACGTAGAGAGGATACAGGCGACTGGAAAACATGTGGCAGGGCTTCCCCCGACCACAATCGTTGGCGGACCACCATCTTTATGTCAAAACAGCCTTCAAAGCAGCCGCAAATTTAGTGACACCAAGCGTAATTTCCTCTTCTTTTGGTCGTGCATAGGTAAAGCGAATGTAGCCGGAGTCTGAACCATACACACTGCCTGGCACAAAGACGACGCCTCTGCGAAGGGCTTCTTCAAATAAGTGGTTGTCGTTCACATTCGGGTTAATTTTACACCACAAGTGTAATCCGCCTTGGGGAACGGTGAAAGACAGCTCATTGGGCAGCTCTTTTTGCAGTGCCTCCACAAGCAAATCTCTTCTGTATTGTAGATGCATACGTAACCGCTCTAAATGTGGCAGGAAGTTATCGGAATGCAAAAACTGGGCCGCGATTTTTTGTGGCACCACGCTCAGGCCAAAATCCATCTGTTGGCGGGCATCTGCCAAACGTTCGACAACGGAATGAGGTGCTACCATCCAACCGACGCGTAAACCGGATGCAGCAATTTTGGAAAAGGAACCAATGTAGACAACGGAGCCAAGCTGATCCAATGATTTGAGTGGCAGTGGAGGCTTGCCGTCATAGGAAGTCAGACTGAAAGGATCGTCCTCGACAATCGGAAGACCGAGTTCGCTTGCTACATCCAACAGCTGCGTGCGCCGAGTGGGATCAAGACAAACCCCTGTCGGGTTTTGAAAAGTAGGATTGATAAAGATCATCTTGATCCGATGTTTTTTATACAAGGCTCGAATATCTTCTGGATTGATACCGTTATTGCTGACAGGAAGGCGGAACAGACGAAGGCCAGCAGATTGAAACATAGGCAACGAGTAAGAATAAGAGGGATCTTCGATGGCAACTGCATCGCCGGGTGCAAGCAGACATTGTGTGATCAAATACAGAGATTGTTGAGAACCCGACGTGATGAGAATGGAAGAGTCGGTTGTCTGCACATTCCGATATCGTGACAAATACGAGACCAGTTCTTCACGCAATGGCGTAAAGCCTTGTGGATTGTCGTATCCCAAATATTCGGTGAAGGGGTTTTCCTTCATCAGGGTACTGATTTCCGTGCCTGGTGAGAGCTGGGAAGACAATTCTCCACTCGCAAAATCGATGAGGCTGCTGTCTTTTTGCAAGGCCTCTCTGATCCGCCGCAGATAAGACAAATTCGGGAGGAATTGACCACCTTCTACATATCGATGCCAGTTCGGTGTATGCTTCGGAGTTGCCTCCCATTTATTTTTACTCACACGAGTACCGCTTCCTGTTCTGCTCTCGATGATGCCTAATGCCCGAAGTTCCTCGTACGCTAAAATAACAGTGCTTCGGTTTACCCCTAATTGCTCAGCCAATTTTCTCTCAGATGGGAGCAGGCTCCCAGGGGGGAACTCTCCATATGAAATTCTGCGTTCAATCTCATCGGCTATTTGGTGGTATAGTGTTTGACTGCTCGACCGATCAGGCTTCCAAATGATAATCACAACCTTGCACATATTCATTGTTTGTTATATGGGGGGAATCCATTTCATCATAACATTGTTAAGAAAAATACATGTGACAAAACCGTTCCAAACTGTTGAACATGGATGGGTAAAAAAATGATGAATTGGATGGTTTCATTTCCGAATGAGTATGATTAGGTTTCCATCTGGTGGTGATGAATACTCGTGATGAAAATAGATAGATTTTTCTTGCAAAGAGAAAGGGTGTGTCAATCCAATCGAGAATGAGTAAAGACACAAAGCGAGGGAAAAGAGGCGTGATTAGCATTGAGTAATTTGACATTACGGTATGTAAAGGTTTTAGTTGTAGCACTATCCGCAGCATTTGGGACGTCCATTTTCTTAGGGAATCTCATGGACTACCATTCCAATTATCAATTTGTTCAACATGTTCTGTCCATGGATACCACGTTTGAGGGGAACGCACTTATGTGGCGAGCGATTACTGATCCTACTGCTCACACCATAGCTTATATCGGAATCATCATTGCGGAAGGATTGTTCTCACTTTTTGGTTGGATCGCTACAGGAAATATGCTGCGGAATGTAAAGAAGGATGCAAAAACGTTCAATAACTCTAAAACATTCGCATACATGGCTTACATGGTTGCTTTTTGTATCTGGTTTTTCGGATTTGTAATTGTGGGCGCAGAGTGGTTCGCCATGTGGCAATCACAAGTATGGAATGGTCAGCAGGTAGCGTTTAACATTACAGAGGTGATGATTGGATTCGTGATTTTGGTTTCTTTACGGGATCGAGAATTAACAGAATAGGTAAAATTAGAGCCACGTTCCTTTGAGAGCGTGGCTTTTTGGTTTGAATCGCATTTTTCGTTGGGAGTTAAATATGCGAGGGAATCACGAATGTCGGGTTATGCTGGTTCAAAATATCTTCCATTCGCTGACGCACAGTCTCTTTATACGAGGGATCTGGCAAAATGTAAAAGCGATTGCTCTTGATCGCCAGGAAGGTGTGATCAGCTACTTCTTTCGGAGAAATTCCTTGCTCGACACCTGAACGAATGAACTGGTCGATGGCGGTAGTCATTGGTGAGGGCTCCACGATATCTCCTGGTTTGCTGTACTCGGCTGGACGATTGCGATGGGCGTCACATATTTGCGTCTGAACAAAGCCGGGGCATAAAACGGAAACACCGATTTTGGCTTGGATCATTTTCAATTCGTGGTAGAGGGTTTCCGACAGACTGACTAGCGCATGCTTACTTACACGATAAATGCTATTCCCTGGTCCGGATTCAAGGCCAGCGAGAGAGGCGGTGTTCACGATGTGGCATTCAGTCCCTTGTTTTAACATCATGGGTACGAAAATTTGTGTAGCGTGAATGGCTCCCCACAAGTTCACATTCATGACCCATTGCCAATCAGCGACGGTGCTTTGCCAGATTGTCGAGCCTGCCCCAACCCCTGCATTGTTGAACAATAGATGGACAGCACCGAACGAGTCTAGCGTTTTCTGTGCAAGCTCCTGGATATCTTTTTCTTTGCTAGCGTCCGTTATAACGGCGAGGACAGTTGCTCCTGCTGCCTTTAACTCCTGCTCTACTCGTTGGAGCGCCGCTACTTCTACATCGGCAAGAACAACCTTCATCTGCTCCTCAGCACAGCGCATTGCCAATGCGCGACCAATACCACTGGCGGCTCCAGTAATAACGGCTACTTTGTTTTCAAAATGGTTCATGATAGGCCTCCTTTAAAATAAATGCAAACGTCCGCAATTATTGTTTTGATTATAATAGACAATTAAATGAAATGTCTATTTTTATTTGTGAGCGAGTGCAAGCGTGGATACTGAGAGCATGTGGTGAAAAAAGTAGCATATATTTTGATGAGACTGGAAAGATGGGTGAGATCAATATGAAGCGAATCGGAACGCAGCATTGGAGCATCATAAAGAGCTTGTTACCTCCTACGGCAGAACTAGTAGTCATGCCAAAGCCGCACGATCAACCAGCTGTTATCATCGCTGATCTCGATGGAGATAATCATCAGGAAATAGCCTGTGTTTATCGCAACCAGGGCGAAATGTACGTCATGGTCGCCAAGCAGGATGAGAATCGCTGGCATCCAATCGGCAATTTCAAAGGACAAGGTTATACGGTTTCCGATTTATTGGCTGCTCCCATTGTCGATGCCCAAATGAATAGCTTATTGATTGGGTGGCAAATAGGCGGGGTATGGTCGAATATAGATATTTTGCAGTGGACGGCGAATGGATTTATGCACATGCTCCATCAGGAGACTCGAGCAAGCAGGGTTGAGGTGGAAGACATGCCGGGGGTTAATGGAACGGATGGCAACGCTGAGCTTGCGCTGTGGCTACATGATAGCGGAAAAGCGTTTCAAGTAGAGGTGTATAGGTGGGACGCAGGAAATTTGGTAATCGCAGACGATGTCTATCCCTATTATTTTCAGAAGATGGTTACCTACTATGAGTCTGTCCTAGAAGAGCGCGATTCGGCGAGGTATTGGTACTACCTAGGTGACGCGCAAAGAAAAGCAGGGATGCATGCTCAAGCTTTTCAATCCATCGAGCGAGCATTGCAGTTTCCCAATCCGTATCCTTCTCGGGAGGCTTTGCTTCGTCGGAAGAAAGAGTTGGATGCAGCAAAAAGAAAAAACTAAAAAAGCACCCATGGAAGGGTGCTTTTACTCTATGAGGGGGAATCGTTGTTTCCTTATTGCACTTTATAAGACATCAAAATTTCTTGCGCAAGCGGCTTCCACTCTTCCATTTGTGCTTCGGTGCAATTGAAAGTGGTCATCAGCATTTTGCCATCGAGCTCTGTAAAGAAAATGAGGTTGTAAATTTTCGTATCAGCAGCAGGAGTCAGCATCTCGAACACACCAACGTTTTTCCCGTTGATTTGGATGACTTCATCGCGATACCAGGTCGCATCTTGGTACATGTTGGAGAACGCTTCTTTCATTGGGTCCTTCATGTCTTTGAGAAGGCTGTCCTGAATAGGTGTTTCTGTATGGCTAAACGCAATGTTAATGGAACCTTTTTCATCGGTATAAATCAAGGAAGGACGATTTTCCGTTGGGTATTTTGCTTTTGCCATCTCTTCGGACATGACAGTAAAGCCTTTTGGAATCAAGATTTCCACTTTGTCGTTCAGAACCTTTTTCGCTTCCAGCTTGTCGTTTGTTGCAGCTGGCGCTGGTGTAGCCGAATCTGTTTTTGGAGCATCAGTTGTTTTAGCGGCTTCTGTGGTTTGTGCTGCATTTTGCTCAGCTGGCTTTGTATCAGCTGGCTTGTTCGAACAAGCAGAGACAGCCAAAATGGAGAGCAACAAAGCTACGGATACTAGTTTTTTCATCTGAATAGATCCACCTTTTTATACATAATTGGAAAACTACGGAATTTCCTTTCCGATTCTATCATGGGGTGTATAATACTGGAAATAGGGTAGGTTAATTGTGAATATTCCAACAAAAACCCCCTCTCTTACATAATCAAGGGTACTAGGACTAAATACACCCATTCAAACAAAAATAAAATGGGTGTATTTTCCTATTTTCATATATTGTTTGTCGAAATATAGCGGTTGCGAATCTTCTCTCCCAAATATTGAACCGCAAAACGGACAAATGCCCAGTTCCATCCCATATAACTACCGACACTGCAAAGTTTTCCGATTATGATGATTACGGCATCGACGGTAACTGGCAGCTCCTGAAAATGTTTGAAGCGCAAAAACGGGTGTACAGTCCGACCCCTCGAGCAGAAGCTTTCGTTATCATGGATACCCGTACAAACGATTTGAGTAAAGTAATGATCCAAAATCCAGATTGGGTGTCGAAAAAGCTCCCTGCCGAGAAGAGGGCAAAAGAGAAAGCAGCCGCTTTCCTGAAACAGCTGGTGGGCGATCAAGCGAGCCAGTATAAAGAAGAGGCAAAGGTCGAGCAGGGCGGTGGTGGTGCCAATTTTGAAGACTACGATTATGGCTTTGTGACAGCAGATGTGACGTTCCGTCCAGCCGATGGCAAGGGGATCACCATTTCTGTGGATGAAGCCGGTCGTATTGTAGGCTTTCAGTACGGGGAATAAGGTTAAGTATCAACCTGACAGCTGTCGTTTTGTGCGATGGTTGTTTTTATGTTTCATACGAAACAAAGTCGCCATTGCTGGCGACTTTGTTATGTTTATTAGTTTGGCAACACGTAAGTATATACGGAATAGTTGAAGTTGTTATTATCGTAATCGTAAGAGTGTCCTTCAACTTTAAAAGTGTATTCTTTTCCAGCAACTAAATTTACATCGAAATAGTCTTTCGTTAAAGTAGTCTCGTTTGAACCCAATATTAGTTTGAATTCTTGCTTATTAGCTTTGGAGTAGGCGATTTGAAAACGGACTTTTTGATTTACGGTAGGAGTAAACTTGAAGTAATCTTGCTGGTCTCCGTTATGTCTATCCAGTTTACCGTTAATTTGGTTTCCATCAGCTACATGAAAAACATTTGCAGTGTCTCTGGTATTGTTTGGTTCATTATCAGGGTATACGGCAGCAAATGCGGATGCAGATACACTTAATACGAGTGTTAGGGCAAGTAGACCAGTAGTAGCAAACTTTTTCATGTAAATTCCTCCTGAGTATGTAAAATTTGGGACAAGAACAAGATATCAATTATTTGGATAATTGTAAATATATGTTAATCATGTTCACTAATCTTTCACATTTAGTGATAAGGAAGACTCACTGAAATTTATATAAAACGACAAAAAGCATTCGCAATACGAATGCTTTTTACGTGAAGCTAGTCATTGGTTTTACCCTATAAAACGAATAATCTCTTCCTTCGCTTGTCTCGTTTTCGCACGGGGTTCATTTTTCCGGTAGCCAAATGCCACCATACAAGCGACGCCGAAGCGTTCTCTGTCGAGGAGTCCCTCCGCTGCTAGGATATCCTCGACCTTTTCTTTTGCAAAGCCTTCAATGGGGCAAGAATCAATGCTGATCATGGCAGCAGACGTCATCATATTGCCAAGTGCGATGTAGGTCTGTCTGGATGCCCATTGGAACATGACTCGCTCGTCGTCAAACAAGGCGAAATCATTTTTCAGGAAGTGATCGTAAGCAGCGCCTTTTTGTTGTACGACGTTTTCCGGCAATTCTTGCGTGTCTTTCATCATATGCTGGATATATTCGGAATCAGCGGTCATTTCTTGTTTGGTCCGCGCCAGTACGATGACGAAATGGCTTGCAGTCGGCAGTTGTTTTTGCGCACCCCATGTGACGGGTAACAGCTTTTCTCTAAGAACCGGATCTTGCAGCACGAGGAAGTTCCATGGTTCAAAGCCAAAGGAGCTAGGCGACAGGCGAGCAGTCTCCATAATAAAATCAAAGTCTTCATTCGCAATTTTTTTAGCTGCATCAAACTCCTTGCAGGCATGTCTGAATTGATAAGCTTCTATGATTTGATCTTTACGCATGATGTCATACCTACTTTCGAATAAGTTTATGAAACCGTTGATAGAAAATGGGTGTTTTACAAAACTGAGCATACCGAATACACTAAAGAAAAGTAAGTACGCACTTTTTCGGTTAATACTTACGAAAAGGGAAGTGAGTGGGATGAAGAGGCCATCGATGATGTACCTATTAAATGGCAAGGAATATCCTTGCCCGATCGAGCTTGCCGTCTCGGTTTTTGCGGGAAGATGGAAGATATCGATCATTTGTCAGTTGCTCCGAGGGAAAAAAAGGTACGGTGAGTTAAAGAAAAATATAATCGGTGTGAATCATAAAATGCTGGCAGAACAATTGCGGGAGTTGGAGGAAGCAGGAATCGTCAAGCGTGAAGTGTATCCTGTCGTTCCACCAAAAGTAGAGTACGAACTGACCGAGCTAGGGAAAGGCTTGGGACCTGTCATTGATTATTTGCGAGAGTGGGGAGCTCATTTTCAAACAGATGCTACAGAAGAGTCTCTATCTACTGCTCAAGGGTCATGAAAACCGCCACCTGAAAGGGTGGTTTTTTTATTTTGTAACCTCCCTGTGTTTTTTCCGACTATTACATAGGACAAAAAACAAACACAAAATTCCTTGGGAGGGAACAACTGTGAAACATACAAAGAAATTGGCAAGTACGTTACTCATGGCAAGTCTGTTGGCGACAACCCCGCTATGGCTGCAACATCCAACGATGATCGTACAAGCTGAGACCATTCAAGGACAGGGAGTGAAGCTCTCACCAGCAGCAGAAAAAACACTCCAGACGCTCTACGCCATCCAGCCTGAATTAAAAAGCATGGACAAAAAGATTAACGGACCGAAAAACGGTGTGTACGAGCTGCGCTATGACAAAGGAATTGCCCCAGGCAAGATGGAGCTGTATGCCATGGTGGGGCTGGATGCAACGACAGGTGCTTTGCATAGCTACGAAAACGAACAGGAAATGCAGAAGCAAAACAATCAGCCATCGGAGGCGGTTGCCAAACAAAAATCCGCGGCATTTTTGCAGAAGCTCCTGGGCGATGATTTCAAAAAGTACAAAGCCACTCAAACAACCAAGGGCGAATGGGATGCTGTCACCTACACGCGCCACGAGCATGGTGTACCTGTTTTCACCGATCGTTATGTCGTTGGCGTCAACAGTTCGAGTGTCATGTACGTGAACACGTTTGAAGGTGCCCCGCTCCGAGCAGCCTCCTCCTTGTTTGCCAAGCCAGGAAAGGTATTGTCCAAAGAAGAAGTGACTGGGAAAGTCGCTGCGCTCATGGAGCTCACTTATTCCGCTCATAAAAAGGAGACAGGAAAGCCGACTTTGAAATACTCGCTGGAGTCGACCGGATACTTGGATGCTGTGACAGGAGAAGAAATCGAGAGTGCCTATTCCCTTAAAAGCCGTTACTCGGATGTCATAGGGGTCAAGCCAGGCGGCAAGAAGTTCACAGTCAGCAATGCCGATGAAGCTACAAAGGTGCTGACAGAAGAATTTCAAATGAAAATGGATGGAATCACGTTAGAGACGGATACACATACCCCAGCGGAAATGAAAGGGGAAGGGGAAACGATTTACAAGTCCAAAGGAAGAGACGGCAGTATCACGGTCTATACGCACAACAACGAAGTGACCGGCTTCCAGGTCCGTGGAAAAGTCGAGATGGCCCATACCATACAGCATGGCAACAATCCGGCGAATGCCCAGCTTTCATACGAGCAAGCCAAGGAAAAAGCGGTTCAGTTTTTGCAACCGTACCTCGACGCTAGTGTGAAAGAGCTGAAGATCGATCAGACCAAGATCATGATGCCTTCTGCAACGGCATACAGTTTCAGTTTCTACGCCTTGCATGACGGTGTGGTCGTGACAGACCAGCAATACCTCGTCAACGTAGACGGACAGACCGGGGAAATCGTGAATTTCATGGACTACTTTACGAAGCCTGCTGCTCCTTTCCCGGACAAAAAGACCGCCATTTCCAAAGAAGCAGCCGCCAAACAGTTTTTGAAAGACCGACCAGCTGTGCTCGGGTACATGTTCCCTGTTCAGAACGAGAAGGTGCAAGCAAAGCCAAGTCTGGTTTATTCTATCGACACGGTCTCTTACTTCTTGCTTGACGCGGTAACAGGAAAATCATTCAAATAATCGTATTCGATCCCGCTTCCCATTATGAGGGGCGGGATTCCATCATGTCCTGTCGCGAGAAGAGGAGGAGGAAGCCTTGGATGCTCGAGAAGATCGAGGTCAGCAAGACATATCAGGGATATACAGGATGTATTCCAAAGAAGTCTATCAGTATCTCTATCATTTTATCGGAAGTCGGGAAGCCGCAGAGGATTTGACCCAAGAAGTGTTTGTACGCGTCATTAAATCCTTGCACAGATTTGAGGAGCGCTCGAGTATGCGCACTTGGATTTTACATATTGCCAAGCATGTCGCCATCGATGAATACAGAAAGAAACGGCTGCAAACGATTTTTGCCGGGACATTGCTAAAGCTGTTGCCCAGCTCAGAGGGGTTGCCGGAAAAAGAGTTGCAGGATAAAGAGGAACGTACTCATTTTGAAAAAGCGCTACTGCAACTAAAGCCCAAGTACCGAAACGTCATCGTATTGCGGGGAATTAGAGAGTATACGGTGAAGGAAACAGCGGAAATTCTCGGCTGCACAGAGGCGAAGGTCAAGGTAGACTTTCACCGCGCGATGAAGATGGTAAAAGAAACGGCGTTACACATTTATGAAAAGGGGGATGGTGTGCATGAAATTTCCTAGCGATGAAGAAGTGTTACAGGAATTTCGGAACAGACCGGATGCAGTCCCCCGCAGCGAGTTTTTGCACACATTGGAAAGAAAGCTGGTCGAGGTCGATCAACAGCATCGCAGCAGAAGCAAAACGCGACGCACGACAATTCGACTGGGATTATCCGCAGCGGTGCTGCTAGCAGTCTTTTTGCTGGCGCCGATTTTTACCCGGCTGATTACCAATCCGGAATCCATCATGACGACGCAGCCAGAAGTTCCGCTCGTGTTGAAAGGTCAGCAGCTGAAGCTGGCGGAAGTATCCCCTGCCGCGAAGCAAACCTTGGAAAAGCTGTTCAATCTCGTTCCGGAACTAAAGACGATGGAACCCAACGTCATCGGAAAAGAAGATGGGATCTATGAAATTGTCTTCTATCAAAAGGAGCAAGGAAAGGAACAACGGTATGCATCTGTGGAGATGGTGGCAGCCACGGGGAAAATGAGCCGCTACGAAAATGAGAGAGCGTTGAATGAAGGGGCCCCTTCGCCTACAGAAGAACAAGCGAAGCAAGTATCTGCTGCCTTTTTACAAGCGCTGTTGGGAGACGAATTCAAACAGTACCAATCGAGTCAGACCAGCGGCAATGATTGGGATGCGGTGACCTATACGCGCTATGCAAATGGGTTGCCCGTTTTCTCGGACCGATACGTCGTTGGCGTCAACAGTAATATCGTCACATATGCCAATACGTTCGAAGCTGCGCCACTGCAAATATCGTCGAAGTCGTTTGCTGAACCGGACGCTGTATTGTCCGAAGAAGAAATCACAGCGAAAGTGGCGTCGCTCATGGAGCTTACCTATTTTGCGAGTTCGAGACATAATGGGAAGCCATCGCTGACGTTTTCTCTCCAGACGACTGGATATGTGAATGCGGTGACAGGAGAAGAAGTATGGGGGGAAGCGTCACATAAAAGCCGGTACTCCGCTGCCATCCCGGTAACGCCTGGAAGTAAGAAGGTCGCTGTGCAAACAGAGGAAGAAGTGGCGAAGGCTGTGACGGAACAGTTTCAGGTGAATCTGGACGGATTTCTCCTCACTGGTGGTAGGAAGACGATGAAGGGCGAGCAGATGACGACCTACAAGGCCAAGGAAGGGCTAGGCAGAGTCACTGTCTACTCAAACGACGGGGTAATTACAGGCTTTCAGGTGCGCCGCAGTAAAGAGACGGCCAGCTCCACACAGCATCAGAACCATCCAGTAAATGCCCAGCTTAGCTATGAGGAGGCCAAGGAAAAAGCAGTTCAGTTTTTGCAGCCTTATCTGGACAGCAGTGTGAAGGAACTGAAAATCGATGAGACCCAGATGTCGATGCCTTCTGCAACGGCTTACAGCTTCACTTTTTACGCCCTTCATAATGGCGTGATCGTTGCTGACCAGCATTACCTCGTCAATGTGGATGGGCAGAACGGGGAGATTGTCAATTTCATGGACTACTTCACGAGTCCGACTGAATCCTTCCCGGAATTGGATACAGTCCTATCGAGGGAAGAAGCAGCCAAGCGATTTTTGCAGAGTCATCCGGTTGAATTGGGGTATGTGCTTCCAGTAGCAGATGGGAAGCTGCAACAAAAGCCACTTCTGGTTTATACGGTGGACACGATTTCTGGCTTTAGGCTGGATGCAGTAACAGGAAAGGCATTCAAATAATGATAGGTGATCCCGCTTCTCATCATGAGGGGCGGGATTTTTTTGGCTAATTATAAAAAAATCCCCGATTTATAGAAAAAGTTAACATGTTGACAAAATTTACCAATATTGTAGGTAAGGGTATTCTGGTTGTTCTGTATAGATGATCTGTCCATTCATCCTATGTATGAATCTGGTGCAGTTATCAACAGAATTTTCCGCCTGCCATAGAAAGGGGGGCGTTCTTCATGAATCTATAGAGGGAACCATTCCCACAGGAGAACAACTTCTAAAACAGGAGGAATGGCTATGAAAAAAAGTTTTAAATGCCTGATCACGTCTGTTTTTTCTTTGATTTGTGTTTTGTACTTTCAAACGGACGTTTTTGCCGCACCCGCATACGATGGAGTTGTCAAAATGAAGCAACCGTCAGGTGAATCGTTTCAAGCCGTGATGCATGGAGATGAATGGTTCCATTGGGCAAGCACAAAGGATGGCGATGTACTTTTACAAGATCAGGAGGGGTATTGGAATTACGCTGAACTTACATCAGATGATCTGAAATCGACGGGGAAAAAATATAAAATTGACAAAAAGCCTTCAAAAGCGGTAAGTGAGAACAAATTGATGAAATGGATAAATAAGTACGACCCTCAAGCAAATAAAAAACAGGAGTTCATGAATGAGCTGCAAAATGAATTTTCGGGATTGCCAGAGAATATTGACGGAAGTGTCACGCCAGTTTCAGGAACCCCAAAATTGCTTGTTTTGTTAATTGGGTTTACAGATGTTGATATCGCATATAGCGCCAACGATTGGAGCAACAAATTCTTTTCTGCAAATCAAAAGTCAGTAAAGCATTACTATAATGAAGTGAGTAATGGAAAAGCACAGATCACTCCAGCATCCGAAATATATGGTACGCAAAATGATGGAGTTGTGAAAGTAAGATTAGATTACGCTCATCCGGATACATCGGGAAAAGACATTAGGACGGTTATAACAGATGCACTGGATAAAGCAGATCCTCAGGTGAACTTTGCTAGTTTTGATACCAATAATGATCAAGTCATCGACTCCAAAGATGGCTTCTACATTGTAACTGTTCTGGCTGGTAATGAAGAGGCTAGTGGTGGTGCAGTGCCAAATATTTGGGCACATCAGTGGTATGCTCCCAACACAAATCATGATGGTGTTACAGTATCAGGTATGTATACGACGCAGGGTGAAAAACAATTTGGTCATATGGCAACGATGGGTATCACTGCTCATGAATTGGGTCATTCCTTGGGCCTTCCAGATCTCTATGGTGCTAATAATCATGTGGGTGGTCTAAGTATAATGGCAAATGGAACCTGGAATAATCTCCAAGGGGAAGATCCTGGAACTACACCTACTCATATGGATGCCTGGTCAAAAGGAAAATTAGGATTTGTCACACCAACTGTAGTAAATGCCACTAACAATTTTACGCTACAAGCCATCCCGAATCATTATAATGTTTTAAAGGTTCCTTTAAAGGATAATACGTATTTTTTAGTTGAGAATCGCGAAAAAGTTGGATATGATGCTAGCTTGCAAACAGATTCTGGTGGCATCGCGGTTTGGCACATTGATGAATCCATGAATAATAACACGAATGATCCTCATCCTTTCATTGACATAGAGCAATCCGTGAGCGAATACCAAGACCCATTCTATTACACGAATAATAATCATGCTGCTTCCTTTAGTCCAGACACCAATCCGAACAGTAATACCTACACTGGAGAAAAATCGGGAGTAACGATTACGACGACAAGCACAAGTAATTCTGCCATGAATGTGAATGTGGCAGTCACAGCAGGAGAAGCTAGTCTGATTCCGCAAACGAATTGGACGCTAAAATATGTAGACAGCGATGAATTGTACAATGAAGCCCCGAAAGCCTTTGATGGAAACAACAGCACGTTTTGGCACACGAAATGGAGCCCCGTAGCTCCAATGCCGCACGAGATTCAAATTGACTTGGGTGCAACGTATAGCCTTTCCAAATTCAGTTACCTGCCCAGACAAGATGGTCAAGTGAACGGAACGATCAAGAACTATGAGTTCTACGTCAGTAGTGATGGAGTGAATTGGGGAACAGCTGTAGCCATAGGTACCTTTGCAAATGATACGACGTTAAAAGAAGTCAGCTTTGCAGCCAAGACAGGTCGCTATATTAAACTGCGTGCCTTAAGCGAGGTAAACAATAACCCATGGACAAGTGCGGCCGAACTCAATGTATTTGGGCAATAATGAGAATTGGGCACATTGGATGGATATTCGATTAACGAAGGTTGAATAGAAGGATGAGGACACGAGCGGGAGCATCAGGTGAGGATGCTCCTTTTTTATGGTTGATTTTCATTTTATTAAAAAATACTTGAATAAAATTAAAGTTTTCATTAATATAATGAAAGACAGGAGGCGAGGCGATTCATGGAACGCGACGAAATTCCATCTTGGGTGTTAGCTCTGGACAAGGAGACCCTCGAATTTATCAGGAAGTTTATTATCAGTTCGGGCTCTCTCAAGGGTATGGCTGATGAGTACGGTGTATCGTACCCAACAGTTCGGGCCAAGCTCGACCGAATCATTAAAAAGATCGAATTACATAGCAAGGAAGCGGAAGTAGAGTTCGTGCAAATGATCAAAAACCTAGTCATTGACGAACGGATGAGTTTGGAGGTAGCCAAGCTCGTTATTGAAAAATACAAACAAGAAAGAGATGAAAACAGATGAGTATGGGGATGATTCAATTTTTGGTTGGGCTCGGTATTGTGGGGATGCAAAATTTACTCGGCAGACTGAATCACGCTTATTGGGGGGCTATTTTCCCAGGCTTCTTTTTGGCGTACCTGGTCTACGGTTATGTTACTGGTTTATTTAAAGAAGGCAGTGAACTGACGTTGATCTTGGTAGCAATTGGAGGGATCGCGATTCTATCATTGGCTTGGTCGGAAGGTAGAAGAGCGATGAAGGCGAAGAGGAAGAAAGAGATGGAGAGAATGGAGTTGCTTGATTTGTAGTTACTGGAACCACCTGAATAGGGTGGTTTTTGTTTTGATAATAGTAGCTGTTGTGGGGGAAGAAGCGCATTTCCAGTCTACGCTTCGGCCTACGCCCTGCAAGGGGGGATTGACTGTCCGCTCCGGAATAAATGGCGGGAGCGCTTCAAACGTAGAAGATTCGATGCAGGATTCCATAAGTGAAGCTGAAAACCCCCGCCATTTATTCCTGCGCTGGGGCGGGCTCCAGAGGCGCTTCGACTGGAAATGCGCTTCTTCTGATGCAACTTTTGTGAACCATCTTAAAAGCAGATTCACGGGGATTCATATAATATCTTCCCGTCTCAAAGTGTTGAGAAAACAAAAAACAGTCCCCACAGAATGTATTCCGCAGAAACTGTTTTCAAGCTTCACGCTTACTTCATAAATTTCGCTACCCCATTAAAAATCCATTCCGCACCATCTCCCGCGGAGCGCTGAAACAATTGCTCAGAACCGTTCATTTCTGCATACTGCTGTTCCTCTGCGGTAATCGGGATCATCCATAACAGATTCACAGGATCGCTTGCCATGAGCGGAAGTGGAATGGTTGGTGCATCCTCAGGCTTTGCGAGCAGCATGGAGGAGAAGCGGCTGTTGATTTGACTGATTTCCTGGCACGGAATGGTGTGACCTTGTGCGAGGAAGGTCATATACGACCACGGCAGAGAGGTTTGGCCACTGATGTAGGCCAGCAATTGCTGTTCGTTTTGGGCAAGCCATTTGGTTTCGCAGGCAAAGGCTAGCTCGAATCGGCGTAATTGCTCTGGCTCTTCTGTATACTGCTCGACTTTTGGCTGGCGCAATATGGACACGCCGAGGGTCATCGCATAGGTAACTTCACCTTTTTCGATGGTTACCAATGCTTTCGGGGGCCAGTGACCGCCGTCAATGCCGTAATACTGTTTAACTGGGCCGAGAGTCGAGGTAATCGCGTCCATGAACTGCTGCTGGATGTCAGGCCAAGGGTTGCCATCCCAGCTCGTCCAAAAATGCTGGGCAGCCTCGATACGGGCAAACATGGCGTTCGTTTCTGGTGTTCCCAGTGGAAAGCATAAATGAGATTCTCCGGTGCAATCTCGTGCATACGAAGGATAGTGCGAGCCGTCCGGGGAAGGGCCAGCCCAGCTGGGAATCACACACAGCACCTCATCCTCATACAAAAGTGCCGCTGCATCACCTTCCTCCAGCCAAACGATCGAGAGCCGTTCCGGGTCCAGCCTGTCTGCTCCATCCGGATGAGCGCAGCAATCGCGTGGCAGCATGGGAGCTTGACCATCCTGCATGGCATCGAAATCGATCGAGTCCGGTGCAGGTCCGTAATTTCTTACCCAACAAGAGCGAATGCTGGCATGCTCCTCACCGGGATAATCCCACAAATAAAAAAAGACGCCGTTCTCATCCTCTTCGACAAAAGCTTGAATCGGACAAATGGGAGAGAACTCCTCTAATAGGATGTTTTTCATAGGTTTCACCTTCAATCATCGTGGTAGATTCGCCGATAACTATAAAGATTCGTGCTTGATTAAACAGGGTTAGAATACCATAATTGACTATTGATTACAAAATTCAGCACCTTGAAAATGTTTGCTCAGCAAAGGAGGTTGCCAGATGAATCAATGCACCATCTATGTCTCCATCCAACAATGCGAGAAAGTCGTCGCTGCGATTGTCGAGGCTTTTCGTGATCAATTGGTAGAGGTATCCGCAGACGAGCGGGCCGTGACCGTGACAGATAAAAAATGGTTTAGCAAGAGCAAGATCACCTTCAATCTTATGCGCGAGGATGATGACCAAGAAGACTTTCTTCAGATGAAAAAAGGGATGTACGGTTACTTCGCACAGATTGAAACGGCCCACGAGAAGGTCCAGCAAAAGCTGTTGTACCAAATTACAGCGCTCAATGTGGCGGTAGGAATTGTAGCGAGTAAGGAAATCGACCAGAAGACGTTTGCGGCCATTATGGCGATTGCCGAAGAAGTACACGGGATCGTCTTTCTCCCTACCGGAGACATGCTCGATAAGCAAGGAAGGTTGATTCTCAATACGGCAGGAGAGTCCGAAGTGGACGATTTTCTGGTGACGGTCAGCGTAGACCTGATCGATGGACATATTCAGCCCTCCCAGTCAGGAGAAGCGCGCAAGGAGCGGAGCATCGAGCTATTGCAGGAGCAAGGCATTCCGTACATCCAGCATCTTCCTGTCATCGTAGGCGACGAGGACGCTGTCATCAGGAGCAAGGATGAGATGGTTCAGCGAGCGATTGCTCTATGCTTGATTGCGGTATATGCCGGAGGGATCGCCGAAAACGGACAAATCAAGGAAGAGCGGGAGTTCATCGAGGGAATTATTGAGCAGTTTGGCGCTGCTGAATTCTTTACGGAAAAAGAGAGAGACTTCTTGAAGGATCCTCAGCCAGACCGAACCGATATGATTCAGATGGTATGGATGTACGAATGCTACTGGGTACTGCTGTGGGCGCTCGGGTATGTGGAAGAGCTCCATTTCCCTGATAAAATTTGTGATGTGAACACCGCGATTGATGCTCTCAGAAGCGCAGGTGACTATGACACCTTCTACGGCAATGCGGTGGTGAGAAGCAAACAGGAGATTCTCGACCAAGCAGATTTAATCTATCGCTATGACTGGGCATGCGTGGATGCGCGCATCAACAATCGCACGGTTGCAGGCGGTTTGAATGACGAAGTAGTCGTAGAAAGACACAGAGCATTGAATTGGCTGGTTCGTTACATGGAGGATGACTGGGATCATGTGTCGATGGATACATAGGCTATATTCGCGAAAAAGTGGAGCACCTTGTGTGATCTTCTTAGCAGGAATGGGCGATAGCGGTGAGACATGGCAGATCGTTCAAGACCGCATCTCGCAGGAAGCGTCTACCTTATCCTACGATCGGGCGGGTATTGGCAGGAGTCCAGCGGTAGCGGTCGTCCCCCGGACTTGTCGCGATCTGGTGGAGGAGCTATACGATTTGTTGCAGGAGATTGAGGTGGAGGCGCCTTGTATCTTAGTCGGACATTCTTTTGGCGGTTTGGTCGCTAGACTGTTTGCTAGTCTATATCCGCAGCTTGTTTCAGGGATAGTTTTGGTTGATGCTGCTCCCGAATATAAGGAGCTCGCATATGAAAAGGTTCTGCCTGACAACCTGATCGCAGCCAATAGAGAATATTATGAGAATCCGATGCTCAATCGAGAAAAGATCGATAAGATACGGAGCTATCAAGAGATCGTAGACTATTTTCGGCAAAGTGACATACCTGTCTCGATTATCACGAGAGGCTTACCGGACGTGTGGGACGAGGAATGGCCGAACGAGGAAATCTTAACCATTGAACAACGTCTGCAAGCCGATTTCAAGAGACTTTCAACCTCAAGCAAGCAAAGAATGGCTACTCGCAGCGGGCATTATATTCATCACGATGAACCAGATATCGTGATCGAGGAAATCTTGATCATGTTGAGAGCGGTTGAACACGTCAGCGATACAAGAACCCAGCTCATGCTGGATCTGCAAAGATTGGAGCAGGAACAATACCAGTTGCGTGAAGGGGAACAACTGCAAGATTTCGTCGGACTATTGCTGCAATATATTGGTGACCCTGACCCGGAATTGCGGGATAACCTCATCTACCCGGCATTCTATGAGTGGATTCTCGATGAGAACCAGCTGACAGAAGCACAATTGCGTAGCCTCCTGCGAGAACTGACCGACGAAAAGCATTTGTTCTATCAGATCGGAAGCGATGGTGACCCAGCCGTATTTACGAGGACATTCTCTTCGTTGCCGATTGCATTGATTTTGCGCCGTCACAGACAGAAGCCTTTTTTGGCGCTAGCTGATTTCCAACACGTGAGAACTGCCATGCTCCGCTATTTTCAAGAGGAGAAGGATTTGCGCGGCTATTTGTTCGAGGGAGGCTGGGCTCACAGTACAGCTCACGGTGCAGACGTATTCGTAGAGCTGGTACAGTGCCCAGAAAGCGATGAAGCCGTACAGCGAGACGTTCTTCGTGCGATCCAGGGCGTGCTGCATAACGAGAAGCACATTTTCAATGAGGAAGAGGACGAACGACTCGCGAGCATCGTAGATATCATGATAGACAAAGGTTTGCTTACCGAGCAGGAGC
Organism: Brevibacillus sp. HB1.2; assembly: GCF_013332495.1. Lineage (NCBI taxonomy): Bacteria > Bacillati > Bacillota > Bacilli > Caryophanales > Paenibacillaceae > Brevibacillus > Brevibacillus sp. HB1.2. The sequence goes on along the minus strand of NZ_JABMIU010000008.1, from coordinate 83,979 downwards.
TCGCTGACTGGATCAATAGTTTAGCAAGCTGTGCCGAGCTTCCAAAAAGTCGTGCTCAAGTTATCGCTAGAGTGAACAGCAAGAATTTTCTGCGCTGTCTTTATCTAAGAAGGGCACGAGATAGCCGGGAAAATGATCTGGCGGCTGCCATGCTTACTGCCGTAACGAAATGTAACAGATTTGCGATCACGTAATGGATGAAGGTTGATACCGTGACAGACGGTATCAACCTTTTCTTTTTTATATTAAGTTTTAAAAGTAGCGGTCAACCAACAAAGCTGGTGAGAAGAAAAAGCGCAGGGCTCGTAGACCTTGACAACGCCTACCCAGTCGGAACTAAAAAAAGGGGACCTGCTTGTCGAACACTTCTTCTTCGAGATACTTCCGCCCGTAGGGTGGCTTTGGCTCGACGGTCCCCTTTTTTTAGTGTAGACGAACAGTCAATCTCCCTTGTGGGCGTGTCAGAGTCGAAGAGAACTGCGCTTTTTCTTCTCCTCCACTGATTGACAATCACCTGTTAGTACTATATAGTTCTAATCATGAAACGAACCTCAAACCGTGACCATGTCATCGCCACTGCATCCAATTTGTTTTTGCAAAAAGGACTCATGAATACCAGCATGGATGACGTCGTAGCACATAGCAAAGTCTCCAAGTCCAACATTTACTACCACTTCAAAAGCAAGGAGGAGCTCGTTGTAGCTGTACTCGGCTACAGAATCAACGTCCTGAGAGGAGCACTGGAAGCCATTTTGCAACGGACAGACCTGTCTGTTTCCGCACGGGTAGGGCTGATTTTTACCACCATCGCAGAGGAACTGGAGGGCCGCTCCTGTGTAGGAGGCTGTCCGATCCTTTCCTTGCTGTCGGCGCAAATACCAGAGGTCAAAGCGCGAATCAACGAGTTCCTGATCGAATGGCAGAACCTAGCGGAAAAGCTGCTCGTGGAGGGAATCGCCCGTGGGGAATTCAAGGAAAATATCTCGATTCAGCAAACGGCAGTCTTGCTCGTGACCATTGTGGAGGGAGCGATGCTCATGGCTGAATCGCAGGGTCATGCACAGGTACTCATAGGCGCAGGTCAGACACTTCTGCACTTGATTCAAGTGTAGGATTTTTTTGAAGTAAATTAGTACTGATTAGTACTATAAATATAAAGGAGGCAGAAACAATGGCTGTCGTTTTTGTAACCGGTGCGACTGGATTTATCGGCAAGGAGGTAACAAAACAGCTGGCACGAGCTGGTCATACCGTGCTGGCGCTGGTTCGTTCGCCTGAGAAGTGGGATGAATTGCTGATGCAGATGACACCTACAGAGAGGTCTAATTGCAAGGCCGTGCGGGGTGATTTGCGAAAGGAGGGCTTGGGATTATCAGCGAGCGATTACCGCCAGGTATTGCGCGCAACTGTCATCATCCATGCAGGTGTCCCGATGGATATTTCGATGGATGAAACGGTGGGGAGAGACGTGATTTTACGAGGAGTAACTCATCTCACAGCAGTAGCAAACGAATTGCATAAACAACAGCGTCTGCAAAAGCTGATTCATATCGTTGGCTACATGAGTCCGTTTGAAGATGAGAGCGGGAAGTTGGGGACAGATGTTTTTGCGCCAACCGATCTTTTACGAGAGGCAGGGGGCTACGAGAAATACAAGTTTCTGGCCGATCTATACCTTAGACAAGAGGCGTATCAAAAAGGAATGCCGCTGGTCGTGGTGAATCCGAGTACGATCATAGGCCCAAGAAGCACCGGGACCACAGAACAAACAGATGGATTGGGGCTCGTGATCAGCTCCATGCGGCGTGGTAAGTTCCCTGTTCTTCCCGGTGGCAAGGAGTGGTGGTTGCCTTTGCTGGCCGTCGACGATTTAGCCGAGGTCATTGTGGGAATTGTAGAGGCAAATTACATCGAACATCAAACGTATTACGCCTTAAATGAGCGTAGTGCGACGCCAGCTTTTTCGGAGTTAATTTTGTTGATGGCCAAAGAATTACGGATGAAGCCACCAGTGATTCCTTTCCCGGTATCGGTCTTGAAAAAAATTCTCCATAACGGCGGCAGCCGCTTGCTCGGGGTACCTGCCAATTCGATGGATTTTATCGTAAAGAAAGACTTCCCGCTCGCTCCCTTTCAGCAAATGAAAGCGAAAAAAGGCCTCGATGATTACGACGTAGCGGCTTATCTTCCCAGTGTGATTGCCGATCTGGACTATCGTTTGTCGGTCAAGGATCAGAAAGTGCCTCCTCACTTTCACCGAGAGCAAATCGCAGGCATGGCCGCGTACAAGAAAGAAGGCTCGGGTACTCCGTGGCTGCTCGTGCATGGGCTTTTCAGTGAGATGAGCGATTTACTTCCGCTCGCTGAACAGCTGGGCGAACAGGCAGTATGGTTATTGGATTTGCCCGGGTTTGGCAGATCACCCTATCACCATCACGAAAAACCGATCGAGGGCTTTATCGAGGCAGTGGCCGAGGCATTGCGGCAGCTACCGTCCCCGGTTCATCTTGCAGGACATTCATTTGGCGGGTTTTTGGCGTGGGAGGCAGCAAAGCGAGTACCGGAAAAAATCGAGAAGCTATACCTTTTGCAGCCGCCCCTGCATGCGCCGAAGTATTCTTTGCTGCTGGCGGGATTGGGAAAAAGTCCAGCCCTCCTTCAGCGTTTTTTGCAAAAGCAGGTAACGCCAGCCAAATTGGAAAAAGCAATGCTTGAGCAAGGGGTATTTCAGTCCACGGAGGAAATGCCAAAAGGCTATGTAGACAGGGCAGGTAAGCTCCTGCAATCCCCACGCATCAGCAAGACGCATACAGACGTTCTGCGCTATTTGATGAATGAATTCCGGCAAATGGGAGCGACACAGCCTTTCCCTTTTCCAGTCCAGATCGTATGGGGAACACAGGATAAAACGTATCAGCTGACAAAAGAAACAGAGGATGCATTCAGGGGAGCAAATGTAGAGATCGAAAGGCTCTCCGTCGCGCATCATTTTCCGCTCAGTCATCCACAGCTAACGGCAAATGTATTGCTACAGATGAGGTACGGCAAGGAATGAGGACGGAACGATTCTTCAGAAGGGGCATGGTAGAAAGGGACCATGCTCTTTTTGAATGAAGTAAGAAAAAAACAAGTTGAACTTTCTGTAAATTTGAAATAGACTATTTTTAACTAATAACGACACTATAACGACAAATGTCGTTAGTGATGAAAAAGGGAGGAGAACAAAGTGCCGGAACGCAACAGGAAGAAGCTAGTTCATACCGTTTCTCACATCTGGGTGAAGACCTCATGAAGCAGTATATAGTGAAGCGCTTATTGTCGGGCATCATTGTCCTGTTTGGACTCTCCGTTTTTACATTTCTGCTCATTCATCTCATCCCGGGTGACCCTGTGCGGATCATGCTAGGGCAGCGGGCGACTGTGGAACAAATCGAATCGCTTCGCGGAGAGCTGGGCTTGAACAAACCTTTGGTCGTCCAGTATCTCGACTATGCTTCTGGCGTTTTGAAAGGGGATCTCGGCACTTCCCTGAAAACGGGCCGGCCTGTCAGCACAGAAATTGCTGATCGTTTTCCCGCGACAGCAAAAATGGCAGTAGCCAGCCTCGTGGTGGCAGTTGTGATCGGTATCGGGCTGGGTGTCCTAGCGGCGAAATACAAGGATACACCCATCGATGGAGCGATTATGACCTTTTCCACCTTTGGTATGTCTATACCCGGCTTTTGGTTGGGCTTACTCGTTATCCTTGTTTTCTCCGTCCATTTGGGCTGGTTTCCGATTGCGGGAGGGACGGGGCTAAAAGACATGGTTCTTCCAGCGTTTACCTTGGGGACATTGATGGCGACGGCACTTAGCCGACTCACTCGTGCTGGCATGGTAGAGGTTTTGTCCAATGACTATATCCGAACAGCACGTGCGAAAGGGATGAATGAACGAATTGTGCTGCTGCGGCACGCTTTTCGCAATGTGATGATTCCGATTGTGGCTGTCATTGGCCTGGAGCTGGCTGGCTTGCTGGGTGGGGCTGTGATTGTCGAGCAGGTTTTTGGCTGGCCGGGAGTGGGTACTTTGGCGATTCAAGCAATTAGCTCGCGGGATTTTCCGATGATTCAAGGAACGACGTTGTTTATTGGAGCTGTATATGTCCTCGTTGTCATTTTGATTGATGTCTTGTACGCGATTCTCGATCCTCGTATTGACTACGCCGCGAAGGAGGGGGTGTAGCGTGTTCTGGAGCAAGCAATGGTCCATGCCTCGTTTGGAATTATGGGAGAAGATCATGCAGCAAAAGAAAGCGAAATACAGCTTCCTGATGATGCTCTGCATCGTTTTGCTGGGAATCATCGGGCCGTGGATAGCTCCACATGATCCTACGAAAACGTACTACGAAGCATTTATGCAAGGGCCGTCGAAAGACTTTTGGCTAGGGACAGATGCGATTGGCCGCGATATTTTATCCCGGATGCTGTACGGAACACGAGTGACACTGACCGTAGCCGTGCTAGCGTCTGTCATGACGTTTGTAGCAGGAACGCTGATAGGTGTGACATGCGCTTACCTCGGAGGAATTGTTGACAATCTGATCATGAGAATCATGGACATCATGCTGGCGTTGCCCGGTATTGTGCTTGCTCTAGCCATTGTAGCTGTACTCGGACCGAGTCAGGAAAATGCGATGATCGCGATCGGAATATCATCGATTCCGGCCTTTTCGATTCTGATTCGTGGTGCGGCACTCTCCATCAAGCAATCCGGCTATGTGGAAGCAAGTCGCTCCATCGGCAGCTCGAATTGGTGGATCATTACGCGCCAGTTCATTCCGAACATCTCGAACGTGCTGATCGTCTATACGACCATGTTTATTGGCAGTGCCATTTTGGGGACCTCGGCACTGGGCTTTATCGGTTTGGGTGCCCAGCCTCCTACACCGGAGTGGGGAACGATGCTGAATGAAGGGAAGAATTACTTGCGAGAAGCTTGGTGGCTCGCTACGTTTCCCGGTCTTGCGATTACGGCAGTCGTTTTTACGGTGTATCTGCTCGGGGATGCTTTGCGGGATATCTTTGATCCCAAATCATAGTTGGCGAGCTTCCGTTCCCGAAAAAGGAGTGAGTAACGTGACGAATGTGTTGGAAGTGACAGGATTGACTACCACGTTTTCAAAAAATGAAAGGGCTTTCAAGGTGGTGGACAATCTTTGCTTACAGGTCAAAAGAGGTGAATCGGTCGGGATCGTCGGAGAATCAGGATGTGGAAAAAGCGTTGCCTCTCTATCCATGATGCGCTTGCTCAGTAAAAACGGAAGCATTGCAGGCCGTATTCAACTGAACGGAGCCGATCTCTTGCGCTATAGCGAAAAAGAGATGCAGAAGATTAGAGGAAAAGAGATCGCTATGATCTTTCAGGAGCCGATGACTTCGCTGAATCCCGTACTGACCATCGGCAAGCAATTGAGCGAAGGACTGGAAAAGCATGAGGGCATGAACCGAGTTCAATCGAGACAAAGAGTGCTCGAGCTGTTGACGCAGGTGGGTATTTCACGTGCCAATGAAATCTATCATGAGTACCCGCATCGTCTGTCAGGGGGGATGCGACAGCGCGTGATGATCGCGATGGCGATTGCTTGTCATCCAAAGCTGCTGATAGCGGACGAACCGACGACTGCCCTAGACGTAACAATCCAGGCGCAAATATTGGATGTCATGAAAAAAATCCAAAGAGAACTGGGCATGTCGCTCATCATGATCACGCATGATTTGGGCGTCGTCGCCGAGACATGTGACCGGGTACTGGTGATGTATGCCGGGCAGGTCATTGAAGCGGCGGACGTTCGCACACTGCTCCGAAGCCCCAAGCATCCGTACACCATGGGCTTGATCAAGTCAACGCCACATAATGCCAAAGGCCAGAAGAGATTGCACAGTATCGCGGGAAGTGTGCCGGCCCCCGATCATTATCCGAAGGGATGCCGTTTTGCACCGCGATGCGAGAAGGTGATGCCTGTCTGTTTGGAGCAAAATCCCCCGTTGCTGGATGTGGATCAACAGTCGGAGTGCCGTTGTTGGCTGTATCGAGAGAACAGGGAAAGCACGGCGGTGAATGGATGAAGACGCCTCTTTTGCAAGTGAAGAACCTGAATAAGAAGTTCCTAGTCGGCAAAGGGTGGTTCCAGCAGCCGAGTTACGTGCATGCCGTCCATGGGGTGAACGTGACTGTCAACGCAGGTGAAACGTTGGGAATCGTGGGAGAGTCAGGCTGTGGCAAGTCAACACTGGGCAGATGCATTTTGCGCTTGATCGAGCCGACAGACGGCGAGATCGTGTTCGAGGGTCAAAATATCCGCAGCTTACAGAAGGCAGACATGCAAAAGCTGCGGCGTGATATGCAAATGGTGTTTCAAAATCCATTTGACACCCTCAATCCAAAGCTGACGATCCAGCACATTTTGTCAGAGCCATTAATTGCCCATGGTATCCCAAAGCGCGAGCGAGCAGCCATGATCGAAGAGACGCTGGAGATCGTCGGTTTGAACAAAAGTCATTTGTCGCGATACGCCCATGAGTTTTCCGGAGGACAAAGGCAAAGAATCGGGATCGCTCGCGCCTTGATGCTCAGGCCAAAGCTCATCATAGCTGACGAGCCTGTGTCCGCCCTGGATGTATCGATCCAATCGCAAATTCTCAATTTGCTTCAGGATTTGCAGGAGCAGTTTTCGCTCACGTATCTTTTTATCTCGCATGACTTGAGTGTCGTCGAGCATATCGCCGATCGAGTAGCGGTGATGTACTTGGGAGAAGTGATTGAGCTGGCGAAAAAAGAAGAGCTGTTTCAGCGCCCGATGCATCCCTACACTCAGTCGCTTCTCTCCGCCATTCCCATCACTGATCCTGACGAGAAAAAAGAACGGATCATTTTAACGGGGGATCTGCCGTCTCCATCGAATCCGCCGCAGGGCTGCAAGTTTCACCCGCGCTGTTGGGCGTGTATGGACGTGTGCAAGACAGAAGCCCCTCCATTCACAGAAGCAGGCGGCAGACTGGTTGCGTGTCATCTCTATACAAAATAAGGGAGCAGGAGTGATAGATAGATGTTGGACCCACGTCTTACGAAGCTGGCGAATGTGCTGGTGAATTACTCGACGAATGTGCAGCCGGGAGATAACGTGCTGATCGATGCGATGGAGGTGGACGCCGCTCTGATAAAGGAGCTTGTCAAAGCTGTTTCGCGAGCAGGCGGACATTCTTTTGTGAACCTGCGTGAATCCTCGATTAGCCGTCAGTTATTGCTAGCGGGAACAGAGGAGCAATTCCGTTTAGAAACAGAGATGGACAAAGAGCGAATGGAAAAAATGCAAGCGTGCATCATTATCGAGGGTGGGCTGAACATCAATGAAGTGTCTGATGTCCCTGATGAGCAGATGAAGCTGGCTACGTCCTTTTTCAAAGAAGTAAGTATCGTGCGTCTCAAAAAGAAATGGGTCTATCTCCGTTATCCGACGCCTTCGATGGCGCAGCTAGCGAATAAGAGTACAGAAGCGTTCGAACAGTTCTACTTCGATGTCTGCACAATGGATTATGCCAAAATGGCAAAAGCCATGCAGCCGCTCAAGGAGCTGATGGAGCGAACGGACCGTGTGAAAATCACGGGACCTGGCACAGAGCTGACCTTCTCAATCAAAGGTATTCCTGCGATTCCGTGTCCGGGGCACTATAACATACCAGATGGTGAAGTATTTACGGCTCCTGTTCGCGATTCGGTGAACGGTGTCATATCGTTTAACACGCCTTCGCCTTATCAAGGCTTTACCTTTGAAAAGGTACGGCTGGAGTTTGTGGACGGGAGAATCGTTAACGCCACAGCCAATGACTCGGAGCGCTTGAACAACATTTTGGATACGGATGAAGGTGCCCGGTACATTGGGGAGTTTGCTTTGGGGGTGCACCCGTTCATTCGGGAGCCCATGCAGGATATTTTGTTCGATGAAAAAATCGACGGCAGCTTCCATTTTACCCCGGGACGATGCTACGACGAGGCATCCAACGGTAACAAATCAAACATCCACTGGGACATGGTCATGATTCAACGCCCAGAGTACGGTGGCGGTGAGATTTGGTTCGATGACCATTTGATTCGCAGAGACGGACGCTTTCTCTTGCCAGAGCTTGCACCACTTAATCCGGAAAACTTGAAAGAGTAGGAGGAGCATGAGACATGACACATGGAATCGACGCGCATTTTGACCTTTTGCTAGATGTCGCTATTCAACGCGAGCACGGCAGGCGAAAAGTAATAGAATCGGAATACTTACCTGATTTCGTGGCGGGCGGGGTGCAGACGGTTGTCGCAGCGATTTATATCGACAACAAATTCCTGCCGGAGATGGGCTTGAGAAAAGCACTGCAACAAATCAGCGCGTTGCACGCGGAAGCAGATGAATCGCCTGAGAAGATGATGGTTTGCAAAAGTGTGGAAGACATGGAGACCGCGAAGCGAATGGGGAAAATTGGTTTTGTACTCTCTCTGGAGGGCGCGGAACCGTTATATAATGATCTGAGTATGCTCCGTGTTTTTTACGAGCTGGGCGTGCGCCTAATGGGACTTGTGTGGAGCAGGCGGAATTTCGTTGGAGACGGTAGTCATTTTAGTCCGGTACGAGAAGGGCGCAAGGGCGGGCTCACCGAGTTCGGCATCCGCGTCGTCGAAGAGGCAGAAGCAATGGGAATCATCATTGATGTCAGTCATCTGAATGACGAAGGCTTCTGGGATCTGATCGAGGTAGCACGAAAGCCCATCATCGCTTCCCATTCCAATTGCCGGACATTAGCGAGTTCCATGCGCAATCTGACGGATGAGCAAATCAGGGCGATCGCATTCACCAACGGCGTAATCGGCATCAATGGTGTCAATCTGTTCGTAGCGGACACAGACGACCAGGCTGATATCGAGCACATGATCAATCACGTCGATCACATCGTGAAGCTGGTTGGCATTGAACACGTCGGACTGGGTCTGGACATCATCGAGCCATTTATGAAATACGATTCTCCCGATGCGTTTATTCAAGCAGGACGCAAAGATTTTGATGTCGTAAAAGGACATACCAAGGTTCCGGAGCTTGCGCGTGCCCTTGCCAAAAGAGGGTACAAGGATGAAGCGATTGAGCGTATTTTGGGCAAAAACTTCATTCGCGTGTTCAAGGACGTGTGGAAATCATAGAGAGATGAGGGAGTGGAACATTGACCATTACGATAGCGGTAATCTCTTCGGAAGAATTTTTGCCAAGGATCTTGAAGCATACCCAATCCATCGATTACATTCAACTGACCTCGTATACATACCAGAACCCCAAAGAGAGTGCTGCGTTGCTTGATCAAATCCATGACTGCGACGTGCTGCTTTTTGCTGGCCCACTTCCTTATTTTTTTGCCAAGGAAAAGGTAGAGCAAAAGAAGCTGCCTGCGGTGTACATTCCGCTCGATGAATATACCATTTCCCTCTCGTTGTTTCATACCTTGCTGAACGTTCCAGGAGGACTGGACCGCATCTCGATAGATTTGCCAAAAGCGGAGTATATTGAGAAGGTTGCTGAAGAATTGGGCATTACTTCTACGCCTTGGTATGTAAAAGACTACAGTGAGATTATTGAAGAAGGCGGGACGAGATTTGACGTGGAGGAGATTATTCAATTCCACAAGGAGCGCTGGGAACAGAAAAAGAGCCATTTTGCTTTGACTGGCGTTGACTACGTATACAGTCGATTACGTGAGATGAATATCCCTTCCGCTTCTCTCGTTAGTCCCGATAAAAATATTCGCGATGCCGTCAATCAAGCTATTGCTTACGGCCGATTGAAAATTAGCAAAAATTCGCAGATAGCTGTGGGGATTGCAGCGATCCAGCAAAATGATGGTCCGCCAGTAGAAACACAATGGCAAGATGCGACGATTATTTTGTTGCAAGAGCTGCTGGAGCTCGTCAAAGAGACGGACGCTTCCATTCAAAAATTGGGACTAGATCAATTCATCATCTATGGCACGAGAGGCAGCATCGAGCAAATGATTGAATACGGGAAGATCATGCAAGTAGTGGGCAATGTCGATCTGCTTGCCAAAGTGACGGTTGCCATTGGGTTTGGTTTTGGCCTAACAGCGAAAGAGGCCGAAGCGAACGCACGCATTGCGATCTATCATGCCCAGAAAACAAAAGAAAGCAGTGCGTATTTGGTGACGGATGAAAAAGAAGTGATCGGTCCGTTGAATACAGAAGCGAAGACGTTCCAATTAAAAAGCGAGAACAAGGAAGTGCTGGAGATCGCGGAGAAGACTGGCGCAAGTGTCGCTACCATCACGAAAATCATGCAGTATGTCAAGCTTCGCCGCGATAACCGCTTCACCGCTTCCGATTTAGCCGAGTACCTCCAGATCAGTCGCCGCAGTTCAGAAAGAACCTTGAAAAAACTGATCGATCATCAGGTCGTAGAGGTCGTCGGAGAAGAACAGCCGTATCAGCAAGGACGCCCGCGGGCTGTGTATCGCCTTAATTATTCATGACTCTCCTCATGTAACATCAACCTGTCCCGGTTTTCCGTTTGCGAAGGCAATCCGGGACCCCCACATCCCTCATGTAAGAAGCAATCCGACCTAATTAGCGACTATATAACGACAAAAGCAAGCTTCAAATGGAAATGACTCGAAAAACGGAGGTCGCGACATGCTATCAGAACGGTTAAAGAGCCAAATTCGCAGTGTTTTACTTATGTGTGTACTCGTCTTTTCCATCGTTGGCTGCAGCTCTGCTTCCACTCCGCCTACAGACGAGAAGCAAGCAAATCAACCAGCAAAAAACTCCCAGCCCAAAAAGGGAGGGACGATCACCATGGGCTACCAGATGGAGCCTGATACGCTGGACCCGCAAAAAACGTCAATGCCAGCCGGAAATTTTGTTGGGGTCCTTTTAGGGGGAGCCTTGCTGATCCTCGATCCCTTTACGTTTGAGTTGAAGCCGCATCTTGCTGAATCGTACACGATCTCGGACGACGGCAAGACCATGACGTTCAAGATACGCCCTGGCGTGAAGTTCCATGATGGAACACCGCTCACAGCGGAAGTTTTTAAGCAAAGCTATGAACGCGCACTCGATCCGAAAACAGCCTCACCGGTTACGGGACCGGATGTATCTGCGATCAAATCCATTTCAGCTCCTGATGATTCCACATTGATCTTTCATTTGGATGAGCCCTCCGCTTCCTTACTTTCTAACTTATCATATGGCGGCTACCAGCAGCCCATTTCCATAGAGGCACGAAACAAATACGGAAATGAGCTGGGACGCAATCCTGTCGGGGTAGGTCCGTGGAAATTTGAGAGCTGGAAAACAGGCGAATCGATCACACTGGTACGAAACGACGATTATAAGTGGGCAGCTCCTTTTGCTCTGAATCAAGGACCTGTAAGACCCGACAAGTTCGTTCTGAAATTTATTCAAGACAACCAGACCATGATGGCTGCTCTCGACAGTGGGACGATTGATATTGCCACTGTACCCCCGAAAGACGCGAAGAAATACAAGGATCACAAAGATTTTACGGTGTTGGAAGGAATGCAGCCTGCAGAGTATTTCATCGGGATGAATCTGGAAAACGAAATCTTGCAGGATGTCCGCGTGAGAAAAGCACTGAACTTGGCGATCAACAAAGACGCATTGATCATGGCAGATCTGCAAGGAGAGGGGGTGCCTGTCTACGGACCGATCCCACCAACGATGATCGGATACGATGCGGCAGTAGAGCAGTACGGCTACAAGTACAATGCGGAGCAAGCCAGACAACTGCTGGAAGAGGCAGGATGGAAGCCAAACGCGCAAGGGATAAGGGAAAAGGATGGAAAAACGCTCAGCCTGACGATGCTCATCGAAGATACAAATCCCGGGCATCAGCTGGTGCAAAGCATGTTCAAAGAGATTGGTGTCGAATTGCATATCCAAAAGTATGAATCAGCGACAGCTCTTGAACAGGCACTGAAGGGCGAGTACGATTTGTTCTCAACGGGTCATGGCAGTGTCGATCCAGATATTTTGCACTTGTTACTGCATTCGAGTCAGATCGGGGGCTTGAATTTCTTTCGCCTCAGTGATCAACAGCTTGATAGCCTGCTAGATAAAGGACGAACGACAACAGACCAAGCGCAGCGACAGCAGGTTTTTGCAGACATTCAAAAAAGAGTCGTGGAACAGGCCTATTGGATTCCGCTCTATTCCGCAAAAACATTCGTGGTCGTCAGTAACCGGATTCAAGGCGTCAAGCCAAATCCATTAGCATCCTTGATTATTCAGGACATGTGGGTGAACGAGTAGGGCATGGCATGACAACATTCGAAAGAGGTGGAAGAAATGAGACAGCAAGGCTGGTCAGTAGAATGGGAAGACCTGGTTGCAAAAGAAATGAAGGAAGGCAGCGTTCCGGGCTTTGTCATGGGTGTGAATTTGAATGGGCAGAGCTTGTTTCGCAAAAGCTTTGGCTACCGGGATCGTGAAAAGGAACTCGAAATCACTCCTGATACCGTGATGGGTTTGGCCTCCGTTACGAAGTCCTTTACATGCATGGCGATCATGCAGCTACAGGAAGCGAAGAAGCTCTCTGTTCATGATCCAGTGATCAAATACCTCCCTGAGTTTCGTACCCCAGATCGTCAAAAAACGGAGCAGATGACGATTCATCATTTTATGACGCACACGACGGGCATTCCGCCGCTGCCCATTGATCACCTGGCGATTCGCAACTCCATGCTCGAAGACATGGCTGAAGAGGATAACCCGATTCACCGTTACTTGAAAAAGGAGTACCAGAAACCGATCTACACGTTCGAAGAGCTGATGGAAGCTCTCGCTCTGGCGGAATATGAGCTGGTGGGCTCTCCAGGACAATTGTTCAGCTATTCGAATGATTGCTATTCTCTTCTGGGAGCGGTCATAGCCAGAGTGAGTGGGAAGTCGTATGACGTTTATGTCAAAGAGCATATTTTGGAACCAGCAGACATGAAGAGCAGTACCTTTCTTCTGAGCGATCTGCCTCACTTGCCGGATGTCACCACCATCTACCATTTGAAAGAGAATAATGGAGTGTCCGAGATTTACCCAGATCCACTGTGGGAGGACGGATTACTGGTAGCCGCCTCGGGGCATTTGAATTCAACTGTACGAGACATGTTAAACTACGCTGAAATATTCCGTACGGGCGGATGCGTGGGCAAGGAACGAATTTTATCCGAGGAGAGCGTCAAACAAATGATCTATCCGCATGTTCAGAACAGCTACAGCAGGTACTACGGGTATGGCTTATCCATTCAACCCGACTACTATGGGGGTACCTTGATCAAGCACGGTGGAGCGATCAAAGGTGTCGCCGCCCATTTAGCGATTGTTCCGGAGCGGGGGATTACATCCATGGCCTTGGCCAATTTAACCGGAAGTCCCGTCGAAAAAGCCACACTGACAGCACTCCATGCCGTAGAAGGACGTCCATTGAATACGCCACAGTACCAATTCGAGACATATAGCGTCCCTCTTTCCCAATTAGAAGAGTATGTCGGTCGATACGCTAGTGGGGAAGGAATGGATATCATCGTATATGTGGTAGAGGATGTCCTGATGATGATAGATAAGACGTTGGATGCGTTTGGTGGAAAACAACTGAACTATCTATTGCGACCAATTGGAGAGCATCAATTTATCACCGAAAGGGAGGGAAGCGAGCTGACAGTTGGCTTTGTAACAGGCGAAGACGGCTCTGTCACTGCCATGTCCCTTTATTATCGAATCATTCCACGAGTAGCAGCTGCGGAGGGGAGTCGAGTATGAAAATAACGTCTGTTTGTGTTCATGCCATTAAGCTGCCGCTAAAACGCCCATTTATTATCGCGTACGCCTCTTATGAGGATATGCCGTCCATTATTGTAAAAGTGGAGACAGACAATGGATTGGTGGGACTAGGCGAAGCGGTACCGGATCAAAATGTCACCGGAGAGACGTGGGAGTCTACCTATACGATGCTCGTTCATAATCTGGCGCCTGTTGTGATCGGTGAGAATCCGTTTGATATCGAGAGAATCCATGAGAAGATGAACCAGGCTGTTTGGGGAGTCCCAGCAGCAAAAGCCGCCATTGATATTGCCTGCTATGATTTGATGGGAAAGGCGGCTGGTCAACCTGTTTATCATTTCTTGGGCGGAAAATATCACACGACTCTTTCCTTCCCATATGTGTTAAGTATTTTAGAGCCAGAGGTTATGGCAGCTGAAGCTAGGCAAGCAGTGGCAGCTGGGTATGGCTCGATCAAAATAAAGGTGGGAGCTGATCTTCAGACAGATATCCAGCGAATCCGGGCTGTTCGGCAGGCAGTTGGTCCTAGCGTAGGGTTGCGGGTGGACGCCAACCAAGGTTGGGAGAACCGTGCGAACTCCTTGCTTGTTTTGCAACAGATCGAGGATTGTCACATTGATTGGATGGAGCAGCCTGTCCTGGCTGATGATCTCGATGCTCTCGCGGAAATTCGCAGGCAAACAACGATTCCAATCATGGTAGACGAGGGACTGCACGGGACGAAGGAAATGCGAGAAGTCATCGCGAAGAAAGCTGCAGATAAAGTAAACATCAAATTGATGAAAAGTGGAGGGATATATCCTGCTCTTAAATTGGTGAACCAGGCGGAGATGGCCGGGATGGAGTGTCAGATTGGTTCGATGCTGGAGTCTTCAATTGGCAGTGCAGCTGGTGCACATTTGTCGCTTGCGAAAAAGAACATCATTTCTAACGAATTGGCAGGACCAGCGATCATTTCGCGGGACGTAGCCCAGCTTATGGTTCACGGGAGTCAAATTGTCGTGTCAGATCAGCCAGGGTTAGGTGTAGAGCTAGACGAAGCGGTGCTTGCCGACATAACGGAGAGGTCAGAGCAGGTCATCGGAGCGAAGCGGCAACCCGTATAGGGAGAGGACTGAATGCAAAATACGCGCGTAGAAATCGTCGAGGCATTGACAGAAGACCAGCTTCAGATGATCAAGGCAATGGAGCAGGAGGCTTTTGGCGTACATGGAGCAATTGATGAATGGGTGCTCGTACCGCTTGTGCGACATGGCTGCGTTGCTCTTTTCATGGAAGCAGAGGAGGCGCGTCCTGTAGGGGTATGTCAGCTCCTGAGGGATTTTCGTCAGCCGGACAAGTGCTACATGTATGGGTATTACATCCGAGCAGATCGTAAAGGGATGGGGTATGGGTTCTCTTTCTTGAACCGATTGCTAGAGCAGCTGCGTGAGGATGGGTTTCGTCAGATTTGCCTGACCGTAAGCCCTGATAATACTGGAGCAGTCGGACTCTATCAAAAAGTAGGCTTTGCGGTTATCGAGACACGGATTGCGGAATATGGTAGTGGAAACGATCGCTATTATATGGTGAAAACGCTATAGAGGGGAGTCGCTTACGATGGAACGGTTTCCTGTCTATCGGATCAGGGGGACAGCGCGAGAACGGGGACAACAAATGGGCCAACTCACCAAAGAGCAAATATGGATCAATCTCGAAGCGTACGAAAGAACCTTTCGAGATGGAGCAGGTCTTCACTGGAAGGACGCAACCGAATATGCTACTCAGTTCATCCCCTGGATCGAGCGGTATGACCAGGAGATTATGGAGGAAATCAGAGGAATTAGCGAAGGGGCGGAGCGGGATCTGCTTGATATTGTGACGCTCAATGTTCGTAGTGAAATCATGACCAACTTAGGCGATCCATTTGGAAAAACAGATGGGTGCACGAGTGTGGCGGCTGTCCCTCCTGTGACGAAAAACCAAGAGACCATCATCGGGCAAAACTGGGATTGGATACACCTCATGGAAAAGGGGCTTGTTGTACTGGAGATCGAGCAACAGCCACGTCCGAACATTTTGATGATTACCGAAGCGGGGATCGTAGGTAAGATCGGAATGAACGACAAAGGCATGGGTGTTTGTCTGAATTTTTTGCGAATATCGGAGCGAACCGTCGGGGTTCCTATTCATATCGTATTGCGGGGAATCTTGAATAGTGGGACGCTCTCACAAGCCATCCGGCAAATCACCCGTCTACCACGTGGCACGTCAGCCAATTATTTGCTTGCGCATCGGGAAGGAGAGACGGTGGATGTGGAAGCGACCTCAAGAGCGCACGACGTCCTCTATCCAATGGAAGGGTATATCGCGCATGCCAATCATTTTGTCGGGTCCCGTATAGCTGTAGATGATCAAGCGAAAATGGGGGAAGCCGATACGCATCTGCGAATGGGGCGGGCCCTGAAGCTGTTGGCGGCAGCGCAAGGACAGATCGAAGCTGACCATATCAAGGAGATCTTTCGTGACCATATGAGTTTTCCCGAAGCCATATGCCGACATGGAGACGTGGAGTCGACTGGAGCAGAAGAGCTGGTCGGTCGCACGTTATTTTCCATCGTGATGAATCTGACAGAAGGACAGTTTGAATTGTCCAAGGGTCAACCTTGCAATACGCCGTACCATACGTACCGGTTTTCATCCAGTTAACAAGCATAAGCGTAGACATTTCTCTCTATTGTTTATTGGAGATTCATTGGCCCTGTACTCGTTGTTACCCGACCCAAATTAGGCACCGGACATGTTCCGGTGCTTTTTTGTTTACTTGACAATTAAAAGACAATGAATCATTATGTTTATTAAATAACAAACGAAAATGAATTTTGTTTATTAATTTAGTCGGTGGAAAAGTGAGGGAGAAACCATGAATCGAGAAGAACTGAAACAACTGTATAAAGAATCGAAAACGCAGGCAGGGGTGTATCAGATCAAAAACACCCAAAACCAAAAAATCTGGATCAGCGCCACCCGCAACCTGAAGACGATGAACGGAAAGCTGTTCAGTCTCAAAATGGGTTCGCATATAAACAAGCAGCTTCAACAGGAATGGAATGAGTACGGAGAAGAGGCATTCGTCTTTGAAGTGTTGGAGATTTTGAAAAAGAAGGAAGACGGATACTTTGATGAAAAGGATGCCCTGAAGAAACTGGAACAAAAATGGCTCGACCAGCTCCAGCCGTACGGAGAGCGCGGATACAACCAGGAAAAACAGAAAGAACAATAATCAAACGAAAAGAGGGAAAGAAAATGAAAATACCTACGAACTTGAACCATAAGCCTGTTGTCGTGTCGGATAACTATGAGCGCGTTGATGGCCGATTAGCCAGGAACACAGATGCGAAAGCACTTTCTCTGGGAGTGGCAGAGGGCAACTCCAGAAGAAAGGTCGATATATCTGCCAAGGTATGGAGATACACGGGAGAAGAATGGTCAAAACAATCGGAGGAACTGCCTCTCCATCGTGTTCTTGATATGTCCATACTGATTTGTCGGTCGTTGGCCCATTTTCGCGACGCATACAGATATGAGCATTATTATGACCCGCAGGAGCCTGTCATCGACCGGGTTGCCCTGCAAGGAGATGCAATGACCGTGGCGATATGCACGGACAATGAGAGTCTTCATGAAGACATTAAGCTGTTTAGCCAAGGGCTGAGCAACGACGATGAGATGATCGGTGAACGTCTGCGCACATTATCAAAACTATTAAAGGATATGGGGTATTGAAATGTTTTCCAATCGTTATGTTCGTACGATTATCCTCTCCCGCGTGCTTTTGCATTTGGGGATTTGGATCCGGAATTATGCCGTTCTTCTTTTCGTTAGCGAATTGACGAATAATAATCCGGTTTATGTATCACTGATTTCGGTTGCGGAATTCGCTCCGATCTTTCTATTTGGCCTTATTGGCGGGACCTTTGCCGACCGATGGCTGCCGAAGCGGACAATGGTTTGGAGCGATCTGCTGTCTGCCGTGTCCGTCGGGGCTGTGCTGCTTGCACTCATGAATGGTGGATGGATGGCACTTCTCATCGGAACATTTATTTCCGCCAGCCTGTCTCAATTTTCCCAACCCTCAGCCATGAAACTGTACAAGAGGCATGTGCCAACTGAACAACTACAAGGCGTGATGGCAATGTCCCAAACGCTTGTCGCTGTCTTTACGGTTTTAGGTCCGGTCATCGGTACGTTTATTTTCATCCAGTTTGGAATTACAGCCTCTCTGATTTTGACTGCTGTTCTGTTCTTAGGGTCTTCCCTTGTATTAGCGACGCTTCCCCGTGACGCGGAGGAAACGAAGTCTGATTATGCCGGCGGCTTCATAAAGGAGCTGAAGGCGGGGCTGCGCTATATTGGGACCAATCAATCCTTACGCACACTCTGTTTGACTTTCTCTGCTGTCGGATTGGCGTCAGGTCTGACACAACCGCTTCAGATTTTTCTTGTCATCGAGAATTTGGGGCAGGACAAACAATTTTTGCAGTGGTTGGTAATGACCAATGGGTTAGCCATGTTGGCAGGAGGAGCAATCATAATCGGGATAGCCAAAAAGGTACGTCCACAGATGCTGCTTATAGTAGGCTTGCTTGTCTCTGCCGTATGTACGATGGTAGTAGGCGCTACCACAACGATTTGGTTGATGATTGTTCTATTAGTGATCAGCGGTTTCTTCTTCCCTTTTATTCAAGGCGGAATCCAGACGCTGATTGTACGTAACACGGAGGGGGCATTTATTGGCCGGGTATCTGGTACGATCACGCCAGTTTTTATGGGGATGATGGTGATTGGTATGTTTCTATCCGGCTATCTGAAGGAGACGCTCTCGTTGGTTGGGATCTATGTGGTGAGCGGTGTGTTGATTATGATCGGTGCGTCTTTGCTGCTTCCTCTTCTTGGTGAGAAAAGGAACAAAGATCAAAGTGGGCCAGCACTATGAGGGGAGTAGAAATGTGATGATTGAAAATGAAAAATATGATTTGTCACCCGAAAGACAGCTGACGGATGCAGAAAAAAAGCTTGTTTGGAAAAAGCCTTCCACTCATAAGGTCAGTGAAGAAGAACAGCGCATTCGTAAAGAAATAAAACGCAACTGGAATCGCGGGGAAATGAAAATCGCCAATATATTATTAGAAGGTGATGCCGGTTCTGGTAAAACACAACTAGCCAAAGCATTATCTGCTGATTTCGGGTTGCCGTATACGAAAGTGACTTGTTTTGCTGATATGGATAAATCGGATATTATTGGCGCTATTTTGCCCGTAATTTCTTCTGAACGTATAGAGAAAATGGAGCCTGCTGAGCAAACGGTATGGAAAGCTTTATATGAAAGCGATGGGTTTCAAAGCATAGCTGAAATTTTAATGGATGCACTGGGAATTACACAGGAACAGGCAGCTTTAAAAATGAAGCAGTTACTGAAGCTTGCAGCAGCGGAAAACACCGATGGTGAAGCGATTGAGTATCGATTTTACCCTTCGGAGATCGTCAGAGCCTATCAAAAGGGTTATCTTCTGGAAATCCAAGAACCAAACGTGATTCGTGATGCTGCGGTGTTAATGGCATTAAACTCTGCCTTGGAGCTGGATGGCTGCATCAATCTTCCCACCGAGATCATACGCAGGCACCCAGACTTCATCGCGGTTATCACAACAAACCGCAGTTATGCGGGAACCAGACCGTTAAACGAAGCGCTGCGTGACAGGGTTCAGCATACGGAAAAGATGGACCTGCCGACCAAAGAAATCATGATCGAACGTGTCATAGCCAAAACTGGTTTTCAAGATGGAAAGATGTTGGGTATTTTAGCGGACATGATTATGGTTTTAGACAGAACAGCGCGGGCCAATGCGATCAAGGGCGTGGCTGGAATGCGTTCCTTTTTCTACTGGGCAGATGCAATTGCTGGAGGAGCTTCCGCAAAAGAATCCCTTTATCATAAGGTCATCTACAAGATCACAACTGATTCGGAAGAAATAATGCTTTTGGAAGAAGCACTAAAAAGTCAAGGTTTGTTTGCCAGCTTGGAAGAAGCCGAGATTGAGCTAAAAAAAAACGAAAATCTGACGACGCCATAGAGATCAGGACATGGGGAGATATAGACGACACTGGTTTTGGCAAAGACAACCATGGAGAGGAAAAGGGAATTGCATTGAAAAAATCTGCCGATAGTGACGAAAGCTCTTCCCGTGTCTCAGATGACTCTACCCATATGGAGCGTTCAGGTTTGGGGGAAGATGGCTCTCCTAATTATCATCAGGCAAATCCTGAATCCATGTCAGAGGAAGCGAAACAAAAGGAACGCGATTTCCGTAAAAAGCTGAATCGAGAGGCAAGAGAGGTCATTTCCGATTCGATTCATAAAAAAGTAAAGCTCATTGTTCACCGTCCAGACTACGATGAGGAAAACCAACAAGAATATGTTCGTCTTTGCCAAGGACTCATGCCTATCGTGCAAGAGATTGCCAGAAAGACACTTCCGTACCTGGAACATGAGGTATCTTCCGACTTTGCGAGGAATCGTTACTATGGCAGCAAATTTCAAGCAGACAGCGTTGCTTACAGGGATTACAAGTATTTTGCCAAGAAACGTCCTCCAACGGAATCCCCTACGCTTGTGGTTGGCCTAAGGGTTGATGAATCCGCATCGATGTCAGCTTACGGGAGATTAGAAGCAGCAAAACGAGCAGTGATCGCCGTATATGAATATTGTCAGCTTTGTCATATCCCCATTTTGATCTACGGCGATACGGCGGATGTTTCCAGATTGGAGCAAATGTCGATCTTTGCCTATGTCGACTTCGATAAAGCGGATGCCAATGATCGCTTCAGGTTAATGAGAATTCATGCGAGAAGTAATAATCGCGATGGAATGGCTCTTAGATTGATGGCGGAACGATTAGCCGCGTCCCCCCAAAAAACAAAACTGTTGATTAGCATAAGTGACGGACAACCGAAAGCAATGGATGACTATACCGGAAGTTACGCTGTTACAGATATGAAACAGACCATACAGGAATATGAACGAAAAGGAGTTACTTTTCTAGCAGCGGCAATCGGTCAAGACAAGGATGTGATAAGTGAAATCTATGGGAATGAAAGATTTTTGGATATTACCAATTTGCATGAGTTCCCTGCAAAGTTAGTTCGGATGATCGCTCGGTATTTATGATGGAAGCGCGGGCATCTCTCTCTATCTATTTCGCATAGAGAGGATGCCCGCGCTTTGTTATTTTTCAATATACGCGTATTTAAAGTAGGAACCGCCGAGAGGGAAGATCACGAAGTCCTTCACCTTGTCGTTTTTTACATAAGCATTGCCGCGGAAGTGCAGTGGTGCCAGCGGCATTTCCTCCATGAGAATTCTTTCAGAGTAAAACAACAGCTGCTTGCGCTTTTGCTCGTCGGTCTCATAGTAGCTTTTATTCAGCAGATCGCGGTACTCCTTGTTGTTGAAGCGAACGACGTTGTTGCCACCCAAGTCCTTGTACATTTCGAGGAAATTGATCGGGTCGTTGAAATCGGCTCCCCATAGCCAGATGCCGAAGTCATACTTGCCATTTTGGACATCCTCGTTGAACACTTTCCATTCTGAGGTGCGAATGTCAATGTCGACTCCCAGTGTTTTCTTCCACTCGTCCTGGAGTGCTTGAGCCAACTTCTTGTCCGTTTCTCCGGTGTCATAGTAGTACGTGACTTTAGGGAATTGAGATAGCCCGAGTTCTTCCATGCCTTCTGCCAAGAGCTGCTTAGCCTTCGCCACATCCTCCTTAAAGTAGCCGTCCGGATTCAACCCCATGGAGACGGGAACCCAGCCATAAGCCGGCGGGACACCGGTCTGCAGGATGTTATCCACCAATTGCTGTCGGTTGATAGAATACGAAAACGCTTGGCGAATTTTTTTGTTGGTAAAAGGGGGCCTCTCTGTATTGAAGATGACGGCTTTGGTGCCGGGGTTATCTGCGACGAGCAGCTTGCCTTCTTCCTTGATCTGTCCGACCGCATCCGGCGACAAGCCAAAGGAAGGGTAGCCTCCCCAATCCAGGTCGCCATTTTCAAACATGGACAGAGCGGTGTTGTTATCCTCGATGATGACAATTTGGATCTGATCTAGCTTGACGTTGACGTTGTCCCAATAAGTAGCGCTTTTGCTGAAGGTGAGCTTGGACTTGTGCTCCCACTTATCCATCACAAACGGGCCATTGCCGACAATCGTTTTGGCTTCTGTTGCCCACTGGGGGTTGCTCTCTATGGTCTTTTTATGAAGCGGGTAGTAGGTAGTGAATGAGGTCAATTCGCGGAAGAACGGTGTTGGTGAGCGCAAGGTGAAATCTAGTGTGTAGTCGTCCTTTGCTTTTACCCCGACGTCCTCTTGCTTGCCTTTTCCGGTGTAAAAGTCCTCTCCCCCTTTGATATAGAAGAGCTGATACGCGTAGCCGGAAGCGGTTTTGGGGTCGAGATTGCGCTTGATGGCGTACTCAAAATCGTGAGCGGTAACAGGATCACCATTGCTCCATTTGGCGTCCTTTCGAATGGTAAAAGTAAAATGAGTGAAGTCAGGAGTATGCGTGTAGCTCTCCGCGATGGCGTTGATCATCTGGCCTTGACGGTCGACGCTGGTCAGTCCTTCGAAGGTGAGATTGATCATGTCCATTGAGGTTGAATCGGTTGCAATGCCAGCATCCATCGTAGACGGCTCCCCGGTGATGCTCCAGTGCAAGACCATTGGCTCTGAGGTAGTAGGCTTTGCTGTCGCTTGCGTTGGAGGGGATTGGATATTGTCGGCGGGTTTCGAGCTACAGCCGACTGAGAGACTAAACAACAAAACAGCAGTAGAAATGCCTAGTAGCCACTTGTTCATACAGTCCTCCTGTTGAATTATTTGAAAAATAAGAAAATTTATAGTTCCTCAAAAGAATAATGCACAGCAATCAGACAGTCATTCAACACAATGTATAAACATTCATCGGAAATCACGGTTACCTGTCGGAATAAATTCATACAATTTGTCCGTTACTTAAATAACTATCGATCTGTAGAAACAACAAAAGCCACCCGCAAAAGGTGGCTTTGTCATTAGAGAGGAAAGACAGGATTACTTGTTCATCGGCAAAACACCATCGCGCGCTTTTCTCGTCCAAGGTGTTCCGAGATAAGAAAGCGCCCAGCGGTCAAGACCATACCAGCCGGCAACCTTCCAAGCCAGAACGAGCCAAGTGGCAAAAACAAAAAGAAGTGGGTTGGTGCTGACCGTTCCTGCGAACAGAAAGCTGACGTTCATCAAGCCGCCGAAAAACGCTGCGATTCCTGTCAGGCAACCGAGGATCAAGCCGAGTCCGACGAGTACCTCACCCCAAGCAACGAGGAAGCCGAACACCTTGGCATTTGGTAATACCATATTTTCCAGGAACCAGGCGTACCATCCCGTTACGTCCTTTCCTTCGGCTGCTTTTGCCAAGGAGCCTTTTACGAACCCTTGAATCGCGCCGCCAGCTGCATCTCCAGTCCAGCTATCGGACTGGACTTTTTTCCATCCGGCAGTAATCCATGCATAGCCGACATACAGTCTGATGATCAACCAGATCGCAGCCGATTTCGTGCTGGTGAACAGGAAGTGTGAAACAGGATTTTCAGGAATAATAATTTCGTTTTGACGATTTTGCATGTGGGTGTCCTCCTACATACGTTTTGAACATCTTCGTTCGAGCCGATTTTACCATAAGAAATGGCGGTGCAGTGCGGTTTTGGGCATAAGTTCATACGGTGTTCATTGACACTATAAGCACGGTGTTAATGGTAAATCCTAGTGTATATATTGCCAAAATACAGTAAATTCATGGAAAGATTGACAAGTTAAAGTGTGGTAAATTATGTTAAGTTATGTTTAAAAATAAAACTTCTTGGAGCAGACTTATGAAACGAATGTGGATGTCTTTTCGTACTAAGCTTACCTTGATGATTTCACTATTTACGATGCTGGTAGCCATTGTGTTGTCTATTATTGACTATGTTCAGTTCAAGGCAAATATTATTTCTGACCAAGCGATACAGTACCAGCTGGTAGAGGATCATGTCACGAATGCAGTGAAGAATGTGGATATGGCATACGGCGTTTTTGAGAACGACATGGAAACCCGCATGCAGCAAACACTGCAAGTATTAACGAACAACTATCGGCAAAATCCAGCGGTGGAGACGTGGGACTATGCAGTCCTGCGCGAGCAGTATGGGATGGATATTTTCATCATTGACCGAAATATCAAGGTCGTTCATTCCAGCGTCAAAACCGATATTGGGCTTGATTTCAGCAATGCTGGGGCATTTACGGAGCTGTTGAAAAAGCGAATCAATGGAAATGAGTTTTCTGCTGATGGCATGGAGGTTGCGGTCAATACAGGTCAAATTAAAAAATTCGCTTATCTCCCTACGTTTGACCAGAAGTACCTGTTTGAAGTCAGTGTGAATTTGCAGGACAGCTCTCTTTTCCAGACCTTTAATTTCTTGGCTGTGTCGCAGGCGATCACGGAGAAATACGACATGGTAAAAGACATTCTGGTCTTTTCTCATGATGGTTACGCTTTGGGGAGAACAGGGAGTGACGGGAAAGCCTTGCGGGTGATCGATCATCACTTGCCGATTTTTACGGAAGCATACCAATCACAAGAAATCAGAGAGTTTCATGAAAAAACAGAGGAGAAAGATCTCACTTATCGCCTCGTGCCGTACAAGCTAGGCAAAGATCCCAATGATCTCAGCCGATCACGTGTCATCAAGATTGTGTATGACAATACGGAGCTGAACCAGAAGCTGGCGGACAATCTGGAGTCCGTTGTCTGGAAGCTGGTATGTTCCGTGGCAGGAGCGTTGCTGCTATCCTTCCTGCTGAGTCGCTGGATTACCCGCCCGATTGATCAAATGAGGGAGATCATTACGCAGACGGCTCAATTTGATTTGCGGGAAAAAATGGCGGTGAACGAGCAGGGCACGCAGGATGAGATAGGATTGACGGCACAGTCGATCATTGTTATGCGTGAGCAATTGAGCGAGGTTGTGAGCAAGCTGACAGCCGTGTCTCGCTCGGTCGCTGAAAATGCGCAAAGCGCGAAGCAGTCTACTGACAAAGTAAGCGAGCAGTCTAGCGGAACCGCGGAGGCTACGGGAATCTTGCTCGCCCATATGCAGGAGACGATGGCGGCCACAGAAGAGATGAATGCGACCTTGAACGACATGGAGACCGTCATTCACTCGATTACGAAAAGAACGGAAGAAGCGGCTGCGACCGCGCAGGATGTCAGCTCGCGGGCAACTGCTTTGCGTGAACATGCATTGGCTGCGGATAAAATGACGACAGAGCTCTATATGAATGTGAAGGCCCAAACAGAAATTGCGATCACCGACTCGAAGGAATCGATGGGAAAGATCAACCTGTTGGCAGAGGCGATACTCACGATCTCTGAGCAGACGAATCTGTTGGCATTGAATGCGGCGATTGAAGCTGCACGTGCGGGAGACAGCGGTAGAGGGTTTTCTGTCGTAGCGGATGAGATACGCAGACTGGCGACGCAATCGTCTGAGGTCGTGATTGATATTCAACGCATTATTCAGGTCGCGCGCGAATCCGTAGACAATCTGGCGACTCATTCGTCGAGCGTATTGGACTTCATCGAAACGCGGGTCAGTCCTGACTACGATAGCATGATGGAAGCATCAGAGAAGTACAATATGGATGCACACCGTTTCCATACGTTGCTGGCGGAATTCAGTGCTTCTTTTGAAGAGTTGAATTCAACGATTAGCAATGTGGTTACTGTGGTGGAGCAAGTAACGAACTCCATGGAGAAAAGTGCACATAGTGTGGAGGCGATTACGGAGCAATCTCGCATAATCGCGGACAATAATCAACAGATTACGTCTATTTCCGAACGGAATGTCGGCTTGACGCAGACGATGGAAGAGATCGTGCATCGATTCAAAATGTAAGAGAGTCCCCCTTTCTGGTGAAAACGGAGAGGGGGATTTTTCGTAATACATGTACAGGGATGAAAGTATCAGAAAGAAATGATTGGAAATACTTCACGGGAGGGTACTCATGAAAACCTTTATTTACATGGTCAGGCATGGAGAATCACCAAAAACCGAAGGTGACGAGAGAACACGAGGGCTGACTGATAAGGGGAGGTCAGATGCCCATCTCATTTCTCAATTGTTGAAAAGCGAGAGAATAGATGCGTTCATTTCAAGTCCGTATAAAAGGGCAATGGCAACTATAGAAGAACTAGCCCAGTCCGTAGGGAACGAGATCGTCGTTTTTGAAGAGCTGAGAGAACTCGTTTTTATAGGAAATGATCAAATCATGGCCGATAACGAAGTATACCCACTAGTAAAGCAGATGTTTGCTGAGCCAGACTTTTCGTTGCCTGGGGGGGAATCCGTCCGTATTTGCCAGAATCGTGCGGTAAGAACGTTGCGAAAGATTTTAGAGCAATATAGGGGGCAGAAAGTTGTAATAGGAACGCATGGCGCCGTTATGACACTGATAATGGGGTACTTTGACAATCAGTACGACTTGACCTTTTTATTAAAGACGTCCAAGCCTGATATTTACAAAATGGAATTTGAGGATGAGGTACTCGTGGAAACTACGCGATTATGGAAGGACTGACTATATATTAGAGACAAGAAATGAAGGTAGCTGATTTCGATGGAGGTTTGTGAGATTTTTGTGAGAATCGTTTGATACGCTAGGTGCCGACTACAAGTACAAGAGGAGGCATAAAAATGACTAGCGAAAAAGACAGAGAATCGAAGCGAAAGGAAGAACCTCTCCATTTTCGAAAAGGATTGGCTACCTTCCTTTGTCTCGTTCTTCTGACGTTGGGGATCGAGAGTCCTGCTTTTGCGGCTTTTGGAGCAGAGAATTTGGCTACTGGGAAAACCGTTACATCCGGCGGGCACTATCAAACCTATTCACCAGACAAAGCTGTAGATGGTCAGGTGGGGATTGAGAGCAGTTGGATAAGTGATACAGGTCGTACGGGATGGTTCCAGGTAGACTTGGGGGAAGAGACTGAGTTTCGTTTATGGGAAGTAGAAGCAGCGATTGATCGTAACAAGGATTATTCCTTACAAATAAGCAGTGACGGAATCAATTTTTCTGATATTCCAGATGTAAATGCGAAAGTAAAAGGAAATCAGTCATACAATACATCTCTATTATTGTCTGCTCCTGTTAAGAGTCGTTATGTCAGAGTCAATTTTACAGATACGAATGATGGTTACAATCCAAATATTATGGAATTTGGCTTATTCAACTTCAAAGAGCCTGAGGCCCCATTAGATGTGGAGGCAACGCTCGAAAAAAACAGTGCCATTGTAAGTTTCCAGTCTGGTAATCCAAATGGAAAACGAATCACGAGCTACACGGTTACCTCTCATCCTGGAAACTTGACGGCTACTGGGACAAACAGTCCGATTACCGTTGAAGGATTGAACGATGGCACGGAGTACACATTTACAGTCACCGCAACAAATGAAATAGGGGAATCCGTTCCTTCTGCACCTTCCAACGCCATTACGCCTGTCGAAGCTACTCCATCCAAGCCAGTCATGACACTTAGCCATAACGACTGGACTAATCAGGATGTGGAAGTAACCATGGTGGGTGAGCTGGGAAATACCATTCAGTACAAGCTGAACAATGGCTCCTGGCAAACATACACTGACAAAGTAAAAGTGTCGACCGAAGGAATCACAGAGGTTGTCGCTGTTCAGGTTAACGGTTCGCAAAAAATGAGTGAAGAGGAAAAAGTGGAGGTCCGCATCGACAAGACAGCACCGGTCATTACCTTAAAGGGCGATGCGACGATGACGCTGTACAAAGGAACCCCATTCACTGATCCTGGCGTAACCATCATAGACCGAGAAAGTGGCTTGGAGGCTGAGGTCCAAGGTCACATCGATCCTATCCAAACAGGGACGTACACACTGAAGTATCACGCAAAAGATTCAGCTGGGAACAAAGCTGACGTTGTCACACGCATTGTGAACGTCGTGAATAAGCCGACGCCACCACCGCAGCCTTCATACTATCCGGTTTCCGAAGTAACACTGGAGGAAGAGGCATTCACTATGACACTCGGGGATGAGCCTGTCCAGCTGCATGCTACGATCCAGCCAACGTACGCTTCCTACAAAGCTGTAGAGTGGACCAGTAGCAACCCTGAAGTAGCAGAGGTAGACAAGGAAGGCAACGTAACAGCAAAAAGCGCAGGGAAGACATCGATTACCGTAAGAGCCCTCGACGGGAACAAGACAGCAACTACAGAAGTGACCGTGAAGCGAAAAGTAACCTTTACCCTGGAAGCGTCCCCTGAGGAACTGACGATAAAGCCAAATCAGTCTAAAAACCTCAAGGTGTATGTGGTAGACGGCAAAAAGCGCAAGGATATTTCGAAAGACAAAGAAACTACGTACAACATCGACAATGATCTGATCTCTTTGAAAAAAGGACGTATTACTGCTGGGAAAACAGAAGGGGAATCTATCATTACCGTCCAGTATCAAGGGGAGGAGCTTACGATTCCGGTGAGCATTTCGGGATTGACTGTCAAGTCTATCGAATTGTCCGAGCAAACGCTTGTGTTGGAACCAGAACAGGAGAAGCAGTTAACCCTAACAGCTTTCTTCCGGGACAAGAGTAGTAGGGATGTAACAGAAAAAGCCACTTGGACTTCTAGCGATCCAGATGTACTAGAAGTGTTTGGTAACGGTGAGGTCAGAGCAGGAAAGAACGGAAAAGCTTATGTGACTGCCAAGTACGACAATAAGTACATGCGAGCAAAAGTTTTGGTGGTCGATGAAAAAGAGACGAAACAGTTAAAGCTGAATCGTTATATACTAGGTCTTTCTCCAGAAGAGACCTTTACCCTCCAAGTTCATGCCGAATATGAGAGAGGGTATACAGAATTGGTTTCCGAAGGGGTAGAATGGGTATCGGAAAATCCTGAGGTTGCAACTGTAGACAATGGTGAAGTGACGGCAGTTTCTACTGGTAATACAACACTGACAGCCAGCTACGACGGAAAAGAAGTGACGATTGAGGTAAACGTCGAATAAGACCGATCGATACACATACAAAAAAAGCCACCTGATCATGGTGGCTTTTCGTTTTGATGACTACGACACGATGAATCTTAGCTTATCAGGATTTCTGACAAAGTAGAGGTTACGAATAACTCCGTGTTCGATATGCAAAAACACCACGGTGTCGATCTTGCCGTCTTGTCTGATCACAAACCCGGTCTCGTTGTTCAAAGGTGCGAGCTCTACAGAGAAATCTGGACGCTTCGAGAAGCTGCGCATCAAGCCGAGTAAGAAGGAAGCCACGCGTTTGCCAGACAAGATCGGATGCAGGGCTGCGGTGACCTTGCCGCCGCCGTCGGAGAGCAATACGGCATCTGTGGCAAGCAGAGTGAGCAATGTCTCGACATTTCCGTGCTCCAGCGCAGACAGAAAACGGCCGATCCATTCTTCGCCGAGCTCTTTTTCTGGGGTGAAATGAGGTGCCTCAGGGTCCATCCCCATTTTCTTTTTCGCCCGACTAACGATCTTGCGGCAATTCGCTTCGCTTTTTCCAACCAGCTCGGCAATCTCATCATATTGGAAATCAAAGGCTTCTCGCAGGACGAACACCGCTCGTTCTGGGGGAGATAGCCGCTCCAACAGGACGAGCATTGCGTAGGATAGCAACTCTTTGGTAATGACAGAATCATAGCCGTCTGCATCAGGGGTAGAGATGGGCTCTGGTAGCCATGGTCCAGTATACAGCTCCCGTTTTTTGCGGGCCGATTTTAACAAATCGAGGCATCGGTTTGTGGTCATTTTGCACAGGTAAGCCTTCGGTTCGGGCATCTGTTCCAGCGAGACAGCATGGGCCTTCACGAATACGTCCTGCACGATATCCTCCGCATCCGTGGCCGAGCCGAGCATCTGATAGGCGAGGTGGAACATGAGCCCCTTATATTGTTTGTACAGAGCCTCCATGGCTGTGTCACTTCCTCTTGTGTCTTCGTACGTCCCTATTTTTTCCTATTTTATCATGCTGGCAACATTCCAGGTGAACTGGCGAAGCTTCCACCCCAATTTCCCTGTCAAAATGATATCGAGTCCCCATTTTCTCGTCCAAACCATTCCGCGTTCAGGGCCGAGTCCGACGCAGTAAATGTCCATGTAGCTTTTGTGTGCGGGGGCAGGGGTGCCATCCAAGTCGGCCAGCACAATTTTGCCCAAACGCATCGCCTGTCCGGAGGCTTCCTTGCATGTCATCGTATCTGCTTGCCCGCTGGCTGGATCTACGATGCGTGCACAATCGCCAATACTGTACACCCCCGGCGTTTCCGCTACACGATAGGATTCATCGACGACCACCTGGCCGTGTGTGGTCAGTGGCACGCCCATGCTGCGCAATGCGGGATTGGGTTGCAATCCGAGCGACCAGACGCATAGTCCGACAGCAAGCGTGCGGCCTCCAGATAGTGTTACGAGTCCATTCTGCTCATGAAGTGCCTTTTGACCATGCAAAATGGTTACACCGCCATCCGTGAGTGCACTCTCCAGCTTGCGCCCCATTTTGGGAGGGCCTTCGGTAAACAAACGATCTTGTGCGTTGATGAGATAGACTTTGACTTCATCAGGATGGATGCCGAGGTTCTTCGCTTCCTCGTGCATAGCGAAAGCCAGCTCCGCGGAGGTTTCCATCCCGCTGATGCCCGCTCCTGCAATGGCGATGGTCAACAATCGCTCGCGTTCGGACGGCTGCTTCTCATGGACGGCTTGGCGCATGTTGGCAAGCCACTTTTCCCGAACCGCCTCGGCCGTCTCGACGCCCGTCAAAGCGATGCCGCCTTGTTCTGGCTCCGGTTGGCGAATGACGCTTCCTACTGCCAGGATGAGCATGTCGTAGGGCAATGCGTGCTCTTGACCATTTTTGTTCCGAAATAAGAGGGTTTTCTCTTGCCCTTTGATCGATGTGACTGTACCTTGTACGAATTCGACGCCTTCTGGAAACAGACTTTGTAGTGGAATCGAGATATCTGTTTTGGCAGCAGCTGGTTTGAACAACAGGACTTTGCGAAGGTGATGAGGCTCTTTATCGATTAAGATGAAGCGGATCGGGCGTCCTTTGCACGTATCGCGAACGGCTTTTAGCGCGTTGATACCTGCGTACCCGCCTCCGACAATCACACATGTTCGTTCTTTCATGCCAATCAGCTCCTCATTTGGTTTGACCATATAACGATCATGGGAGCGATTGTGTGACACACCACAAGAGGAAAATGTAGAAGAAAATCGAATAGGGATTAGATGGGAAGATAGACATCTGAGTTCGTAGGAGGATTCCAAGCATGTCATACAACATCTACACTTTCGCACAAAGATCGGATCTAAACGATCAAGCTGATGAACTAATCGAAGCAAGCTGGTCTGCCTTCATGCTGAATGACGAAGTGGCTAACGAATATTACGGTCATCTGTATGACTGGTTTTCTCCTTATCAATTCATGCTGACGGACGAGGCTGACAAGCTGATGGCTGTAGGAAATGCGATTCCATTTTACTGGGATGGCACTGCGGAAGGGCTGCCAAAAGGCTGGGATGATGTCTTTCTGCAAGGGATTGAAAACTACCGCCAAGAAAAACAGCCAAACGCGTTATCGGCACTCTCTATCTCCATCGATCCCCACTATCGCGGCCTCGGTCTCAGCAAGCAGATGGTTACGGCGATGAAGGATATCGCCAAGGAAAATGGTTTGGCGTACTTGGTGGCGCCTGTACGTCCATCACTCAAGCACAAGTACCCACTCACGCCAATGGACAAGTATGTTCAGTGGAAAACGACCGATGCCGCTCCGTTTGATCCGTGGGTGCGCACACATTGGAAACTGGGAGCGACGATCATGCAGGTAGCGCCGGAATCCATGCTTATCAGAGGAAATCTGACGGATTGGGAAAGCTGGACAGGAATGAAATTCCCCGAGTCCGGATCGTACATCATTCCAGACGCATTAGTTCCCGTGCAGGTTGACGTGGAAAAGAACGAAGTCATATATATCGAGCCGAATATTTGGATGCAGCATTTTTTATAGAGCGATCCAAAAGGTCTGGTTTTTGGAAAAGGAAGAACAAACAGCGAAGTAGCCGTTGTGGAAACCACAGCGGTTTCTTTTTGCATTTTCTGTCACCTTTTTGCCGTGAGACGGATCATACCTAATAGCAAGCAATCAACGGATGAGGTGAACGGGTTGAACGAAGCAGAAATAATGCCAGCGAGTCTGGAGGTTACACGGGAAGCCAGACTGAAATGGCTGATGCAGCAATACGGGGAGAAGATTTTTCATCTGGTGAGTCTCACGGTAAAGAATCATGCCTTGGCGGACGATATTACCCAAAACGTGTTTATCAAAGCGTATCGGCATCTCGATCAGTTCCGCGGGGACGGACAGATCAAGCATTGGCTCTACAAGATTGCGATGAATGAAAGCAAAAAGCATTTTCGGTCGTGGTCGTTTCGCAACATTTTTCCGACGATGGATGATCATTTGGGCGACCTGATGGATCGGCAGGCAAACAATCAGGTAGAGGAAGAGATTATAAACCGGGTGAAGCGGGAAGAAGTCGTCACGTACATTCAATCCCTCGCACCGAAGTACAGGCAAGTCATCCTCCTGCATTATTACGAAGACCTGTCGATTGCGGAAGTGGCGGACATTCTCGCGGTTTCGCAGGAGGTCGTCCGTACGCGTTTGCATCGAGCCAGGAAGCAATTGAAGGAGACCATGTCGAAGGAGGTAAAAGGATGAGCGACGATCGCATGTGGAGGGAATGGAGCCAATCAGCAAAGCAATCCGTTCGTGAAAAATATCCGTTTCATTTGGAACAATTCGAGCAGGAAGTACTCACAAAAATTCAGCGTGAGAAGCGTCGCCGTCGCTGGCAGGTAACCTCTTGGGCAGCTGGAGTAGCTGTTGCTGCTACTTTGTTCTTCCAGATTGTTCAGCCCTTTGAGGGAAGCTCGTGGGGACTGACGGGGGCAGAGAGAGGACAGGAATCCTTTGAATGGATCACACCAGATGAAGGTTTCATGCATGCTTTGAAAAATGGCTATCCGATTCTGCCTGAGGTGAAATTGGAGAAGGACGGTTTTGTTTATCAGATCAGGGATGCCATGGTCGATCACAGACGGATTACGTTTACGCTGTTAATCTCCGGTGAAAAAATGGAGGAGATCGCGCGAATTCCGGATGAATCGACAAGAAGCGAGATGCTCTATGGGAGTCTTCGTGTAGATTTGGGGGGGCTGATAGAAACAGGGCATGCTCCGAAAGAATTTCAATTAATCGATGGTGTGCATTATCTTATCATCACACCGAATTACCGAATTGACGAGAAAAAAATGCGGGAGTTCATGAATCAGACGAAGCCTGTTCTGCCTGTGCAAATTGTAGATATGCGCAAGAAAGAAGCTGATGAAGTGGTAGCCGAGGTGTTGCTGCCCCTGCCAAGGTCTGTCACTGTAGCAGAAAAAGTAATCCAACCGGATGCAGAAGTAGATGCTGTGCTAGAAACAGACAGCCTGTTGACGAGACTGAAAGTAAATCAGATCATAGCTTCTCCGACGGTGATGGAAGCGGAGCTGGAAGCTGCTTTACAGGATGGATTCGAGTTGTATCGCTTGGAGAATGTGAAGCTGGTAGATGGGAATGGAAAGGAATATCCGGCAATGGATGACCGAATCAATGAGAATCTGGGACGGGTTCGAGGTGGCGATGCTACCCGGGTTCAGGGCAGCGACAAGTATACCATGCAGTTTTTCCCATCGCTCTTCTTTGAAGACGTACCGGAAAAACTCGAGCTTCGATTCGACGAGGTATCTGCGAATAAGTCCATTAGAGAAAACATCGTGCTGGATCGGAATGCCAAATATCCGCAAAGCATTCCATTTGGCAACAAGAAAAAGCTGAACATAGAAAAGGTGTATTATGACAAAGGCAAGCTTTTCATCGTCATCCCGAACAAGGGACCAGAAGAGATTAACTTGCGTGTAGATGGTCAGTACTACAAGGATTTCATTGTCGCAGAGAATCTGGAGACCGTTTCGCTTGCTTACAAGGTACCGAAACAGGATACGTATCAGCTGGAGATGAGCGGACTGGAGTTTGAGAGATTTCCCCTTAAAGGTGTAATACCTATTACAAAATAAGAAAGCCTTTGCACGAACCAGGAGGTCTGGTATTGTGCAAAGGCTTTTTACTGTTTTTACACCCAACCGAGTGCCCTTGCCACCTGGGCAGTCAAGAACGTTACTCCGATCGCAATGGCGAGCGGAATGAGTGCGGATAGCACTGTCCATTTCACACTTTTCGTCTCTTTGTAAATATTAAACAAGGTTGTGCCGCAAGGGTAATGAAGCAGAGAGAACAGCATCATGTTGAGTGCTGTCAACCAAGTCCACCCGTGCTGTAAGAAGACATCCTTGATATTGTCGATCCCTTCCACATCCACCATGGCACCGGAGGACATATACCCCATCAGAAGGATCGGCAGCACGATTTCATTAGCGGGCAAGCCGAGAATAAAGGCCATGAGAATATAGCCATCGAGACCAATGATTTGCGCAAATGGATCAAAAAAAGCAGCCATATGGGCAAGGATGCTATCCCCACCGACAAAGATATTGCCCAATACCCAAGTGATGATACCAGCAGGGGCGGCTACAATGACGGCCCTTTTCAGTACGCTCCACGATTTATCTTTACTTGCGATGAGGATCGTTTTCCAAATCTGCGGACGGCGGTAAGGGGGCAGCTCCAACGTATAGTGTGTCGGTACTCCGCGCAAAGCTGTTTTGGATAGCGTCCAGGAAACGGTAAGAGTGATAACGATTCCAAAAAGTACCATACCCATGACGATAAGAGCAGTAATCAGAGATTGCCATCCGCTGGTCGTGCTGGTCGCCATAAATAGAGACGCCAATAAGATCAAGGTAGGCCAGCGACCGTTACACGGGACGAAATTATTGGTCAGAATCGCCAGCATTCGCTCCCGAGGAGATTCGATAATCCTGGTTGAAAGGATGGCAGCTGCGTTACAGCCAAACCCCATCGACATGGTTAATGCCTGTTTTCCGTGTCCTCCTGCATTTTTAAACAGACGATCCATGTTGAACGCGACACGCGGCAGATATCCGAAGTTCTCGAGCAGGGCAAAGACTGGGAAAAAGATAGCCATCGGAGGGAGCATGACGCTGACAACCCATGAGGTACCGCGAAAGAATCCGAGAACCAGAATCCCGTGCAGCCAATCAGGTGCATGTACAGCTTGAAAGCCAGCAGTTAGATAACCCTCGACAACACCGAACATGTCCGCAAGCATTCCGGATGGAACATTGGCACCGGCGATCGTGATCCAGAATACCGCGCCTAAAATCGCCAGCATGATGGGGTAGCCCCATATTTTGGACGTCACAATTTTATCCAGCTTATATGCACTAGAAAGCTTTTGCTTGTCTTCGTATGTCACAGCTTCCTTACAAATACTGCGACTGGTGCGGTAAATGTCACTCACAATCGTGTCTCGAATCGCACTTCCTTCCACTGAGCTCCGGGCTGCGGAAAGAAGCGCATCAAGGGAATCAGAAGCATTAGTGGCAAACGGTTCGGCCATGGGTCAAAGGCTCCTTTCTTGCAGTTGTAGCCGGATCTTGCATGCGCTCTCTCAAGGTTCGCAACAAGCTTTCATCTCCATCTAACAATCGCAGAGCGATCCATCTTGTCGGAAAACGGCTACCCAAGGTTTTCTCGATGAGCGGCTCCAACTGTGCCAGCTTGGATTCAATCTGATCACTGTAGGTTATCTGTACAGGATTGGGCACGATGGTTCCGTTCGCTACTTTCTCCACCTGATCGAGCAAATTCTCGATCCCGATATGATTTCTGGCGGAAATAGATACACAGGGAACGCCTAATCTTTGCGAGATTTTTTCCAGATCAATACGAATGCCAAGCCTTTTCGCCTCATCGATCAAATTGATGCATACGACAACACGAGGGGTCATTTCCAATACCTGCAAGGCCAAATTGAGATTCCGTTCCAATGAAGTTGCATCCAGTACCACAATGGTGACGTCAGGTTGCTCGAAGATAATGTAATCTCTCGCCACTTCTTCATCCGCCGAGTTGGAATACAAGGAATACGTACCTGGCAAATCGATGATCCGAAAAGTCGTATTTCCCCGAGAGAATTCTCCCTCAGCCATTACGACTGTCTTTCCTGCCCAGTTTCCCGTATGCTGGCGAAGCCCCGTCAATGTATTGAACAACGTACTCTTACCAGTATTCGGATTTCCTGCTAAGGCAATCGTGTAAGAATTCATTTTTCGTCACTTCCCACGTACTCCCCGAATATGAGGGAGCTTTCTTCTTTGCGCAGGGCGATGATCGTGTTATTTACCCGAAAGGCGATGGGATCGCCTAGCGGACTTTTTTGCATGACTTCCACGATGTTGCCGGGGACGAAGCCGAGATCCAGCAATCGCCTGCGCAGTATACCCTGAACGTCAATACGATCCAGACAGATGTGGCTACCCATCAAGGCATCAGACAAAGGA
The DNA here is from genome assembly GCF_013332495.1 of Brevibacillus sp. HB1.2. NCBI lineage: Bacteria > Bacillati > Bacillota > Bacilli > Caryophanales > Paenibacillaceae > Brevibacillus > Brevibacillus sp. HB1.2. Next base: position 47,405 of record NZ_JABMIU010000008.1, on the reverse strand, counting down.
ATGCTGATAGATGGCATGATGTTCACTCTCCTTTTTCGTTAAGGACAAACTGTTGGCTTAGGGCAAAAATGAAGGTAAAAAAAAGTGCACGTAGTAGTCGTTATGTTCATGATTTTAGTTTAAGGTAAGATTCTTTCCCAGGCAACAAAGTTTTTGCTTAAGGAAACTTTTTCGTCATAAAAAACTGCACCTCCAATCGTTAATGCTCTAACAATTGGGGTACAGTTTGACCTTGATGATCTACTATCAAGTATATCTACCCGCTAAATGCGTTCCACCGGGCTTGTCAGGCAAGTAGGTCCACCTGTTCCCTTATAAGAAATCTCCTCGCCCTCATAGTCGTACACAGTCGCACCTGCATCGAGAAGGCGTTGTTTGGTAATCGGGTTGCCTGCCACGACCATGCACACTCGTGGAGCGAGGGCGAGAACATTGCTGCCCAGATTATCGTACTCATCATCCGGTACTTCAAGTAACTGAATGCCTCTGTCGATGAGCAGTTGGCGGAAAAATACTGGCATCAGCTTGGAGTAGACGACTGCCAAATCATGATCGACCATGCTGATAATCGACATCAGATGCAGACATTCCGCAGGACCGCGATCATACGGGAGCTGTACCACGATGATTTCATCTGTAAAATCCTTGACCATTTCCGTAATTTGAGCAATAGCCGCTTCGTTCGTACGGAAGCCAAGGCCAATCGCGAGTGTTTTGTCATCCAACCAGACGAGATCGCCGCCATCTGACAACGCGTCGCCTGTGAGCTGTCCCAGAATTGGGATGTTGTTTTCTTCTAAAAAGGCTTTGTATACTTCGGCTTCTCCCTGACGGAGCTCCTTGCCAGATTTGAGGATGATTGCCCCTTTGGAAGTAAATTTCACCGGGTCATGGGCGTAAATGGAATCCAGTCCAGTTTTATCGGATTGTGGCAAGTGCAGGACGTTTTCTACATGCTCGCGCAAAATCGATTCGAATTTGGCGTATTCATGCAGAGCGCGGTCCCAGTTAGGGCGGTCTGTATAGTTGAAGGTTTTCCACGATTGATCGAGATGTTCTTGACTGATAAATGCTTGATGGGGATGCTTGATGATGACGGTTTTCATCTTTTTGACCATGGATTGGCTGCCTTGGAACATAGTTGCCTCCCTTTTTCCACATTACAGAATATTATTCATATTTCGAAATGTTCACCATTAGTTTACACATTCTGATTTCTGACTGTCAATCTGTGATTCCACAATGGAGTTTTTTTGCGATTCACAAAATTAGAGCAAATGGTTTAACATAGTTTCATGTGAGAAGATAGATAGAAAAGGGGGGATGACCGTGATTCAATCGTTTGATCGAGCGATGGCGATTGCAACGGCACTTTCGTCGGATGAACATAGAAAATGGTGGACGATCAATGATTTAGCGAAGGAATGCCAGCTCCCGGTCAGCACCATTTATCGACTGTTGTACACGTTGATGAAGCATGGACTGGTAGAGCAGGATGCTGCGACCAAGCAATATACATTGGGGATTAAATGGATGGAGTTCGGCTTACGCGTGCTCGATCGGATCGATTATCGGAAGGTGATCAAGCCGATGATCGAGGAGCTCGCCAGAGAAGTAAACGAAAGTGTTTACTTCAGTCAGCCTAGCGGACTCGAATCCATTGTCGTCGATCGCGTAGACAGTCAGCACAATATCCGTATCTACGACCAATTAGGCTTACGGATTCCGATGCATATTGGTGCGGCCAATAAAGTCGTGCTGGCACATATGTCTATGGAAGAAGCACGACAAACCGTAGTGCAGCTGGTGGGTGAAGAGCAGGTGTCTGCTTTTATGGACAAGCTCCAGGAGATCAGAGCAGCTGGTCATGCGGTCAGTTTTGCGGAGCGGACGGAAAATACGGCGTCCGTCGCAGCACCGGTGATTGATTACACCCAAAAGGTAATCGGGGCGTTAAGCATTGGAATTGTTACGTATGATTTGAAGGAGGAACGACTCCAGTATTTGATTGAACGAGTAAAGGATGTCGCTCACAAAACCTCGCAACGGCTAGGCTGCCTGTCAAAGGCTTGACTGGCCTTTTTTTATGCTCTTTTTTACTTTGTATTTTTTGTTAATAATACTAAATAAAATAAGTGATAAATTAATAAAAACAAAAAATATATTGACAATGTTTATACATATATTGTAAAAATGTATTTGTATCAAATTTTGGGAGGTTTTTACATCGTGGGGTTTTCAATTGAACGAGTAAGAGAAAGTGTATCTCGAGTTAAAGAAAGAGCAGAACGAACAGTTAGAGAAGCGACGGAGAAAGTAAAGGAGAAGGCAATCGAAAAAGGGAAAGAGATATTCCCTAACGATCCAAAAGCTGTTGGTAAAATAGTTGCCGAAAAAACTGCGACAGGTATGGCAATGGGCGCTGCATTTGGCGCAACAGTCGGGGGAATGGGACAGGTAAATGAAGCTAAGTATAAAGGAACAGCAGGTGCTGTGGTTGGTGGACATTTGGGCGCTATTAGAGGATCAATAGAAGGCAATGTGCGACACGAAATTGGAAAAGCACTGTGGGGTAAAGGTGACTAATATCCAAGAGAAGAGGCAAGAAGGTCAGAAGTTATATGATAAAATCAATTGTGGTTTGTGAGGATACAACAAATAGTTATGAGCCCATTAATGCACAACGCCGCTTTTTTCCAGGGGTTCATGGCACTGTCCAAATTTTAGTTCGACTCTCTAAAATCGAACAAGATTCCAATGTTACTTTTCAGTGGTATATATCAGGAGAGCCTGAGACACCGCTTGCAACATACGTGGTACCGATGATGCGAAATAGTAATGCTGACAGATTTGCAGTTGGAGTATTAGATTTAGAGGCTTTACTAGTGTTGAACTCATTTGATATTTATCAAAAGTGGTTTGTTATAGTGAGTTATGAGGGCGAAACTTATCGTGAAGATTTCGAGTTGAGGAAATTTAATAACTATCTATCAAATCGATCGTATCCTGCTACCCAAAGAAATACGGTGAGTGCAACAAGGATTAACTGGAGGGGCTAGAAAAATGGCTTGGATTATTGCTACAGAGCTAATCAGAATCTTTCTTGCTTATGTAGGCGGCTATATAATTCTACTAGGATTGCAGACTTCCTATAAATGGGCAAATGGGAAAGAAGCCAAGCTTAGCTTTTCTCAAAAAATGATGGTTCTCACAATAGGTGTAGCAATAGATATCATTTTCCGATATGTTTTCTAATCATCAAAAAAACTCGATCTCCCTAACAGTCCGGGGGAATCGAGTTTTTCTTGCTTCCGGACCAAACACTAAATCCATTTGTTCCCTACAAAATTTTAGTTCACTTGTAACATTTCCCTTTCGCTTTCGACTATTGGGCTAAGAACGTAAAAAGAGGAAGCCAGGAGGATATTCAAAATGAAACCATACGCAACCAAAAAGCTGATGATCACAGTAGGAGCTGCTGCTTTGCTCTTCTCAAGCCCATTGTGGGTTACGCAACCACAAGTAACCGTACAAGCCGCGACAGCCACATCAACGCAACCCCAGTTGAGCAAAGCAGTCCAGAAAACCGTAGACAAGCTAAACAAACACTACCCGGAATTGAAAAACGCGGAAAAAACCATTTCGCGAAACAATCAGATGCGAGATGTCATCCACATCCAATTCCGCATCTTCAGCAACAAGGAGCGGACGAAGGTATCCCTGTATGCGGATGCCAGAATCGATGTAAACAGCGGTGCACTACTGTCCTTCTCTGCCCGGGATATTCCCGGAAAGAAACCTACTGCGCGGCCTACGGAAGCGATGGGAAAAGAAAAAGCGCAGAAAATCCTGAAGGATTTCATCGGTGACGCCATCAAGCAATACCGGATAGAAGAGGTAACAGTTGATGGTGAGGGCACAGAGGCCGTAGCAAACGTACGCTTCGTCCGTGTCGTGAATCAGATTCCGGTAAAAGAAGATTGGTACGTAGTGGCGATCAATGGCGCAGGAAAGCTGGACTATATAAACGCAGGCGAAGCAACAGGATTGCAGATGGACACGAGCAAATTCGCCGCTCCGTCAGGGGTTAAGCAACCAGATGAAATCGGCAAGCATGTAGGAGACCTGCTGCACCTCAGCTATGAGCAAAAAGCAAAGGACATTACCGCTGGCTTTCGCCCTGTCTACAGCCCAATTTTCACAGGCTATTTGGATGCACGATCAGGAGCCGAGGTAGAGTCCGGATGGACCAAGAAAAATAAGTATGGGAAGCCAATCACGGTAACGCCTGGAAACCAGCGGGTCTTCGCCAAAACAAATGAGGAGATAGTCACCGCACTCTCCACTTTTATTCCATTGCCTGAAGGAATTGTGTTTAAAATGACCAAAGGTGCTCTAGTTCTCGAAGGGGAGAAGGAGTATGATGCCGTGGTTGGTAACAAAAGGTTCTTGGTGAGGACAATGAATGATCAGATCACGTACTTTCATGTATTAGAAAACCCACCAAAGCAGAAGGTGCTTACAGAAGCAGCTGCCGAGGAAAAAGCAGTGGCGTTTCTGCAACCGTTTGTGGACGCAGAAGTAACGGAGCTGGTACCACAAATGATTAACAAAGAAGAAGGCAAGCAAACGTTTCTATTTTTCCCCGTACACCAAGGTATTATGGTGGAGGGCCAGACCTATTCGGTAAAAGTTGACATGCATACGGGAGACATTGTATCCGCCGGTTTTCCAGAAGCTACTGGTAAATTATCCTATGATGATGCCTCCAATGTCGTAGGGCCCGAGCAAGCCGTACAAGCATTGCTGACAGCCAATCCGCTTACACTGAGCTACGTATTTCCTTCCTCTAACGGACGGTACCAGGCAACACCTGTCCTTGTCTATGAACAGAAAGAAAGAGGCGGAAAGGTTGACGCAGTTACGGGTCAATCCATCAAGTAGGGAGCAGGGAGAGGAAATCCAGTGCAGGACACAATCGATTACGAGTCGCGGATCAAAGCGATCTATCGCGAGCACTACCGAGATGTCTATCAATACCTCTACTACTTCACAGGGAAGCGCGAGCATGCGGAGGATTTGACGCAGGAAGTGTTTATCCGGGTCTTGGATGCCTTGGGCAGATATGAGGAGCGTTCCAGTGTGAAGACGTGGATTTTGCATATTGCCAAGCATGTCGCCATCGATGATTACCGGAAGAGGCGGGTGCAAACGCTCTTTGGCATGGAATTGTTAAAAGGGCTGCCTTCTCTTCTAGGTAGGCCGGAAGCGGAGCTGGCTTCCAAGGAAGAACAGCTGGCAATTGAGCAGGCGATGCAGAAAATGAAGCCACATCATCGGAATGTACTGATTGTACGCGGCATCAAGGCTTACAGTATCCGGGAAACAGCAGAAATCCTCGGCACCAGCGAAGCCAAAGTCCGTGTAGATTTTCACCGAGCGACAAAAGAACTCAAAAAAGTTTTGCATGTCGACTGGATAGGAGGGTTGGCCAATGAATACTCCAAATGACGAGCAATTCTTCGCGGCTCTTCCCCAGTCAAAGGATGCGGAGCCGAGGAGCGAATTCGTAGAAGCGCTGGAAGCCAAGCTGGTGCAACGGGCGCGCAAAAAAATGAATCGTCCGAATAGAGTCGGCATCAAGCTGGCGACATGGACGGTTTCCGCTGCAACGGTGGCAGCAGCAGTATGGATGCTGGGTGTAACTCCGGAGTTGTTCACACAATCTCGTTTTGAATCACAAGCGCAATTGGTTCCCCGCTCTTTCTTATCGACAGAAATAAAAGAAGGCGAGTTAAGCCAAGCGGCGATCAGAACGCTGGAAAAGCTTTACGAGAAATATCCTCCATTTCGGGAAGCGGAAAAATCGGTCTATGTAACGAAAGCCCCCCGAGAGGTATACAACATAGATTTTCGCACGTTCAGCAATAAGGAACGAACAGAAGTGTCACTATATGCCAGAGCGAAGCTAGACGCCAAAAGCGGGGCCTTGCTTGGATTCGATGCAGAGAAAATTCCAGGGCAAGAGAAAATCGAGGGAGCGCCTTCCAAGGAGAGAACAGAGCAACAGGCGAAGGCATTCATGGAATCATTCCTGGGTAAAAATATGGAGCAGTATCGGTTCGAACCATTAGATACGCAAGAGGGAGCAGATGCCGTTTCGCACACCGCCGTCCGATTGCAACGCTACGTAAATGATGTACAGGTAGAAGGGGATTCCTATGTGATCGGCATGAACGATGTGGGTCAGATTGGCTACATCAATTCAGGCGATACAACGGGAATCAATCTGGACATCGGGCAGTTTCAAGCCATAGATGAGTTACCTTCGCCGAAAAAAGCCGAGAGTGGGCTTGCAGAAGTCATGCAGTTGACGTATCAGAGAGTTGGAAAGAAGGAAGTGGACTACGTCCTTCGCTATGAAGAAAACTTCTCCGGGTATCTTGACGCGCAGACAGGCAAGGAAGTGAAAACCACCTTGTGGGGTGGGGAGTCCTTTAGCGACAGTATCGCCGTCAAGCCAGGGGGCAAGAAGGCAATGGCTGCGTCGGCAAAAGAGGCTGCGGCTGCCATGGAGTTTTTCGGTCAGAAGGTAGAGGGCTATCCGTTTACGGGGAGCAATGTGCCCGCTTATATGATGGGAGACAACGAACGGGAATACGTTGCCAAAAAAGGTCAGCGAATCATGCAGCTGACTACCGTTGATAGTCGGGCGACAGCGTTCAAGATTTCTTATCCTGAGCTGAAAGAAGGTGATACGACACTCACCGTCGCAGAATTGCAGGAGCGTGCGATCTTCTTTTTGGAGCCGTATTTGGATACGAGGGTGAAGTCTGTTCGGATGCAGGAGCAAATTTACGTGATGGGCAGACAGGTTGAACTGAACTTTTTCCGGGAAGTAAACGGCGTTTTGGTGCGTGATCAGTATTATAAGGTCATGCTCGACGGGCAGACAGGAGAAATTATCGGGGCAAGGTTGACATTCCCGCATGAGCAGGATGCCTTCCCAGATGCGTCCAAGGTGATTTCAGCGGAAGAGGCGGCGCAGGTTTATCTTCAACATAAACGGCTCAGTCCCCGCTATCTATTCCCGCTTGAAAACAATAGGATTCAAGAGCAACCGCTCTTGGTCTATTCGGCAGAGATACTGAAGAGCAATGGGGATGTGGATGCCATTACGGGAGAATGGCTGCCATACGAATAAAGAGAGACACCAGGGGGAGACTCCTGGTGTTTTGTTTTGGCATAATGCCCTCCCAGAAATTGCATAGTAAAGCGTGAGGGGAGGGACAAACGTGGAAGGATTCGGAGAAAGCATGCTCGTCATCGGGCGCGTATGTACGATTATTCCTTTATTACTGCTGGTCACCTTGTTCATGGGCAAGCGCTCGAATGGAAAAAGGCACAGTCCCTCTGCAAAACCTGCAAGAAGTTACTGTGCCTTATATGGGAGCATAATGGTGAACTTGGTTCCTACTCGTGGCTTGCTTGATACATTGACCGTTCCGCCAATCGCATGAATGACATGATAGGAATACGTCAAACCAAGACCAGTTCCAGTTGTTTTCGTAGAAAAGTAAATCGTTCCAAGACGGCTGATCTGTCCTGCATCCATGCCGACACCGTTATCCTTGATGACCAACAGTGCTTTGTTTCGCTCGATGAGCAAGTCCAGGGAGACTTTTCCGTCCGAAATATCCGAGCACGCCTCGATGGCATTTTTGATGAAATTCACCAACACTTGCTTGAACTCGTCTGGATTGGCCTTGATCGTCACAGGTCTCTCAAAGTCTTGCAGCGTAAGCTCTACGTTGTGCATATTGGCAAAAGGGAGCATCACTTCGCGGATGGCATGCAGATGCTCGCTAACATTAATGATCTCATGTCGTTCCTTGAGCGGCTTGGAAATCGCAAGGTATTCGGTCAAAATGGCTTCTGTCCGTTGGATCTCGTCGAGACTGATGCGAATGTATTGATCGATTTTCACCAAATTTTCCGGGGATTCCTGTATTAATTTCAAAAAGCCTTTGACAGCTGTCAGCGGATTGCGAACCTCGTGTGCGAGCGATGCAGCAACATGGCTCATCGTCTGGATTTTTTCGTTTTGCGCGTGGCGAATAAACAGCTCCTTATCCGAAACACATTTGCTGAAAAGCGACATTAACAACCAGAGGCCGAAAAAGTTCTGAATAGGAATCACTATGGTGTAGTAAACGAGGTGTTGAGTTACATACGTGGGAAAAAAGTAATAAGTAGTCCCTAAAGCAACCGTAGAAAAAATCGCACTCGTCATAAAAAGATACAGTGTTTTCCGATAACTGGCTTTGTAGTGTCGATACAAAAAGAGTGACAAGACAAAATTGACTGTAAGGATCAGCAGCGCAACCCATGTTCCTTCTCCACCTAGGTAGTACCGATAAACCAAGGCTTCAATCAGAAGGAGCAAGGCAATCTCGATTCCGCCATAAACCAGTCCGAAAAGAATGATGACATGTCGGATATCAAAGAACATGCCATTGGTGACGCTCGGGGCGAAGGTCATCGCGAGAAACATGCAGGCTGAGCTGGTGAAGACAATAAAGGAACGGCTGTAGTTCCTCATTTTGTCACGGTAATAGATGTTGAAAAACACAAACGGGATAATGGCGAAAAACCATTGAAGAATAACTTCTTTTAATAGACTCATGTAGCATCCCCATCGCAAATATTTGCTAGGCTTGTATCAATCTACGATAATTCGACAAGACACAACAAAATCCCTCTCGTTGTTACAGAACAAACTGGAATATTTATCAAGAAAATTCTTTCGGTAAACCTAGTTGACAGATAGGTAATTGCCAGATTATATTCTGTATATACTTATACAAACGTTCCGAAAATAGAAACTACTCTTATCAAGAGATGGCTGAGGGAATGGCCCTATGAAGCCCGGCAACCTAGCACGAGAGATTGTGTTCTTTCGAGCCAAGGTGCTAACTCCAACAGGTAGAATACCTGACAGATAAGAGGCGAGAATCTTGTCGATTTTTGTCCTCTTTCTCTGTGAAAGAGGATTTTTTGCTTTTATCATTTGTTTTCAAAGAGAAAAAGGGGGAACATTTGCGATGAAAAAGAAACTGGGATTACTGACTTCACTTATTGTGGCTGCGTCCGTTCTCGTTACGGCATGCGGCGGAGGAACAAGCACCGGAACCGGTAGCACGAACCAGTCAGGTGGGGAGAACGCGAAGAGAATCGCATTAATCATGCGTCAAAACGTAGGAACGTTCTCCGCACAATACATCAATGGCGTGAAGACAGAGGTGGAGAAAAACGGCGGTGAGTTGACCGTATTCAACGCGGATACCGATCTGGCAAAAATGGCGTCCAACCTCGATGCGGCTGTGAACCAAAAGTTTGATGGCATTCTGATCGACCATGGTACGGCAGAAGCGTTGCAGCAGGGTACGCAAAAGGCCGTGGATAAAAAAATTCCGGTTGTCCTGTTTGATACAGACATCAACATTCCGGGTGTGCCAGTTGTGGCGCAGGATGACAACAAGTTGGCAGAGCTGAGCCTGGAGAAGCTGGCTGCAGATACAAATGGCAAAGGCAGCATCGTAAAAATTTGGGTAGCTGGCTTTGCGCCTATGGAAAAACGCCAAGTGACGTATGAAGCTTTCCAGAAGAAATACCCGGACATCAAAGAGATTGCTGCATTCGGTTCTGCTACCAATAATACGGCACTCGATACACAAACGCAGATGGAAGCGATCTTGAAAAAGTATCCCAACAAAGGCGACATCACAGCAGTATGGGCGGCATGGGATGAATTTGCCAAAGGGGCGACACGTGCCATCCAGCAAGCAGGCCGTACGGAAATCAAAGTATACTCCATCGATTTGAGCGATGAGGATCTGCAAATGATCCAGGCGGAAAACTCTCCTTGGACAGCGACGGCAGCGGTAGACCCATCCAATATCGGGCGCATCCATGCCCAAACCGTGTTCCAAAAAATCAAAGGCGAGCAAGTGCCAGACAACGTGAAGCTGAATCCAGTGCTGGTGAAACAGGAAGACCTGCCGAAGGATAAGAAAGTAACGATGGGCGACCTGTCCCAATACGTACAAGATTGGGGCAAGTAAGAACCAAATTGGCTTTTCCCGTTGATCTGTATCCGTCAACGGGATTTTTCCTTATAGAGGTTGGAACACGCAGGTAAACAGGAGGTGTGAAAAATGTCCACATTGCAGATGAAAGGGATGGCGAAGCAGTTTTCTGGGGTTCCTGCCCTGCGATCCGTCGATTTTGAGGTGCGCGCTGGAGAGGTTCATGCACTTCTCGGTGCTAATGGTGCGGGAAAGAGTACCCTGATGAAAATTCTCACGGGAGCGTATCAGGCAGATGGAGGTACGATCACCATCGATGGACAGGCCGTGTCGATTCAATCTCCGCAGGACGCCAAAGCACAGGGCATTCAATGTGTATATCAGGAAGTGGACACCGCCTTGATCCCGTATTTGAGCGTTGCTGAAAACATATTGGCGGGCCAGCTCGTCCAGGCGAAAACCAAGGGACTAATCAACTGGCAGAGCTTGTACAACGAATCGGAGCAGATTTTAAAAAACTTCGGCTTCTCTATTCCGGTGAGGATGCTCGTCGAAGAATGTACGCTGTCGGAAAAGCAATTGATTTTGATTGCACGGGCTACCGTTCAAAAGGCGAAGTACGTCATTTTCGATGAACCGACGGCGCCGTTGAGCACAAAGGAGAGCGAACGGCTGTTTCAAATCATTGCGCAGTTGAAAAATGCTGGAGTCGGGATCATTTATATCTCCCACAGGTTGCCGGAAATCTTTGAAATCTGTGATCGGATCACCATCATGCGCGATGGACAACATGTCGTGACCACAGACACGGCGAAGACCAATATGGACGAAGTGATCGCGAACATGCTGGGCAAAAGCTTTGACGAGGAGTTCCCGAAGATGGAAGTGCCGATTGGCGAAACGATTTTTGAGGCGGCAGGTGTGGCTGGTGGCAAAGTACGAGGAGTCGACCTGCGAGTTCACGAGGGAGAGATCGTGGGTGTCGTCGGTCTGGTTGGGGCAGGGAAGACTGAGCTCGCCCGATTGCTCTTCGGTGCGGATGAGGCAAAGGCCGGTGCCATTCGATTGCATGGAACACGTATCCAACTACGCTCGCCAAAAGACGCCGTCGATGCAGGGATCGTACTCGTCCCGGAGGAAAGGCGAAAAGAAGGAATTTTCGTAGAGGAGTCGGTACAGAACAACCTGTCTGTCGCCTCGTTGAAAAAGAAGTCCTGGCTCGGTTTTATCAAAAGAGGGACGGAAGCGGCTAACGCAAGAGAGCTGGTGCAGCGCCTTGGTGTAAAAACAGCCGATATCAAGCAGCTGGTCGGTTTTCTCAGCGGCGGAAACCAGCAAAAAGTCGCTATCGGCAAATGGCTGGATACAAACGCTCACCTCTTTATGTTTGACGAGCCGACAAAAGGGGTGGATATCGGCGCGAAAAGCGATATTTACCGTCTGATCGGAAATCTCGCTGAGCAGAAAAAGGGCGTTCTGTATTTCTCCTGTGAGTTTCAGGAAGTCATCGGAATCGCAGACCGGATTCTCGTCATGTTCGAGGGCAAAATCGTGAAGGAATTGAGTCGCGAGGAAGCAACACAAGAGCTGATTATGTACTACGCAAGCGGAGGTGAATAACGTGGCAGATAAAAAGTTTAGCTTATTTGATTTTGTTTATAAATACGGAACGGTTGCCGTCATTGTCATTGTCATGTTGTTATTCAGTTTGACCAACCCGTATTTCTTCACGTACGACAACTTGACGGACATTCTTCGCTCCATCTCGATTGTGACATTTGTCGCAATTGGCGTTACGTTCTCGCTGATTGTCGGAGGCTTTGACTTGTCTGTAGGATCGACAGTTTCATTGACCACAGTCGTTTCTGCTTCGATGATGGTTTGGTACGAACAAGGAGTCTTTACGACACTGGTGGTTCCGATTGTACTCAGCTTGCTCGTCGGGCTGGTCAACGCCTTCCTGGTCGTGAAAATCCGCATTCCTGATTTGCTGGCTACGCTGGCGATGCTCTACATCGTCAACGGTATTCATATGACGTATTCCCAAGGCTACTCGATCTACGCAAACATGCCGATGCAGGACGGCTCACAGGCTCCGGGAAAATTCCAGGAATGGTTCCTCTGGCTGGGCCAAGGAGAAATTCTCTCTGTACCGGTTCCCGTTATCCTGACCTTTTTACTTGTCGCGATCACGCATGTGTACTTGACCTATACGAGACAGGGACGGATGCTGTACATGACAGGCGGCAATTTGGAAGCAGCTCGTCTGTCGGGGATTCCTGTGAATCGCTATCGTACCTTGGCTTATGTGCTCTCCGCTCTTTTTGCAGGCTTGGGTGGGATGCTCTTGGCAGCGCGGATCGGTACCGGGCAGGTGAGTAGTGGCGGCTCCATGCTGATGGATGCAGTAGCGGCTGCTTTCGTAGGATTCTCCGTATTCGGTGCAGGAAAGCCAAACGTATTCGGTACATTTGTGGGAGCCATCCTGATCGGGGTGCTGCTCAACGGCATGACGATGCTCAATCTGCCGTATTACGCTTACGATATTATTAAGGGGACGGTTTTGGCGCTTGCCCTGGCTGTGACCTATTATCAACTGCGCAGAAAACGAAACGCTTAGAATCGTAACGTTCTTCTTGCTTTTCTCTCATCATTTTCTCATCTTCCTATTATTCCCTTCTCTTTTTTGAAGCTTAGTATTGGTCTTACTCAAGTGAGACCAATGCGAAAGCAAATTCAAATAAAGAGAAGGGATGTTGTTTTTATGCGTATACTCGTTGTGCCTTCGGGCTTTAAGGAAAGTTTAGATGCCGAGCAAGCAGCGGAGTGCATGAAAGAAGGAATTCTGCGCGTACTCCCGCTCTCCCAAGTACAGACACTGCCGATGGTGGACGGAGGAGAAGGCTTTACAAAGGCGATTGTGAAAATTTCGAATGGCTCGATTATCGATAAGGAAGTAACTGGCCCTGTAGGAGAAAAGGTTCCTTCTCATTTCGGGATATTCGGATCAAAGACGACAGGTCAAACGGCTGTGATTGAGATGGCGGCAGCAGCAGGATTGCGACTGGTTCCAAGAAGCTTGCGTGATCCGCGCAAAACGACGACACATGGCGTCGGTGAATTGATCAAAGCGGCGCTGGACATGGGGGTAGATCGTATTTTGCTAGGCTGCGGCGATTCCGGTACTTCCGATGGCGGGGCAGGCATGGCGCAAGCACTTGGCGCGAAATTTTTGGATGCAAGTGGTCAAGAAATCCGTATTGAAGGCGGAATCTCGCTGGCAAAAGTAACGAAAATCGATGTTTCCGGCATGGACAAAAGACTCAAGCAGGTGCAAATCGATGTGGCTTGCAATTGGTTTAACAAGCTGTGTGGGGAAAACGGAGTCGCTCGCGTGTTTGGCCCGCAAAAGGGAGCAACACCGGAGCAAGTGGTTGAGCTGGAAGAAGCACTCGAACAATTCGCGGCTATCATCGAGCGAGACTTCGGTATCGACGTCAGAGAGATGCCGGGCAGTGGTGCATCGGGTGGCTTGGGTACCGGTCTGCATGCGCTGACGGGTGCGAATCTGTATCCACGCTACGACATCATCATGAAGTACATTGATTTGGATCGGATGCTTCAAGAGACAGACCTTGTGTTTACGGCGGAAGGCAGCATTGATTTTCAAACACCGCGAGGAAAAATTCCTGTGGAAGTGGCAAAGCGAGCGAAAAAGCATGCCCTGCCGGTAGTGGCTTTGGTGGGGACTGTTGGCAAAGGTGCCCGACTCAATTATGAGCACGGAATTGATGCGTACACGAGTATTTTGCCGATGCCGTCTACGTTGGAGGAAGCGTTCATGCATGCGCAGAAATGGCTGACTGATTGCTCGGAAAGCTCCATGAGAACCATCATGGTGGGCCTGCAGCTCGCAAATCGTTTAATGGCGAAGGAGCAAGTATCGTGATTGCACAAACTGTTGCAAAGGAAAGACCTGCCTGGGTCCTTCCAATTGTCCTAATTATGTTCGTTGAATTATTGCTCATGCTGCCGTCTTCCCTGACATTTGAAGCCAAATGGAGCTTGTTCTGTTTCTGTGTCGCTGTGATCCTGTGGACGACAACCTCGCTGAACTCTGCCTATGTAGCGATAGGCTCCGTATTACTCCTCGTCGTGACAGGAACGGCTGACCAGGAAATATTGTTCGACTCGCTCGCCTCCGATGTCATTTGGTTAATGATTGGCTCGTTCATTCTCGGCGGTGCTCTTCAAGTGACAGGCTTGGCAGGCAAACTCACAGATCTCGTCGTGAGCAAGGCAAAGAACGTCAAAAGCTTGTTTTGGCTCTTGACGATCGTCGTTCAATTTCTCGCTTTCTTTATCCCATCTACTTCTGGACGCGCAGCGGTGCTACTGCCTGTTTTCCACTCGCTGACCTCAGAAATCGAGAATAAGCAAATCACGAAAGCCATGGCGATCCTGATTCCGACGATTATTTTAGTATCGACGAGCTCCACTATGATCGGAGCCGGCTCCCATTTTATCGCACTCGATATGCTCAAGGAGTTCAATGGGGAAGGAATTAGCTTCGCGGAGTGGCTGCTGTGGGGACTGCCGTTCGGGGTAGTGGCCAGCATCGTTACTTGTCGGATTGTTCTGGCTCTATTTCTCACCAAAGAAGAGATGAAGCGCCCACTCGCGAGTAAAAAGCTTTCCCTCACCTTGTCCCGCAATGAAAAGTATACGGTTGCTGTGATTGGGGCGATGGTCATTTTCTGGCTGACAGAGCGTTTTCACGGAATCGAGATTGCTACCACGACAGTCATCGGCGCCTTTCTTTTGACACTCCCCAATGTGGGCGTCATGAAGTGGAAGGATGGCGTTCAGTCTGTCTCATGGAACCTGATTCTGTTTGTAGGAGCAGCCATTGCACTCGGAAAGTCGTTGTTGGAGAGCGGCGCAGCAGAGTGGATCATGAAGAAGCTGTTCACGATCACCGAGCAGTTGGAAGGGGAATCGTCGCTGTTGATCATTGTGGTCATTACTTTGCTGACACTGACCTCCCATCTGTACATTACATCGCATACAACGAGAGCCGTCATTCTGGTTCCGCCGCTTCTCTACTTTGCGAGTAGCCTCGATTTAAATGAAGTGACCGTGTTGTTCGTAGGAATCGTCGGCATGAACTATTGCCTGACCTTCCCTGTCAGCTCCAAAGCATTGCTCATGTTCCAGGAAAGCGGCAAGGAGACCTTTTTGCCTAAGGATTTGCTGCGATTGAGCTTGTACGCAGGTGCGGCCCACGCGATCCTGATGGTCGTCTTTTATTACGCGTACTGGCAGTGGGTGGGATTATCGATATAAGTAAAAAATTATATCTTTCGTACGGATTGCTCTTT
Source organism: Brevibacillus sp. HB1.2 (assembly GCF_013332495.1). Lineage (NCBI taxonomy): Bacteria > Bacillati > Bacillota > Bacilli > Caryophanales > Paenibacillaceae > Brevibacillus > Brevibacillus sp. HB1.2. The sequence continues at coordinate 31,936 of NZ_JABMIU010000008.1, read as the reverse complement.
GATCCACAGCCAATATTTGCTAAACTCAACTGGATAATGGATGCAAGGCTTAGGAGGATTACATGTCGGAGCGAATATTAATTGTGGAAGATGAAGAGAAAATTGCTCGTGTGATTCAATTAGAGCTGGAATACGAAGGATACGAAAGCGAGATCGCCAAAACAGGGCTCGAGGCGCTGGAACAATACAATCAAGGCGGATGGAACTTGATTTTGCTCGATGTACTGCTGCCAGGTTTGTCAGGAATAGAAGTGCTTCGTCGGATTCGGGTAAAGGACTCCGCGACGCCAGTCATTTTGTTGACGGCCCGAAATGCTGTCGTGGACAAAGTAAATGGACTCGATCAAGGCGCGAACGACTACATCACGAAACCTTTTGAAATCGAAGAGCTGCTGGCTCGCATCCGTTCCTGCCTCCGCTTGTCCCAAATGACGAGGAAAGTAGAAGCCAGCTCCAAAGTAGAAGTAGCGGATTTAAGCCTAGATGAAAAATCGCGGGAAGTGACGAGAGGTTCCGGTCAGATCGAGCTGACACCGCGTGAATTCGATTTGTTGTTTTATCTGATGCAGAATAAAAACCAAGTTCTGAATCGTGAACAGATTCTAACACACGTATGGGGATTTGATTATTTCGGAGACACAAATGTCGTTGACGTGTATATCCGATACTTGCGTAAAAAGGTGGACCAAGGGTATGAAACCCCACTTTTGCATACAGTACGAGGCGTTGGTTATATGCTGAAGGGGTAGATTATGAAAATCAAAAATAAAATTCATTTGTTCTCCACGGTCGCACTCTTGCTCCTGTTGCTCATGGTCAACAGCTTCATTTACTTCATGTTCTACAAAGTGACAACAGACGGAGAGCTGGACCGTTTGCAGCGAGAAGTTCTGCATATCCAGAGTGGACTCAATCAGATCGGTGTAGAAAGTTTCGACGCTGCCACGCTGCTGCAGCCATATTTGCCGTCAAACGGGATGATCCGGATTATCGATCAGCAATCGCGTGCTATCGTCACACAGGAAGTAGACAGTACGCAGCCAATCCCGGCACCGAAGCCCATCTTTGATAGAAAAGCGAGTGACGGTGTCTTCGATGTCAACGGAGCGAAATACGCGTACGTCAAGGTCCCGATCATTTGGACGAATGGAAAAATTGTCACGTTAGAAGTCATGGAAAGTATTGCGGGTTTGCAAGAAAATTTGAGCCTGCTGCAAAACGTCCTGCTATTTGCTTCGCTGTTTGTGCTGATTCCTGCTTTTTTTGCCGGACGCATGTTGAGCAATCTGATTTTGCGACCAGTCAACTCGATGATTCAAACGATGGAAGACATTCAAGCGCGCAGTATTTTTAAGAAAATACCGCTTGAGCACACATCCAAAGATGAATTGCACGCGTTAGGAAGTACCTTTAACAAGATGATGGATTTATTACAGCAAAACTTCGAGAAGCAGCAGCAGTTCGTCTCAGATGCTTCCCATGAATTGAAAACGCCGCTGACTGTAGTAGAAAGCTATGCGAAGCTATTGAAGCGTTGGGGAACGAAAAAGCCGGAGGTCCTGGCTGAGTCGGTGGAAGCGATCTATTCGGAAGCCGTGCGCATGAAGGATATGACCAATCAAATGCTTCTTCTCGCCAACAATAGCGCCGAATGGAATCTGGATGTCAAAGAAATCGACTTGATCCCAATGTGCCAAACGACCATTGCACAATTGACCAATGCGTATGGCAGGTCCTTTCAACTGAGCGCAAACCATGAATCGGTTCCTGTCATGGCCGATGAACAAAAACTAAAACAAGTGCTCGTCGTTTTACTCGACAATGCGATGAAATACAGCTCGAATGAAATGGAAGTGGATGTAGGGATTCAAGGAGATCGTCCATTTTTCTCAGTGAAGGATTACGGAATGGGGATTCCCGAGGAAGATTTACAGCATGTTTTTGATCGTTTCTTCCGTGTAGACAAAGCCCGCAGCCGCGAAACAGGGGGTGTAGGACTCGGTCTTTCCATTGCCAAACAGATCGTCGATGCCCATCAAGGCGATATTGCACTCGATAGTGAAGAAGGGAAATGGACGCTCGTGACCGTTTTTCTGCCGGGGCAGGCTAAGAAATAGCAGGAGGTACGTATGAATAAAAAATGGAAAATAGGGCTGCTGGCGAGTTTTCTGTTGGTCACTACGGCATTTGGCATGCAACGGATCTTCGCGAGTATGGATTTGCAGTCCTTGTCAGAGGAGGAAGTCAAACAGATCGTGACGACCCGCTACCCGGGAAAGATTGAATCGATCTCCATGACGGATGTAGGGGAAAACAGTATTTACAATCTCCAACTCCTTAATGAGCGCGGAACATATAGTGTGATGGTAAATGCACATACAGGTGAAATTATTGATTTGAAGGAACTCTCCTTGGTCGCAGCCACTGCGCAGCCGAAGGCAAACGAAACGGCGACGAATCCAACGCAGCCGGGTTCAAATCCGACAGCTAGCACAGCGCCGCAACCGAATAACGGCGGGAAGGATGCTTCAGGCAGCGCGACCAAGCCAGCAGGGACGGGGACGGTGGGGACTGTTGCGTCAGGTAAACAACAGCCAGCTACAACCCAAACCCAAACCCAAACCCAAACACAGCAGCCGAAACCGAATCAAAGCGTGAAACCACCAGCGCAGCCACAGACCAAAATTACCGAGCAGCAAGCGAAACAGATTGCGACGGAAAGAACAAGTGGCGGCAAGATCGATGATGTTGATTTAATCGAGACAAAGAGTGGAGCAGTCTATCGGGTGATCACGAAAAAAGACTCCAAAACGGTAGATGTACGCGTACATGCTATTACCGGAAAGGTGCTTTCGACGACCACCATCGATAATAGCTCTACCGATGATGATGACGATGATGATCCGACACCAGCCGATAAAAACGGTAGTGCTCCGGCGGATACCTCTTCAAGTGATGACACGAGCACCATCGATACCGACGACGATGAACTGGATGATGGCGATGATGATTAGGATTTAGCATTTAGCATTCAAATAGAGAAACTGTCAGTGTCTGCATTGACGGTTTTTTCGTTCGGGAGGAAAAGAGATGGTGACATATCCGACAGAAGCGGTTCGCGAGACGATGGAGAAATGGTTTGCTATTTTTCCTGGTATGCGTGAATTGTCTCAGCAGCAAATCAAAACGCGCGATAACTGGAGAACTTGGGAGATAAAATTAGGTCATGAGCGTACAAAGCTGGAAATCGACAAAAAAACGGGTTATATAACGGAGTTTCGTTTGGAGGATGAAATTCATCAAGATTGGGTTGCTTCTGGAGAGCCAATCGATGCCAAGACAGCAACGCAGCGTATCATAGAAGTTGCAGAAGCACTGTATGGCGACCATCTGAGTGGGATGGTGAGAGATGGTATGGCGAGCTTGTCGGAGTATCGTGAAGAAAAGAATTGGAAACTTTCTTATCGTTATTGTTTTCACGACAATCCGCTTGCCAGCGTGTATCTGTTTATTACGTTAGACGAGTGGGGGAACTTGACTGACATCTACTACCGAGGATTTCATGATTTTGATCCGAAAAACAAGCCCTCCAAGCCAGAAGTGATAACAAAAGAGGAGGCGAAACAAGCGTATCTTACTTTGTATCAGGAAAATTTGATGCTCGCCTGCGACGAACAGGAAGAAGGGATACTCCAGTATCTCCCTGATGAGCCACCGATGGCCTATGCGGTTGTTCATGCCGAGACAGGGCAAATCACCAAGACCGTGATAGGAGGTAGACACCCTAAGGAAAAACACTCAGAGATTATTCCAGTAGTAACCCAAGGAAAATCTCTAATTTTTTCAAACGTGCAAGAGATTGAGTTGTGGGTGAAGGAATCTTTTCAAATTGATGTAATCGAAGCGGATATCAAAAGAGAAACGCTTGTGACACCGAACGAGGATGGGGTCACTTATAATCCTAGGAGCGGTTATTTCAAACATATTGATGCTGCGAAAAAGCCGGACTGGCCTTCTACGATCCATTACTTCTGGTCGCTGCCAGAAGCAGAAGACGCGGAAACCGTCTACGATCCTGATTTTGTATGTGTGACTCTCAATCGCCAGACCAACGAGCTACTTGCCTTTACGTTTAATCAAAAAATGGAGTATATAACGCCACGGATGTCGGACCGCGATGCTCAGCGAATAGCCACGCGCTATTTGGAAACATACATCGAGCAGGGGATTACCGAGTTGCACTATTATGAATTATGTTATTTACGTGGCACGGGAAATACGTATTACTTCTATGAGCGACGAAATGGGATCGTTTTAACAAATCGGATGTACTCCGTGAAAGTTAATCCTTGGACGGGCCAAGTAACTGGTTTTTACAAGCATGATGTACGTAAAAATAAAATAATTCCCGATCCGGGCTCGTGTGTGTCTACCAGGGAAGCTGCGGAGAGCTTCATGAGCTTGTATGACGTGGAGCTGGAATATGTGCAAGTGGAGGACAGAAATACAAGTAGAAGGGAAAAGTCTCCTGTTCCGTTCCCGGTCTATCAGCTCAAATACGCACGCACAGAGCGATATCAATATTTGGATGCCGTAACCAATCAATTTAAGCCCCGGACCCGGACGTAATGCAAAGTGAAACGGCTGATACTCTTTCACGTAGAAAGAAAAGAAGGAAGAGGATGTATCTGTTTTTTCTTGGATTAACGGTTTGCATGATCGCATGGATAGAGGGAGGCGTATTTCTATACCAAGGTGATTTGCGGTATACCTGATTGTGATTGCAAGCCAGATTGCTCACATTGAGGTGGCTAATGAAGATCAATACGCAGTGGATTCCATGTCATCGGCGCGCAGATCGATCCTTCTATATAGCGGGTAAAAAATGCCGCTATGTGCCAGATGTGTTTCGATATTGGCTGGATACTTGATCGCGCCAGTTTTTGCAGGGATGCATCTCGTGACCTCTTACTATTTGATTGGATTGCTTTTACTGCCAATGCTCATTGACGGCTTTACCCAACAATGGAAGTGGCGGACAAGCAATAACAAGCTCCGATTTTTAACAGGGTTTAGTTTTGGTGTCGGACAGTCGTTACTCATTTCCAATCTCGTTTGGTTTTTGGTTGAGAGACTCAGGTGATTGAATTTCAATATTATGGTAATCCTTTCACCTGGGACATCCCTCCTATATAATACTGGTGGGGGGATATTAGTGATCCATTATAAGACATACATACGTGGTGAAGATTGCGAATGGGTGACTTTTGTCCATGGGGCAGGGGGCAGCTCATCGATTTGGTATAAACAACTGAAAGCATACAAAGAGAATTTCAATGTTCTTCTAGTAGATATGCGTGGTCACGGAAAATCTAAAAACATCCCAGGCAAGCTGTTCAAAACATACACCTTTGATGATGTCAGCAGAGATATCATTGAGGTTTTGGATCATGTAAAAATCACTTCCACCCATTTTGTGGGGATTTCCTTGGGGACGATCATTGTGCAGATTATTTCGGAGCAGGCCCCAGAGAGAATGCGCTCGATGGTTTTGGCAGGAGCTGTGACGCACATGAACGTGCGGTCGCGGGTGCTAATCACACTGGGGAATATGGTCAAACATTTCATCCCGTACATGTGGCTGTATCGACTGTTTGCATGGGTGATTATGCCGAGCAAGCGTCATAAAGAATCGCGCTCCTTGTTTATCCGCGAAGCCAAAAAGCTTTGTCAAAAAGAATTCAAGAGATGGTTCAAGCTGACAAAAGGCATTAATCGCTTCCTAGGAACCCTCTTTGATAAAGAGCCTCCCATCCCTACCTTGTTCATTATGGGTGACGAAGACCATATGTTTTTGCCGTTCGTCCAGATGCGTGTGAAAAAAAGACAATTTGCACAGTTGAGTCTAGTCGCTGACTGCGGTCATGTCGTCAATGTCGATCAGCCGGAAGAATTTAACCGAATTTCTATTGGGTTTATTCAAAATCAGTCGACAATAGCGCAAGGAATGTATGTATGGAATCCAGCATAGCTTCGTAAGATAAGAGCCGCAGAGGATGCTTCTGGGGTTCTTTGTTTTTTCTTCGGTTGCGATTGGCGAAGAAAAATGTTCCAATGTGAGTATGAATATGGGAAATAATTATATTTGTAGACAGGAGGGAGACACATGTCGATTCAAAATGAACATGATTTGCTGTGCTTGAAACGGATCGGTAGTATTGTGGCAGAGGCAAGAGAGACGATGATTAGGGCCGTGCGAGCAGGTGTGACTACAAAAGAACTCGACCAGATTGGCGGAGAGATCTTGGCAAAGTACGGAGCACGGTCTGCACCGAATATCACCTATGATTTTCCAGGGCATACATGCATCAGCGTCAATCACATTGTTGCGCATGGCATCCCTGATGATACCGTCCTGCAAAATGGCGATATCATCAATATTGATGTCTCGGGAGAGCTGGATGGATACTTTGCCGATACAGGTGCTTCTATCGTGGTAGGAGAAGGCGAGCCTGAAAAGCAATCCTTATGCCAATGCGCCGAGGAGTCGCTGTATAAAGCATTGGATGCGGTAAAGGCGGGATCGAAGCTAAGCCAGATTGGTCGCGTTGTTCACCAGGAGGCCAGGAAAAAAGGCTTTACAGTCGTCAAAAACCTTACGGGTCATGGCATCGGCAAAAGCTTGCATGAAGAGCCTGCTTACATTTTGAATTACTATGACAAAAAGGATAGACGCTTGCTCACAGAAGGTCTCGTGTTGGCGGTTGAAACATTTATTTCAACGGGGACGGAATATGTGGAGGATGGCAGGGACGGTTGGGCGATCATTACGCCTGATAAGAGTTATGTAGCTCAATACGAGCACACCATCGTTATAACGAAGGGGAAGCCAATTATTTTAACAGCTTGATTGCAGGGAGACCTCAGATTGATGAGGTCTTTTTTTGTGAAGAAAAACTTGCAGAATAGCCAATGATTGTATATTCTTTATATAGGAATATATGTTCGCATTATGTGAAGGAGGTTGCTTTCCATGAATCGGTGCGGCTGGGTGAATCAAGACCCTATCTATATGGATTATCACGATCACGAGTGGGGAGTTCCTGTCTATGAAGATCGTTTGCTCTTTGAATATTTGAATTTGGAAGGCGCTCAAGCCGGACTGAGCTGGTACACGATCTTGAAGAAGCGGGAAAATTATCGAAGAGCGTTTGATAATTTTGAAGCGGAGAAAATCGTTCAATACGATGAAGCCAAGATCGAGCAATTGCTGACAGACGAAGGCATCGTTCGAAACAGGCTGAAGATTCGCGGCGTCGTGAAGAACGCCCACGCGTATTTGCGGGTTGTGGAGGAGTTTGGGTCCTTTAGCAGTTATATTTGGTCGTTTGTAGGCGGGAAGCCGATTCATAATCATTTTCAAGAAATGAAGGATGTACCTGCTTCTACCGAAATCAGCGACAAGATGAGCAAGGACTTGAAGAAGCGGGGTTTTACGTTTGTCGGTTCAACCATTTGCTACGCCTTTATGCAAGCAGTCGGCATGGTCAATGATCACGCAGCGACATGTGATCTCTATCAAAAAAACTAGGACGAGCTTACGGAGAGGGAGAATGGCATGAAGGAAAATGATCTCTTACTCTTAAACTTTGAGGAAGTAAGACGTAGAAGCATCAAAGTTTGGAAGGCAATTCCTAAAGAAATGCTGAACTGGAAGCCTGACGATAAAGCGTTCACGTGCGGGGAAATGATTCGCCATGTCATCGAGGGTGAGTTTTTGTATCACCAGATTTTGATCCAACGGGGAAGCGCCGCTTTGTCTACTATCCCCAATCCGTATGAAACCAAAGAGTTTTCGACCGTAGAAGAAGATTTGGCCTTTGCGAAGCCGTATCGAGAAGAATTTCTCCGCTTCGTCAGAGGGTTGTCCAAGAGCGATCTAGAGAGTGTCCGCATCGATCGATCCGATGTAGGCTATGTCCGCACGCTTGGAGACATGCTGCTGCGAATCGCCTATCATGAGTCGGTACATACCGGTCAACTGTTAGATTATATGCGAACGATGGGTGTTGAACGTCCGAATATATGGGATTAAATGAGTGCGAAAGATAGAAAAGCAGGCAAGCTCTTCTGTTGTGAATGCGAGAGGGGCTTGCTTTTTTATTTATAAAAAAAGGTCCTTCTTCATTTAAGGTGTTTCTTGCGTGATGGGCAGATAAAACTCAAAAAGTATGAGAATTATGTACTTTTGAAGAGTAGGGACATCAGTTGTGTAAGGATAATTTCATACTTCTACACAGGCACGATCTCCACTTGAGATCGTGTTTTTTGATGCCTTCTTTGAAGTTTTTGCAGAGAATCGACCAAAAAATTATCTCCAAAAATCTGGTGGAAAGAACTTGAACTTATTACCATAGTATGAGATACTTGTACTACAAAGAGAACGAACGTTCCTATTTCCGGATGAAAAAGACAGAAGGTGAAGCATGTGACAGATGAGCAGTTGAAAGAGCATTGCAGAAAAGTGCTCAAGAGGATTGCTTGGCGATTGCAGTACGCTGCCAAGAAGCGTTTGTACAGGGAGACGGTGATCAAAGAGGGGATGCGGGGAACGGAAGCGATCGAGGACAACCTGTCGCACCTGTATGTTCAGGAGGTGTTGATGCAACTCCCAGAAAAAGCCCGAATCATTATCAAGCATGTCGTCCTTCAAGGAATGACAGAAGAACAGGTAGCCAAAAAACTGAATATGACCAGACAAGGAGTGAGTAAATGCAAAAACAAATATTTGCGCCAATTGGCCGAGAAGCTGACTCGTTCAGCCTGACCCTCCAAAAAGCACAGTCAGGGGATAATCGGGCTGTACTGACGATCCTCGACTTTCTGCTTCCCGACATGGAGTACCTTGCTTCCTTTATCAAACTACCTCGCGAAGAGAGCATGCAAGAAATGAAAACCGCGATGCTCGAAGCGATCCGCAGTGGAGAAGTGATGCTATGATGACGATTGATTACGTTCAGGTTCTCGCGGTTGTCGTGTGCTTCCTTGCTTTAATCGTCACGTTTAAGCAGGTAGATTTGCAGATTCGGATTAATAATCTGTTCAACCTGCAATTAAAGGCAAACAAAGAGAAAAAGAAAGAGCAACTGGAACAAAAAAAAGAGACTCCGACTGACGATCGGAATCCCCATTAAAGGCTTGGGGCAAAGAATACAACTGGTGAGTATCCTCTTTGCCCTCTTTCATTATACAAGAAAATGTCTATGCAAAGGAGATACGTACGAAATGATAGAAGCAGCATTAATCGGAGCAGCTGTCTTATTGATCGGAGTCATTATCGGACAGATCGGTTTGTCTCAAAGATTAAGAAAAGGCGCAAGAGTCAACGAAAACCGTTAAGCAATCATTTGGACTTCATATATATGACCGAGGGGGAATAGTGCCTTGATCAGCACAGATGTTTTCATGGAAGCAGTATGCGAGGTGTGTCCGGCAACGTGCTGGGGAAAGAAATCACATTGCCAGGTTCATGATAAGCACGTAGGAAAAATCGATTCTTGCCCGGAGTGGGACAAGTACATGCGAGATCAAGAGGCAAAGGGGCAGAAAAAGACAGTATCCGCTAGAAAAGAAGGCTTCGTCCGGCTGAGTGAGCAAGCACCCATCGTAGATTTTCTACAAAAGGCCGAAGAAGAAATTCGCGACTACAATTATATGCAAATCGAGATCGTGCGCATCCAGCGGTTTTTGCGTGAAGCAGGGGAAGGAATGGTCGCACAGTACGGACTGGATGCAGGGATGCCGAAAGGAAAAGGCAGCAATGGAGATAAGACGCACGCAGAGGTTGCACGCCGGGAGCGGAAATGGAAGAGGCTGCAAAATCTGCAGGATAAAATCGAGCGGATCAACCAAGCGGTCGAGACGATTCCGGGGGAGCAGGAACGCTTGATAGTCGAAGCTTTGCTGGATGGCGATAAGAACAATCTGATTGCTAAAGAAATCGGCGTGTCCCGACAGCGGTATTATGAAATCAAGCGCAGTGCCGTGATGAAGATGGCATGGGCGATGTATGGCGATCAGGCTCTGCAGACTGGATAATGAAAAACAGAAACTGGCTTACTAAACGAGAAGCTGTCTGATAAAGACAGCTTCTTTTCATTTTCACAAGCATGTTGAATCTGACAAAGGTTGACACTTCCTGACACATCGGGTCATTTTCCCAGTTTTTCCTCCAGTTCGGTTATACTTGAGTCAAGCGAAACAAGTAAGAGAGATAAGAGCCATCCGATGAAGCTGTCGGGTGGCTTTTTATGTACGCCGACGACTCAAATGTTCGGCGAGCGGGGAAAACGGCGATTGGCGCCACATGATGGCGAGTTCAAAGCTATAGGCTACTCGCTCCCTGCTCGGCGGGCATTTGCCGTGAATGCCTTGCCAAATGAAGTGAAATAGTGGGGGGAAGAGTCATGTGACGAAGACAGAAGAGATATCGCAAGTATGGGAGGTGAAGCTGGATGGATCGTGAGCTAGCCGTTCTCATTGAACTGGTGAATGAAGCGTATCCAAAGCTCGCTACAGTTGTAAACGTGGACGATTGGATGGCGCAGAGATTCCAACCGCCAATCGCGTTTCTGTTGACGCAAGGAGTCCGTGAAGAAGGAAGAAGCCTCACTTCCTATCAGGTGGTCTCAGAAGCAGCCATCGTCCTCCACTATCCAAAGGTAGCAGGTGTTTACCAGCCGCTTTCAGCAGAACCGCTGCGTGAGCTCCTTCGCCAAAATCAATTTAGCTATCAAGGCAAGACGTCTGGAGTGTCCATCGAGATCGACAGCTCCACCTTGCGTATTTGGCGGGATAAAAAGGACCGGACGGAAATCGCGTTTCAGTTCACCTACAACGTGGCGGTGCAGAGAGCAGTCACAGACAAAATCAACGAATTTGATGTAGAGGGGGCCCGATCATAGTGGCACGAAAAGAACAACAAGCACAGGCCCCAGAGCTTGTGCAAACCAAACAAGAGTGGATCAAGAGCGCCGCTTACCTTGGAGCCGAACGGTTCGAGGTAGCAGGTGCTCTTTTTTCTGAAGCAGATGATCAACTACTGGCAGAAGGACAAGTGAAGAGCCGACTGACCAAATACAAAGGCGGGGTGTAAGCATGACCATTCAACGTGAACGTCCGGGTGTAACGGTCGAATTAATCGCAAAAGCAAAAGAACGTGTAGTACCGAAGAGCGGAGTCGTACTGGTGCCGTATCAAGCAGAGTGGGGCGCGCCAGATGAGCTGGTGAAGCTGGGTAGCTTTGAGGAGCGACTTGCTCAGACATTTGGCAAGGTCGATACCGTGGAGCTGGCAGCAGAAGGCGGCGCGACGATTCTCGCGTACCGCATGACGAATGGCACGGCCACAAAAGCAGCGTATGAGCAAGCCGATGCGATCAGAGTCGAGGCTCTGTATCCAGGCTTGGTGGGTAACGAGCTGAAGGTTGCCATCACTTCCTCAACGTCCGAGCCAGGCAAAAAAGAACTCCAAGTAACAGGCCCTCTGCAAACCGAGAAGTTTTCGTTTGCGGATGCGAATGAGCTGGTAGCGAAAACAAGCCAATCCAACTACGTGCGTGTAAAAAAGCTGGGCGAGACTGCCGTTACAATCGTGCCAGAAACAGCGCTGACAGGAGCGAAAAGTGGCACAGTAGCGCTGGCACCAGCTGACTCGACTAAGCTGTTCATGGCGGTTTCCGGTGCTGATTTTGACACGATGTATCTGCCTTTTGACGATGCGGCTGTACAAGCGGCAGCGAAGCAATTCATGAACGATCGTCGCACGCAAAACAAGAAGCTCAGCACGCTGGTGATCGGCGGCAAGGCAGCGGATGACGAGAACATGGCGAAGCACATCGAGCGTTCTGTGGCACAAAATGCCCGTTTTGTCGTGAATAGTGCCATTGCTGGTCAACACAACAACGGAAAAGTATACGGCAGCCTGGAGTGGGCCGCATGGGTAGCGGGTATGATTGCAGCAACTCCTGCGCATGAATCGCTGACAGCCGTCGTCGTTCCGTTGAAAAAAGCGCACAAGGATTGGGGCCACACCGATATTTTGAGTGCGCTCGGCTCTGGTACGCTGATCGCAACTCGCGACGGAGATGTGTACATTATCGAGAGCGCCGTCAATACGCTGGCTGTTCTGGGTACGCATGAGCGCGAGGACTACGGCAAAATCCGCGTCAGCATGACGCTGGATCAGATCGTCAACGACATTAGCCAAGTCGGCAAGAAATACAAAGGCAAGCTCGGCAACAACGATTTGGGCGGCGCAGTGTTTGTCTCTGCCGTCAACGCGTACATGACCGTCCGCGAACAGCAGGGCGCGATTGATACAGGCTGGACGTTTACGGATCAAAAGAACGGCATCGGGGATCGCCGTGGCTTCCTCTTGTCTGCGAAACCGCTTGATGCCATCGAATACTTTGACATTGACTGGGAGGTGCTGTAATTGGCTATTGCACGCGATATTAAACTGAAGAACTGCCAAATTTACGATGAAAACGGAGACCCGATCTTCGGTACCTTGGAAGGAAAAATGGTCCTCAAGGTAGAGTACGGCGATACGAATCGTCTGCAAAAAGGAAAAATCCAGACCGTCAACGACTGGCATGTAGAAGTGACGTTGAAAATTACCGCAACCAACGCTGCGTTGAAATACTACTGCGTCGATCAATTGACGCAAGGCAAAACCCCAGTCCTCCCATTCCTGATCGGCGAGACGCTGGACAAGGAAGCAGGCAACTCCGAACGCGTCCGCATTTCCAATATCGTGCTGAACCCAGACGAAATTACGCTGTGGGAAGCAAAAGCAGACGGCAACGATCACGCGACCTACGACCTGAAAGGGATGTCCATCGAAAAGCCAGACTACCTGGATGAATTGCCAACTTACACCGAATAGGAGAGTGCTTGCATATGAACAAAAACAAACTCGAGAAATTTTTGGCCAAAGCCAATGAACAAACTTCGCGAAAAGAAATCACCGTAACCATCGACGGTGACGAATGGAAGGTTCGCCAACTGAATTTGTCCGAGCTGCGCGAGTGCGAACGAATGGCTGACAAAGGCGAGAAAACGGATTGGTTCCTGTACAACGATGCCCGATTGGTGAAGGCCACTGAGCACGATTTTCCTTGGAATCAGGAAGAGCTCAAGAAAGCGTACAAGGTTGGCACCAAGTATGAGCTCGTCGAGAAAATTTTCCGCGACAATCCAGAGGGATACACCAAGCTGCTCAATGCGGTCCGTGAAGTCAATGCAACCCAGACGGAAGAAGAAGCTATTGAAGAAGCAAAAAACTAATCCGATCTGACGGCGAGGCCTGGCATATTTGCCGTGCCTTTTTAAAAGGCAGAGGCCGCCCGTCGGATCTACTCGAGTACGAAGTCGATTTGTACAAGCAGAAGCTGTTTATTTTTGCTTGTCAGATGATTGAGGCGGAGGACGAGGAAAGAGCTGGGGGGTAGGTCTCCCGGCTTTTTTCGGGTTCTGCTGGGTGTAGACATCTGGGAGGACAAGGAGGTGAAAGAATGGCAGGAACAATGATGGAAACGTTTGATTTAGTAGGTAAATATGACGGTTTCGCAAAAGGACTCCTGGGCTCACTAACTCCCATGATCGAAAAGTCTCTTGGAACAACGCTGAGTTCGGTTGCCCAAGAAGCTCAGGCGACTGAAAGAGAAAAGACGCTTTTTGAAATTGGTGGCAAAAGTAATGAGCAACTCCTGAAGGTAGAAGAGACTTCCATAACCATACGTGAACTCAATCCTGATATAAAGAAAGATCAAGCATACGTCCTCATCGCCAAAGCCGAACTTGTGCATGCAACCAATGGTTTAAAGTATGCAGAAAAAGCAGGCATGCTGAAAAACACGACGAGGTTTACGGAAGATGAAATCATGAAAATGATGAGCTCCATTGAGTTTTCTACTGGAGTTGATAGTACCGTTAGGCAGTCAAACGCCGTTCAGCATTTAAGCAACTTGGGAGGGGGAGCCGCGACCGGAAAATTTGTGGAATCCATGGCTCACTTCAACCTTCAGAATGGCAAATTGCTGAATACGCCTGAAAAAATGGCCGCTACTTTTGTCTCAATGGGAAAGCTTTTGAATGATTTTAAAACGTATGGCGCTTTACAAGAGAATGCAATGAAGATGGCAGACAGTGGTGATCTTGCCACAATCCTTGAGAAGCATTACAAGGCTCAAAATAAGAAGGATGCAAAGGCTAAGGCCGCCCAAGATATAGCAACGCTGAATCGAAGTCTCGCAACGGGGGAGAAAGAAACAATAAATATCGCCCTCGGAAAACTCCTGATGACTTTTTCTAGCATCCAGGATAAGACTTTACAACAACGTGCATTCGATACTTTGACAGGCGATGCCGGAGATGACATGGCGAAGGTTCTGCGAGAAGTAAGAGATATGACTACAGGGGATTTTGTGCCGGAACAGGGGAAAGAGAGCGAATATAAAGTCGGAAATGCAGCGGTGAATGCACATCAACTGTCTGCACAGAACGATGTTTATTTCAAACCCGGGCAGGCACAAGCGATGGCGAGAAACGAGGCCATGGAGATCGCGACTCTGTACGCAGAACAAATGTCTGGGATAAATACAGGGATTTCGAAAGCAGCTGAAGGAGTAATGGGCTCGTTTAACTCTTTGGACGAGTCGATAAAAAGTACTGCGATTTTTACCGGAGGATTACTAATCCTTGGCAGTGCTCTGTACCATATAATATCTCAACTGAGAAAAATCAAAGATCTTCGGACAACCAAAGAAAAGTTTCCTCAAGAAGCGACTGGTGGAAAAGACTGCTGCTGTTGTTGCGATGGCACACAAAGCCCTTCTTCTAAAAAGAAATCAAAGAAAAAAAGTTCTCCGGATCGCCGCCCTCCAACAGGAGAAAAATCTGCTTCGAATAGTGGTGGTCCCCAAGGACAAGCCGGGAAAACAAAAAACAATGCTCCAACAACTTCTACGGCAGGAAAAAAACAACCGGACGCTGGTGGCGGTAATTCGCAAAAAGAAGCAGAGAAAACTGACGGCAAAAACAAAAATCAAAATAGTGCGCCAACTCCCTCTTCTGCAGGAAATCAACCCGGATCAGATAGTGGCGGCAATCATGCTGAGGCTGGTAAAGCTGCCAGCAAAGGTGGCTGGAAACAATTGCTGAAAGGAGGACTCAGAAGGGTTCCTCTTCTGGGAACTTTATTAGGCGTCACAGCTATTGCAGGCTCAGCGAACAAGCTGGATACTGCAGCACAAGTAGGGGCAGAAGCACTTGGTGGCTGGGGAGGGGCAGCAGCGGGAGCGGCTACTGGAGCAGTTATTGGTTCGGTGTTACCTGGGATTGGTACAGCAATCGGGGGGATAGTTGGTGGTCTTATTGGTGGCATGGGTGGATCAGCGGCGGGTGGAGCCCTATACGATGGGATCAAGTCGTGGTGGCAGAACAAGACTCCTGCGCCATCTGCAGCTATGAAACCAGCAATTCAAGCAGGTCCTCCTGCTCCGAATCACTCGCCTGTTGGCAGCTCAACTGGGAATCCGCAGCCTGTCTCCATTGCTATTCCGCAAGTTTCGATTCCACTGCACGTACAAGGCGTACTGCAAGATATCCCGACCATGTTAAAAATGCTCAGCGATCCATCTGTCGCGCAGAGGATCAAGGACATCATCGAGCGCTCCCTGCTGGATGCAATAGAGACGAGGGGAGGGGTAACGACATGATCCGTCTACAAGGCAAATACAGGCTGACGTTTCCGGTAACTCCTGCGGAAATCCAGTTTCGCGGCTATGGCAACGACATCGAAAGCTCGACATCGATTACGTTATTGTCCGGCAATCGCATCTCTTCCAGACGTCCAAAGTCCATCTCTTTTGACTTCATCTTACCCGGAGACAGTACGGCTCCCTATGTCGAGGTGCAAGGCTACCAAGGGCCTAGACAGTGGCTTGCTGGATTGGATCGCTTAACGGGCTCTGAAGCACTTTTGACTATAGATGAGCTTGATTTGGCTTGGAATGTGCTCATTGGGCCTTGCGACGGCAAATTTCTTGGAAAAAACGTCGATTTTCACGGCTCGATTGAGCTACCGTTGTTTGTCAAAGATGAATTCATTACGTGGAGCAATCAGACGCAGCTTCTATCCCCAGGTGCGGTCATCACGAAACAGCAGCAAGCTCGTCCGAATACGAGCGGGAAGGTAGCCAAGAAGACGAAGAAGCAGCAAGCGGCCCCACGGATAGACAGTAAAAGGTTGGAAGACAGGAAAAGAGAGATTCACGAAAAGCTAGAAAGAGAAAATAGAATGTAACGGAGGGCAGACGAAATGAAAGTCATTTACGGAAAAGAACAGACCCGCTATGACCTGACCCCAGCCGTTACCGAGCTTTCCTGGTCCTCGGCCAGAGGACAAATCGCCCAAAATTGTGATGTGAGAATCAAGGAAGGCCCGCCGTTGCAATCGGCGGGTTTTTTGATGCTCTTTACGGGTGCAGAGCTCAAGGAATCCCAGCAGCTTTTCCATGGTCCACTCGTTCGTTTTGACCGAGACGATCGAACAGGCGATCTATCGGCCACAGCATACGAACTTGGCTGGTATTTGCAAAAAAACGAAATCTCCAGACTCAAGCTGGATGGAGATGCAGGGACAGAGCTTGCACGAATCATCAAGTCGGCAGGTATCCATTTTAGCTGCCCGGCGTTCGGCTTTACGGTGAAGGAGAGAATCTCGTCCCAATCATACACGTCTCTCTTTACTTCGCTAACCGAGCAAGCGTACGAAAAGACAGGCATCCGCTATTTCGTGCAATACCAGCGAGACAAACTGACGGTACTCCCCGAGGGGAAAAACAGCATCATCCCGATGTTCAAGGCGAGCTTGCTCACAAGCAGCTCGACGGGAGAGAGTATCGAGGATGTATACACCGTTGTGACAGTGGAGCGTTACCGGGATGATCGGGTCGTGAGCAGTGCAACGAAATCAAATGATAGCCTGGTCAAACAAATAGGACGCATGCAAAAAGTCATCGATGCAGGAGAGGACAAAAACGTGGCCGGATTGGCAGCCAAGCAACTCGCGGAGTTGTCCAAAATCCCCAAGACAAGGTCCATTTCGGTTAGGCACGAGGATGAAAATGCAGCAAGGCTGCGTGCGGGCTGGCTCATCAAGATTATGGAAAAAGACAATAAAACTATTACAGATTGGATCGTCACTAGCTGCCAAGCGCGTTGGCAGGGCGGTCAATACACAATGGATCTCCAATTGGAAAGGAGGACGTAAGAGATGCATTCGGTTATCGCAAAACTGCGAGGGCACGCACAGGACGGCATCGAGAATACGCAAGGGGAATTCGGCAAACTTTTGTCGTTCTCGCCCTTGTCTGTAAAGCTCGACGAGGACCCGACACCCTTGGAGCCGTATGAGCTGTCGGCATTGCGTTCTGCCCAATTAAAGCCAGAAGATGTGGGCAAAAAAGTAGCCCTGTTGCGATGCACCAACGAGCAATACCTCCTGCTTGGGGTGGTGGAATGATGTTTCCGCAGTTGCAAGGGAGAGAAGAGATATTGGCGCAAGGAACCGAACTGCCGATTCCGTGGACATATCGGTTCGATTGGGAAACGAAGCAGTTGAGGCAGGGACCAGACGGCAGATATTTGCGCACCAAGACATACGTGGAGTACTTGGAGGAGACGGTGAAAAAGATCCTCCATACACGGCGGTTTCGCTATGCGATCTATTCGGAGCGGTATGGTGTGGATTTTTTGTCTGGCAAAGGGCGAATGCGGTCTGCGCTGTCCTTGTCTGTGATTAAGGCACAGGTGCAAGAAGCGTTGGAGGCGCACAGTGAGATTGAGCATGCGGAGGTACTCGATATCCGCTTTGAGGGAAATCGGGTTATTTTGCATGTGGAGATTACCGGGATGCGTGGTTCGACGAGAATGGAGGTGGATGCATGGCAACGATAAGACCGCCAAAACCGGAAATGCCTTTGCTAAGGGAGACACCGGATCAGATTTATCAACGGATTGTCAATCGTGCTACTGCTTATGCACAGGCAAAGGGGGAAGCGCCACCTGCAACAGACGAAGGGGAAATCTTCTATGACCTATGGTATCCTCTGGCAGAGGAAATTTCAGAGCAACAGCAGATCAAAGAATATGGATTTCTTCAAGCGTTTGTAGTGTGGGCAGATGGCGACTTTCTGATTGCACATGGTTACGAAGAAGGAGTCGATATAAAAGAGGGGGAAGACGAGGAATCCTATAGACAACGTATTTTGGAAAAGAAAAGAACGGAGGAAGGAAACGGTCGATGCAAAGACTATGAGTCGTGGGCCCTTGAAATTGAAGGTGTGGGTGGTGCAATCGCAATTGAAAAAGAACGAAACGATGTTTCAATTGATATTTATCTCACTGATCTAGCAGGCCAACCAGTAACGCAGGACTTTGCAGATAGCGTAACTGGATTGCTTTGGGATGATAAGCGAATGGCAGGGCACGACTTAAAGTCCCATCCGGCTCCTATTTTTGCTGTCAAAGTCTCTGTAAAATTATTAATGCTTGATGATTCTAAGCGCATAGCAGCCATTGATCTTATTTCAAATCGCATTAAAAACTATCTTAAAGGACGTAACTCGATTGTGTATCAACAAATCGGTTCGTTCTTTTTTGTTGATGGGGTAAGTGACTTCACGAATTACACATTAAATGGCGGAACAACAAATATTATTAAACCTACTAATGCAGTGGCAAGTCTCTCTTTGGTGGTGACGTAAATGATACCAATTCGGTATAGAGAGAAGCTGCCAATTTATTGGTATGAAAACAAAGAAGCAGAAACTCATTTCGAGGCAATGGGCGGGGAAATAGATTATTTGTGCGAGGAAATTCATGAATGGTCGGCACAGTTTCTACTTCCATATGCAACCTGGGGACTGGATACCTGGGATTGGATTTATTTTGGAGACATCCGTACAGGGACATACGAGGAGCGACGAGCTGCAATTCGTATGAAAAACTTGAGCAAGGCGAGGTTCACGTTACGAGTATTGCGAGAGTTGGGGAAAGAGGCTGGTAATCTATCTAGCATTGATGAGGACTTCTTAAAAAAAGAAGTCTTGTTCCGGTTTTACAATACTAAGCAAGTATTCATCAACCAGTTACGTGAAGACTTCGAGCAGCTTCGTCCAGTTCATGTAAACAGAGCAGTATTTTCTGTTTTTGATCAGATACCCTTAAATCTCAGACGCAGTTTACCACTTCGTATATTGTCACGTGCGAAGTTTCCTGGTCCTTTTGTTTTCCCACTAGACGGAACTGTTCCTCTTGATGGCACATGGTCTCTTTCTGGAAGAGAAATTTATCACCGTAACCGACAGTATTTCGTTATCAAGCGACAAGTAAGACAAGTGGTTACAACAGATTGGGGAGAAAATGAGCTTTACCCGATTAAACGACTACCGATTGATAGTTCTTGGGCAATCCAAGGCATTGTCGGAGCACCACTTACGATTGAGGAGACCTCTACAGGTGGTCACAGCAAATCACGCATACAAATACGCCGTAAAGATGGCATTTGCACAAAAAGGATGGTGATAGTTTAGATGGCTCAAATAACAACACTACACGCAAGAAATAGTTATGCGAAAGCACTTGGCGGCGACGGAGTATTCCCGAGAGTGATTAGTTTAGCATTTGGTGATGGTGGACATGATCCGTCCAATGTTAGCAAAGACAAGCCAATTTCCACAACGCAGTCCGACCTATTTCGTCGAGTAGTCACACTGCCAATAGAGGGGAAGTCATATCCTGCTGACGGGGTTGTTCGGTTCTCAGTAAAACTGATTCGTGACAAAATTCCGGGGAATGCATTCAGTGAGGCTGCGATTGTAGATGATCAAGGGAATGCGCTAGCTATACAGACGTTTGGTTTAAAAACAATCAGTCCCAACGAAGAATTCTATTATGACTGGGAGGAGTTGATCTGATGTCATATCAAGGGGATAAAATGAAACTTACAGGGCGGATTGAGCTTGTAAGCGAGGATATTTCGCACCCGACAATGGCGACTCCTCAACTTTTCAATGATTTCTTGAGAAAGATTGCTAATACGGAGCAGGCTATCCTAGACGAATTTAGTAGTACAGCTCAGCAGACTAACACATTAAAACATGGACTTCAAGTATTGACGACTGACCGTGCCACTCCGGTGAATGTTTTAAACATAAAAGGGAGAACGCTTGTTAACTTACTCGGTAATGATGGGAATTGTGAAGATATCTCAGCATGGACAAAAACGTCTGTATCTATCATGCTTTCTTTAGACACCGCGAACAAGCTCTACGGAACTAGTGGCATAAAGTATGTTATTACTGACTACGGTAGCAAGTCTACGGGTGGATTTTACAGCCGTGACTTGCTAGAACGAGTGAACAAAACTAAGTACCATCTTGCAATGGTTGACACTAAGACTGGTACAGCAGACAGAACTTTTATTAAGGCTTCATTCAGAGTCGATGGCTCTGTCTACAAGGACGGTAATCATATTCTTGACCAGTACAATTTCCAACCAACCTATGTGAAAATAGCGCCTACAGACCTTGTAACTGCTGATGCACTTAGGGTATGGGGCATCGTTACAGCAGATGATAACGAGACAGCGTACTTTGACGGTTTCCGTATCTTTGAAATCGACAAAAGTATATATGACAAAATAGATATAGACCCCGAGTATACAGGCAAAAAGCTTGCCGAGAAATTTCCATATGTTGACTCCGTGCAGCACTTACAAAACCCAGTAATCAAGAAGCATGGCAAAAACCTGTTGCCTCCGTTCACGGAATGGACCATGAACGCTAATGCGAAAGTGGTTGAGCCGTATAAGTTGCAATTAGATGCAACAACAAACTTTCAAGGTGCCTATGTGGATATACCTGCCCTGCCCGATACTATCTATACTTTCAGTGATAACTTTACAGGGTACGTCTCCTCAACAGTTCGTCCTTACCATAGTTTGTGGTTTTTCGATAAGAATGGAACTAGATTACTCCAGTACGACTCGCAACCTACAGGAACCAGCGAAATTATAACGATCACGTCTCCAGCCAACTCAGTTTATATACGGGTTCATTGTACTAACTATGGAGTAGGTACATTCACATTCACCAACCCGCAACTTGAACTAGGGTCGATCGCTAGACCATTCGAACCACAAAATGACGAATACCTGTACTTGCAAACAAAGCTTGCTTCGAACGTTGCTGGAACGGTGTA
The DNA here is from genome assembly GCF_013332495.1 of Brevibacillus sp. HB1.2. Lineage (NCBI taxonomy): Bacteria > Bacillati > Bacillota > Bacilli > Caryophanales > Paenibacillaceae > Brevibacillus > Brevibacillus sp. HB1.2. Next base: position 10,607 of record NZ_JABMIU010000008.1, on the reverse strand, counting down.
TGACTCCTTATTCGAGCGATCCGGGCAGTTGTTTCAGATGCATCGGTTTAAGAAAGATATGGCGTTGGATGGTAATTTACCGTGGCAAGTTAGTGCAGACGGAACAGGCTACAAAGAAATCAGGTTAAATAACTTCTTTCTAGGAAGAGATATCGGGGAAAGAGCAGTAAAATATGACGGAAAGGTTCTAATGACGCAAGATATCGGTATTTTTCCGAGTGCTGATTGCATTAACCTTGGCATTGAAGCTGGTAATACAAATGCAGCACTTTGGCTTTCAATCTCCGACACCGAGTCAGGTTGGGGTGAAACTTATACGAGCGTCACTCAACAAGAAATTCAAGCTCTTATGAACGGCTGGAAAGCCAAAACGGTAGACGGGAACGGAAAGCCTACAGCTTGGAAGTCAATCCTTGATAATGCTGATGCACCAACCCAAACACTGGCTTACGTTTCAGCCAACAAAGCACCAAACTGGAAGGGATGGGCAACGCTCACCTACCAACTTGCAGAATCTGTTGAGGAGCCGATCATAGCAGAAGGCAGTTTATCATTCCACGAAGGACAGAACTTGGTGGAACTGGCTGAGGGTGTGATTGTTAGAGAAAGAGCAAATCCTATTGTTCGAAATGAGCTGGATTATGCTCAGATAAACACAGGATCTAGTTCTGGCTCTGTTTCAAATAATCTTAAAAATCGTACGAACAAGATATTGTTTATATACAAAAACGGTAAGGTCGACAATCAATGGACCCTCTACTCAAACTACTTAGGATCATCAACAGCAAATGGAGGAGCAAATGCAACGATACAATATGCCCACTACGATCCAACCGCAGTATACGAAGTAACCTATGTTAACTTGGACAAGCACCTATTCACAGGCACGGCCCTAGAAGCATCTATCCAATACGCGACCAGTGACAAGTCAGTTTTGAATGAAGTTGTGCAGCAAGTATCAGACAATAAAACTCGGCTGTCTGTTGTTGAAACGACATATGCCCGCAAACAGCAGGGGCAATGGATTGCTCCAGTATTGTTGAATGGCTGGGTTAATTATGGCGTTGGCTATTCAAGTGCTGGTTACTTCAAGGATGACTTTGGGATCGTTCATCTAAGCGGAATGATAAAGGGCGGTACTGTAGGAGGGACTGTGCCAGCGTTTAAACTACCAGCAGGGTATCGTCCCAATGTTAGTCATTACTTCTCAGCATCGAGTTATAACGGAAGTATCGTCTTTTCTAGTATTGAAGTCGGTAGTAACGGATATATTGTTGTTTCTACGGGTGGTAATTCTTGGTTGTCATTGGACGGAATTACATTCCGTGCAGAACAATAGGGAGGTAACTCATGCTAATACAAGTAAATAAAATCAGTCAAGACGGGGTCTTTCTAGAGCCCGTCCTTTTTGATGCTGAACAAGTAAGGCAGCACGATTCTCGTCAAATTTCCTTAGGAGACAATATCATTACTGCACAAATCCCTGAAGGCTTTTTCCAACCCAAATGGAACGGTGACCAGTGGGTGGAAGGTCTAACACAACAGGAGATTGATACAATCAAAAGCAAGCTGGTCCCGCCGACAGAACTTGAAATTATCGGGCAGCAGATGGTAGAGAAGGAACTGCATTTCATGCGATTGCAGACTGACAATGAGGTACTCGGACAGCAGTTGGCGAAGAAGGATTTAGAAATTATTCAATTGCAAGATGACAATCACGTTCTAGGCCAATCCATCACTGGTCTTGAACAAAGACTATCTCAAGGAGGACTGTAGAATGACAGACTTTCAAAAATGGAAATATTACTATGATCGCGGGTGGGCAAATGCTGCTCAGCTCAAACAGGTTGTTTCATTCAACAAGATTACTGCAGAAGAGTTTAAGACAATCACAGGTCAATCGTATACGCGCTAAGCGTGCAATAGAGTTTTTATTGTAACCAAATAAAAATGATAGCCTCGTTCCTAGCGAGGCTATCGCTATTTCACAACCAACTAAAGGAGGAGACACACCATGAAATCCCTACACAGCCTAGAAAGCATCGCAACCCCAGCAAACGCCTGGGCGACAACAGCAGGTGCCATCGTGTCGCCCGCCTTTCACTATCTATACGGCACCAACCGCCAAGACATCCTAATCGTCCTCTTCTTCCTAATCGCCCTCGACTGGATCACAGGCATCTCCGCCGCCAAAAAAGACCAATCCTACTCATCCGACTACGGCCTGTCCCGAATCCCACGCACTCTATTCCTCATGGCCCTACCAGCCGTAGCCAACCTCCTAGACCGCGTCATGGGTACACCAGGCTTCTTATTCTACGGCGTCACCTTCGGCCTCATCTACCACACCTGGACAAGCCTAACCGCCAATGCCCACCGCGCAGGCTGGCCGATGCCCAAATCCGTCGAGAAATTAGTCAGTGCCGAAATCAAGGCAAAGGCTGAGCGAGCCAAACGAAAGGAGTCCTAGTAAACTATGAAAATCACCGAGATGCTTCTGACCAACGAAAATTCCCGCCCGAAAAAGAAAATCGTCCCAAAAGGAGTCGTCATCCACTGGACGGCTAACGAACGCAGCGGTGCAAATGCCGCCGCCAACCGAAACTACTTCAACAGACCAACGACAGTCGCGAGCGCACACTACATCGTGGATGACAAAGAAATCATTCGCTGCCTCCCCGAGGACGAGATGGGCTACCACGTCGGGGCGAAAACTTATTCACAGGCCGCCTTGAGCAAATTGAGCAACTACCCGAACAACTGCACGATTGGGATTGAAATGTGCGTCAATGCAGATGGAAGCTATGAGAAAATGTACGAGCAAACAGTGGGACTGACTGCGGATATCTTAAAAAGACATGGCTGGGGAGTCGAGCACCTGTGGCGTCATTACGACATTACGGGGAAAAACTGTCCGGCCTTTTTTGTCGTCAATACGACCGCTCAAACATATACGGGAATGTCAGCGAAGGACGCATGGGCAAAGTTTCAACAGGATGTCCACAGGTTTCTCACAGCTTATCCACAAAAACCACAGCCTGATGTGGATAAGTGCGCAGTTGAGCTGACACTTACTTCCACTGGAAAATTAATCGATGATGTATCCTATGTACCCATCCGAATGATTGCGGAGGCAGTGGGTGGAGCAGTGGAATGGGAGCCTTCCACGCAAAAAGTGACCGTGAACGGACAGGAAGTCTCCTATGTAAACGACGAGGGAACTACTTTTGCGAAAACAAGAGAGCTGGCTGCCTTACTTGGATTGCAAGTGGAGTGGGACGAGTCGAGAAAAATGGTCGTATTAAAGAAATAAAAGAAAAAGCCGCAGATCCCGTCTGCGACTTTTCTATACATACTTTTACTCAATCAAAATTTGAATGATATCCGCTGCACTCAATACAGCGCTTGGCTTCGTCTCCTGCTCATTCAGACGAATATGCCCGTCCTTGATCTTGCGGACAATCTCGCTGCGGCTCCAGCCTTCTATCTGTTCAGACAGCAGCTTGTCGAGTCTGAACCGAGCTTCTGCGCGCTCAATCCGAATCGTCACTTCCTGAACGCCCTTTTCCTGGTATTCATGCAAGGGGAGAGTAGGCAGCGGCGCGATTTCTTCACTAAACTCCGTATCTGGCACCTCCCGATGATCCGTAAAGGCTTTGTAGATGGCTAGCTTTTCGTTCCATGTATGATTTTTTTCGCATTTATAGATAGCGAAGCGATAGATGTTTTTGCCGTTAGCGTTGTGGCGGCGGATGTTGGTATCGAAAAAGAGAACGATTCGCCCGCAATTGCTGCAATGTCGCCGCACTGGCTGATTTTCATGATTTTCACGTAATACCCACGTATGCTCGATGGTATGCATGATCCTTCACCTCGTGTAAAAAGTGAAAGGAACGCACCTGCTATTTGGATGTCCTGTAGGGCAGGCCTGTTTTTGGACACAAAAAAACGGAGATTCCCCATAGCGAACCTCCGTCAGGATAACCACCTACAGATTTCGTTACGTTCCTTTGTAATGGGAAAAAAGGGCAGACTGCACCTGTGCGAAAAACAGTTTGTTTTCCGAAGGGCCAGCTATCCAGTTTTTTAGGCCATTACAAAGTTGTTGTTGGCATACGTAGTTACCGTACCTTTCCATCCAAATAGACGTGGAATGAATATACCATATAATGGTTTAGTTTCCAAGGGGGATTGTATTGTTGACGACAGGAGAGCGAGTGGTTTTGACGCGTAAAGGAGCGGAGCCGTAGATTTGCTTCATCCAGGTTCGCGCTTCCGCAAAGTCACTCTCCCGATAGAGATGAAAAGCGGGATGGTGTGTATCCACAAAAAGGGACAAACCCAAAGCCTGAGCCCGGATGCAGAAATGACGGTCCTCGCCCCAGAAGCTCAGATTTGGAATTTGCTTAAAGCTGACACCAGCCTGCAGCGCTTTTCTGCGAATGAGGGTGCAAGCCCCTAAACCACCTACCTCATATACGCCGGGGACACGGAGTTGTCCGTAGAAAGCGTACTTCCGCAAGTATTGTTCTTCTAAGGAAATTTGTTCATGGCGTGCGCATTCGAATTGGGTGTATTCGTCTTTGAGCCACACCTGTGGGACGGGGACAGTATCTGGTGTCCAGCTCGTCCAGAAGATTTCAGATATGATCTGTTTGTCAGAAGCGAGCAAAACTTCCAAAGTAGTTGGCTGGAGAAGCAAATCCGAATCAATGAGGAAGAGGGCGTCGTAATCATGGTGTTTGGCGCGGGCGATCATTTCGTCCTTGAATCCACCGACCTTCCAGACGAGTGCGTCGCTCCAGTAGTGGGTCGTTTCATCGCATGTGTAAGGATGCAGGCTGCCAGCAGCGGGGATAATGTCGACCTGTCCCGTGTGTTTTTCTGCAAAGTTTTGAAGAATTTTGCTCGAAAGTGGATCGTTATTGTCATCTACGAACAAATAGTGCAACGTCAAGTTTGAGGTCGACAGCCTTTCTAACGAAAACAAAAACATCCGGAGAACATCTGGTTTCTGACAAACTGGACTTCCGATTAGCACACTTGTTTTCACGCTCATAGCACCACCTCTCGCTTTTGTGCGAAGTGCGAAGCATGCAGGGAGCTTGCTGTGTAATCGTAGACAAGGGATTCATGTGCCTTACCCATGCGCTCCATGCATCGTCCCAAAAAGTGAAAAGCATAAAAGCTCCCCATTCCTTGCTCACTAAAATGCTCCCACTGATTGTCCCCGATCTCTAAGCAATACTCGAAAGCCTTTATCGCCTCGGCAAACAGACCATGCTCCATCAGGAAAACGCCTTTGTAAAAATGAAGGTCTACGTAATTGGGGTAGATTTGAATAGCTCGTGCAATCCCCGGCCATGCTCCGCGCATACTGCCATGCTGGAAAAGAATATCGAATTTCAGCTTGTAGCAAATAGACGGGGGAGGTTGTTTGGTGGTCAAAAAGCCTTTTATTGCTTGATTCACTAGTGTAAATGCATGCTCCAATTGTTTAGCGCGAAAAAATTCGTTTGCAAGATGGTAATCGCACCATGGGTCTTGTTTGGATTGCTTTCTTTCGTGACGTAAGAGCCTCAAGTTGCGCAAAGCTTTTTGTTTTCGTTGAACGGCATCTTCCGTATATCCGAGATGGTGGATATGTACAGGTAGCAAAGGGACGGCGAGATCCCTAGAAACGGTGGTCGGCCATTGAAGCACTTCGTGAATGTCTCGCACAAATCGGAACCCTTTTTTGTTACGAAATAAGCGGATTTGCCCGGAGAGGAAGGCGGAGTGGTGCGAAGCTTGCACCTTTTGCGATCCAGTGTAATGGATCATTTTCATAAAAAAGGCGTCGCCTTTGCTCGCACTCACAGCCTGACGAAGCACCCCCGTTTTTTCTTCCTGTACGATTTCATCCGCATCCAGCCATAAAATCCACTCTCCCTTGGCAACCTGCAATCCGGCGTTTCTCGCTTTCGCAAAGCTGTTTTCCCAAGGAATCTCCAGAACTTTCGCTCCGTATTTCCGGCAAATATCCTGTGTACCATCGGTTGATCCTGTATCGACAACAATGATCTCGTCTACCACCATATGCACGCTGGACAGACAAGCTTCGATCTGGTCTGCTTCGTCTTTGACGATCATGCATAGGGAAAGGAGAGGCGGGCTCATTCGGATGATCACCTTCTTTTCGGTGTTGTCAGAACATATTGTTACACCATATTCGTGCGAGGTGATGGTTATGAAAGTACGGATACATAAAGGGGGAAGGAAGGAAATAGGATGTTGAGAAAATGATTTTCTGGGGAGGGGGCGATCTGCATGTTCACGGTTAGCTTGTGCATGATCGTTCGGGATGAGGAAGAATCACTCGGTCGATGCTTGTCGACGGTCTACGATTTGGTGGATGAAATCATCATAGTCGATACAGGGTCGACCGATCGAACCAAAGAAATTGCATTGACCTATGGTGCACATCTGTTTGATTTTACCTGGGTGGACGATTTTTCAGCAGCTCGTAACTTTGCTTTTGCGCAAGCCAAGATGACGTACATTTTTTGGCTGGATGCGGATGATGTGCTTTTGGAAGTGGATCGGGAACGATTTGCAGCACTGAAGGCCTTGGACAATTTTGATTACGACAGTATCTCGATGCCGTACCACTTAATGGTAGATGAGCGAGGGAAGCCCGTTCACTATTTGCGAAGAAATCGCCTCGTCAGACGGAAGTGTAACTTTGTTTGGCATGGGGCGGTCCATGAGTATTTGGCTGTCGCGGGGGAAATTCTGCACAGTGAAATCGCCATTACTCACGAAAAAAATAAGCCGTATACAGACCGGAATTTGCAAATCTATGTAAGGCGCAAGGAAGAAGGCGAAGTTTTTGATCCGCGTGACCAATTTTATTTTGCAAATGAATTGTTCGATCATGCGAGGTACGAAGAGGCGGCTGAGCAGTATCAGTTGTTTTTGGACGGAGGTTTGGGTTGGATCGAGGATCAAATATGGGCGTGTCAGAAGCAGTCAGAGTGTTACGCTCACTTGAAGCAACCTGAAAAACAGATTCAATCTTTGACCAAGACACTTGCGATTGACCTTCCGCGTGCGGAGATTTGCTGCAGGATGGGGGCTTTTTTTGTGGAGAAGCAGGATTTCCCGAAGGCCATTTATTGGTACCGGCAAGCGACATTATTGGAGCGGCCACAAGGTTCCATGGGGAAGGTAGATGAATCAGCATGGACGTGGCTGCCGCATATACAACTATGCTACTGCTACGATCGGATCGGGGATCAACGAAAGGCAAAAATTCATCACGACATGGCAAAGCTGTATTACCCGACGCATCCAAGTGTAGCGTACAACGAAGCTTATTTTGCAAAACTGGAGCAACTGGATTGGGTAGAACAGTAGATGGCTATACTCCTTCTTGGTTGTAGGTATTGTATTTGGGAAATTGTTATTTGCACGGGCCTTCTCTACAAAAATGGAATCGATCCCCGTTGATTAAAGAAGGAGATTCTCCATCCGTTACTGGTAAGAGCTGCATGTCAGTTTGTTGGAATCCCTTTTTAGATTAAGGGGGATGGCTTCTTTTTTGGAGGAAGAGGATGAATGAAAACAAAGACCCCGTTTATGGTTTCGTAAAGCACTTCAATAACGATTACTCCTCGCATTGATTCCTCTAATGAATGAGCAACGGTTTCCTTTCTCCTTCTATTTTCTCGTAGTTGTCTGTAAGTGCCATTCTTTTTGTCCAATACTTTTTCAGGTGATTGGGAAAACAGTATGCCACGGCTTCTTGTGTAACAACTCATGAGGGAGGGGAAACATCCTTTTCAAAGAGGAGGAGAATCATGTCATTTCCAAATATACCGAATATCACCCCGACTATTCAGATAGGGCGTGACGATGCGCTCAATTTAATGTTGTCTTCTTTAGCTATGGAAGAGTTGGGGCTTAGTCATATTTTAAATGCGGAAGCTGAAAAAATTCAGTATGCACTCGGGACAATTCCCGGGCTATCTGGACCAGGAGCCACCATTTCGGATTTGCTCGCGTTAAACAAGAATGTGCGGGACATGCTCGAAGCAACGACAAAGCAAGACCTGCTTTTGCAACAGAAGCTGGAAGCGGTGCTGGATGCTTCTGAATGTCCGGTAAAGAGGGTTACGGGGCCAACAGGGCCAACTGGACCGACGGGAGCAACAGGAGCAACAGGAGTTAGTGGACCGAGGGGACCAAGCGGAGCTACCGGGGCGAGAGGTCCGACGGGAGAGACTGGAACCACCGGAACCACGGGAGTAACTGGAGAGACCGGGGCAACCGGGGCAGCCGGGGCAGCCGGAGAGACAGGAGCCACCGGAGCAACAGGAGAGACGGGGGCAACGGGAGCGTCCGGTTCAACTGGATCAACCGGAGCCACTGGAACCACGGGAGCGACTGGAGTAACGGGATCAACTGGAACCACCGGATCAACGGGAGGTACTGGAGCCACTGGAACCACTGGAACCACCGGAGCGACTGGAGAAACTGGAGAGACCGGAGTAACCGGAGCGACTGGAGAAACGGGAGCCACTGGATCAATTGGAACCACCGGAACCACCGGAACCACCGGAACCACCGGAACCACCGGAACCACTGGAGATACTGGAGAAACTGGAACCACGGGATCCACAGGAGAGACCGGAGCCACTGGAACCACCGGAACGACTGGAGAGACCGGAGTCACCGGAGCCACTGGAGCCACTGGAGAGACCGGAGCAACGGGAGAGACTGGAGCCACTGGATCAACGGGAGAGCCCGGAGTAACGGGAGCGACCGGATTAACCGGATCGACTGGAACAACAGGAGAAACGGGAACAGCGGGAGCGACTGGGACAACTGGAGTGACGGGGGCAACTGGAGAGACCGGAGCTACCGGATCAACTGGTGCCACCGGACCAACGGGAACCACTGGATCCACCGGAGAGACCGGAGTAACTGGATCGACTGGATCGACTGGAGCAACGGGAACAGCGGGAGTGCCCGGAGAGACCGGAGCCACTGGAGCAACTGGAACAACGGGAGCGACCGGAGCCACCGGATCAACAGGAGAGACCGGATCAAGTGGAACGACTGGAGCAACAGGAGAGACCGGAGCGACCGGAGTAACCGGATCAACCGGAGCGACTGGAGCCACCGGATCAACTGGAGCAACTGGAGAGACCGGAACCACCGGAGTGACTGGATCAACCGGAGAGATCGGACCAACCGGAGCAACGGGAACAACTGGAGAGACGGCAGCCACAGGAACGACAGGATCAACGGGAGAGACCGGAGTAACCGGAGCGACTGGATCCACTGGAGCGACTGGAACCACCGGAGTAACGGGAGAGACCGGAACAACTGGAGCTACAGGAACCACGGGATCCACGGGATCAACTGGCACCACCGGATCAACGGGAGAGACCGGAACCACCGGATCGACTGGAGCAAAAGGAGCAACAGGAACTACGGGAGAGACTGGATCAACCGGAGCAACTGGATCCACGGGAGAGACCGGATTAACTGGAACCACTGGAACCACTGGAACCACTGGAACAACTGGAACAACTGGAGTGACTGGAACCACCGGAGTCACCGGAGAGACTGGAGCCACCGGGGTAACGGGAGAGACTGGATCAACTGGATCAACGGGAGTGACCGGAGCCACGGGAGAGACTGGATCAACCGGAGAGACCGGACCAACAGGAGCCACGGGAACAACTGGAGAGACGGCAGCCACCGGAACGACTGGAACGACTGGAGCGACTGGAGTCACCGGAGAAACCGGAGCAACGGGAGAGACCGGAGTCACCGGAGTCACCGGAGAGACCGGAGCCACGGGAGAGACCGGAGCCACGGGAGCGACCGGAACCACAGGAGAGACCGGAACCACGGGAGCGACCGGAGTAACCGGAACCACTGGAACCACTGGAACCACTGGAACCACTGGAACCACTGGAACCACTGGAACCACTGGAACCACTGGAACCACTGGAACCACTGGAACCACTGGAACGACTGGAGCGACTGGAGCGACTGGAGCAACCGGAGCAACGGGATCAACCGGAGTGACTGGATCAACAGGAGCAACTGGAACTACGGGATCAACCGGAGTGACTGGGGCAACGGGAGAGACCGGAGTAACTGGAGCAACTGGAACCACCGGAGCAACGGGAGAAACCGGAACCACCGGATCGACTGGGGCAACTGGCACCACCGGATCAACGGGAGCGACTGGAGCCGCCGGAGAGACCGGTCCAACAGGAACAACCGGAGTAACCGGTGCCACTGGAACCACTGGCACCACCGGAGCAACGGGAGAGACTGGATCAACCGGAGCCACTGGAGCCACGGGAGAGACTGGAGCCACGGGAGAGACTGGAGCCACGGGAGAGACTGGAGCCACTGGAGAGACTGGTGCAACTGGTGCAACTGGAACAACGGGAGCGACTGGGACAACTGGAGTGACGGGGGCAACAGGAGAGACCGGATCAACAGGAGAGACTGGAGCCACTGGAGAGACTGGAGCCACTGGAGAGACTGGAGCCACTGGAGAGACTGGAGCAACTGGAGAGACTGGTGCAACTGGAGCAACT